>NZ_BJDS01000009.1 GCF_005405265.1 Enterococcus songbeiensis
CAAAAAAATAATCCAGATGCCAATCAATTTGACTGGTATCTGGATTTTTCATTAGGACTTATGTCCCAAGCTCTTTTTTCTATTTTACAGCCCACTCCTTTTGGTGCCTTCTCAATTGTATGCTACAATTTTAGTAACAACGGAGGTGGGCAAATGATTGTTTTTTATTCCTTTTGTATCGGCTTATTAGGCAGTGGCTTTGTGGCTTTTCTTGCTTATATTTCTAATGCACTCACATTATCCGGCAGCCTAGCTTTGCTGCTGGTAGGAGCGACAGCATTTGCTTTTGCACCCAGCGGAACTTGGTTGCTGCTCCTCTTCTTTTTCGGCAGCTCATTGCTGATTCATTTTTTCCGCCGAATTGTTCAAAAACAATCAAAAATCCCAATTGAAACCCTTCGTCAGGCCACTCAGGTTTTTGCAAATAGCCTGCCCTTTCTGATTGCCTCCCTTGCGTATTTTGTGACAGGGGAATTTTACTGGCTGATTGCTTGTGGAAGTACGATTGCTGGCGCCACCGCAGATACTTGGTCGTCGGAAATTGGAGTACTTTCCCGTAAAGCACCCAGAAATATTTTGGACTTCCGGCAAGAAACAACTGGTTCATCCGGTGCAATTTCTATCTTAGGACTACTTGCAGCAATTATCGCAAGTTTTTTAACAGCCAGTGTTTTCTATCTCTTATTGACCCTCTTTCATGATCCAATCACACCGGGTTATTTTCTCGTTCCTTTTTTTAGCGGAATCGTTGCCACACTGTTCGATAGTTTTTTAGGCGCCGCACTTCAGGGAAAATTTTTATGCCAAATCTGTGGGAAAAAAATAGAAAAACGAAACCATCACGATCAGCCGACTATACTGATTCATGGACTCCGTTTTCTCGATAATGATGGTGTAAACTTTTTAAGTGGTTTATTGACTTTGCTGTTGTCTATCAGCTTGTCACTCTGGTTTATCCGTTGATAAATTTAATTGGTTTGAATCGTCACCAAGCGCAGCTTGATGATGTTTTTATACGTTGAAAGTTCTTCAATCACATCAGTGTAAGTTAAATGTTTCGGAAGATTGATCGTGTAGATATTGGTGTACAAGCGATGTTCCTCCGCAAATTTCATATCAAAATTCACATCTTCAATTTCAATCCGATTTTTTTCAAAGTATTCACTTAAAAATTCTTTGGATTCTTCTCTGTGAATAAACTGAATTTCTAATTTTTTCGTGGTTGGTACATGAATCACTTGTTTGACCATCGTCAAAGCAATAAAAATTCCTACGAAACTGGTGATTGCAATCGCATAATAGCCCATACCGATGGCAATACCTAATCCAGCAATCGCCCAAAGAGAAGCGGCTGTCGTCAAACCAGTGACAGAGCGTTTTGTTACGATGATCGTTCCGGCTCCCAAAAATCCAACACCACTCACGACTTGGGCAATCAAACGGCCCTGATCCGAGCGTATGACTCCCATGATCTCTGGATGAGCGAGGGCTTCCCGAAGCGCTTCGCTAGCAATCTCAACTTGAATCAAAGCGATCACGCAAGCACCCATACAAACTAAAATGTGGGTTCGTAAACCGGCCGGACGATTTTTATACTGTCGCTCAAAACCGATTACTCCACCAAACAGCATCGCTAACCCTAAACGTAAAAGTATTTCTGGTATTGTCAAAACAATATCCGCCATCCGAACACCCCCTTTTCACTATACCATGTTTTCCAAATCCGATAGAAATCTAAAGCCTAAAATTGGGGTTATAAGCTTAAATGAAAAAATCATCTTCAAGAGTGGACGGCAATGGTCCTTTATCTTGAAGATGATTTTTCTTGTGTTCAACTGTTTTGATAATCTGCTATTGATTACAGTTTGCTGCCAGCTGCTTCGTCAATAATCACAACTACATCTGAATGATTTTGCAATGCGGATGCTGGCAAGTGGGTTGTAACCGCACCATCGATCATTCCTTTGATTGCATCGGCTTTTGCTTCACCATACGCCATTAAAATCATTTTTTTACCTTTTAGGATTGATCCGATACCCATGGAAATAGCTTTTGTAGGAACGTCTTCAACTTTATCAAAGAAACGTTTGTTTGCGTTGATCGTTGATTCTGTCAAATCAACAACTGAAGTCAAACCGTCAAGTGGTGCACCTGGTTCGTTAAAACCAATATGTCCATTTTGACCAATTCCTAAAATTTGGATATCAACAGGGTGCTTCTCAATGATTTCATCGTAATGTTTGCATTCTGCTGCTAAATCTTCTGCTTTGCCGTTTGGGACGAAGGTTTCTTTGAATGGTTTTTTGTCAAATAATTGAGTATTCATAAAATGACGGTAGCTTTGCGCGTCGTTACCGCCCAAGCCCACATATTCATCCAAGTTTACAGAGGTCAATTCTGAAAAGTCCAAGTCACTTTCTGTCATTTCTTTGTATAAAGTAACCGGTGTGCTTCCCGTTGCAAGTCCTAAGGTTTTGATTCCGTTTTCCATTGCTTCTTTAATTATTTCAAAGGCTTTTTTTCCGCCTTCTTCAGCATTTTTCACGCGAATAATTTCCATCTTCGAGTCCCTCAGCTTTCTTTTTTGGTATAGCCCAATTATAGCACTTCTTTTTTCGAGATGCAATAATCGTCTAGACCAGATGGAAAAATTAGGATTTCCTTATCATTAACCAAAAAAACTGCCTCTCAAGCAAATGAGGGGCAGTTTTTGATTTTAAACGTTTTTATCTCTATCTAAATGATCATTTATTTTTTTAGCGGCATCATCGGTTTTTTTGTCGGCTTCTTCTTTTGCGTCCCCAACTTTTTGTTGGATTTTCCCTTTTAGTTCTTCCGACTCATCATCCGTGATTTTACCTTTGATTTCGTTAAATTTCCCTTTGATTTTGTCTTCATTTACCATAGAATATCCACTCCTTTATTTTTTATTACATAAATAGCGTAACATTCATACAAAAAAATAACCAATAATATGATTTTATTTGAAGATAAATGAATTATAGAATCGATAAAGCTTGAGCTAGATCTGCAATCAGATCATCTGCGGATTCAATTCCGATGGACAGTCGTAGCAAATCTTCTGTCAACCCGTAGGAATCGCGCAGCTCTTTTGGGATATCTGCATGCGTCTGGGTTACTGGATAAGTGATTAGACTTTCAACCCCACCCAAGCTTTCTGCAAAGGTGAAAACAGATAACCGGCTGAGAAATTCTGGAATTTTAGCTTCGTTTTTTACACGAATACTGATCATTCCACCAATTTCCGGATAAAGGACTTCTTTGACTGCACCATTATTTCGCAGAGCTTCAGCAATTTTTTGTGCATTTTCTTCTTGGCGATCCAGACGAATTGCCAATGTTTTTAAGCTGCGGATAAATAACCAAGAGTCAAAAGAATCCAGAGTAGGACCCGTTGTATTTGCCAACCAAACCAACTGTTCTCCTATTTTTTCCTCCTTTGCCACCACGACGCCTGCCAATAAATCATTGTGTCCTGCTAAATATTTCGTTCCTGAGTGAATCACGATATCCGCACCCAAATCCAAAGGCTTTTGTCGCAATGGGGTTAAAAAGGTGTTGTCGACAATGAGCGTTGCTTGATTTGCCTGCGCTTTTTTTGCCACTGCCGCAATATCAAAGACGTGCATCAATGGATTGGTGGGTGTTTCCAAAAAGACCGCATCTACCTGCTCATCAAGTTGCGCCAGTAATTCGTCAAAATCATTAAAATAGCGAAAAGTAGCAATTTTTTGTTTTTCCAAATAATCAAAATAACGGTAGCTGCCGCCGTAAATATCCCGTCCTACTAAAAATGTGGCTCCCTGCGGAAAGAGACCAAAAACCAACTGAATCGCGCTCATACCTGAACTTGTCACAACTGCCCGTTTCCCATTTTCCAGCTTTGCCAATGCCTCTTCTACAATTGTACGGGTAGGATTTTTCGTTCGGGTATAATCATAGCCAGTACTTTGCCCAAGTTTTGGGTGTGCATAGGTGGTTGAAAGATGGATTGGCGCGCTGATTGCACCGGTTTGTTGATCGCTGTGATTTCCAATTTGTGCTAAAAATGTTTCATTTGCTTGTTCTGTCATTTAAAAGTCTCCTTTATTTTTGATTCCCGCTAAAATTTGTTGAACAGCCTGCTGAATATTTTCCGGTGTCGTCGCTAAATTTAAACGAATAAATTGTTTCGTTTCTTCAGAGAACCAGCCGCCAAAATCTACTGCTAGTCCACAGGTATCTTTAATGAATGGTTCAATTTCTTCTGGTAAAAGCACTTGACTAAAGTCCAGCCAGAGTAGATAGGTTCCCTGCAAATCCGCTACTTTTACGGCTGGAAGCTCTTGTTCAAAGGACTTGCGAACAAACTCATAGTTGCTTAAAATGACTTCTCGAAGACCGGCAAACCAGTCATCTCCGGTTTCGTAAGCAGTTGCTCCTGCCAGTTGTCCCAACAAACTATTTTCCGATTGACTGTATCGTTTGATTTTTTGATCAAATATTTGTCGCAACTTTTCATCCGGAATCAAAATGTGTCCATTTAGCAAGCTGGCTAAATTAAAGGTCTTTGAGGGCGCATTGACGACGATCAGCTGATTCTGAAAAGCACCTTTTGAGACTTGCAACGCTGAAATAAATTGATGGGGGGGATAAATAAAATCCTGATGAATCTCATCAGCAAGTATTAAGACATTGTATCGTTCACAAATCTCAAACATTCTAGCAAGCTCTTCTTCCTGCCAAACCCGTCCTACAGGATTATGTGGGGAACAAAGGATAAAGAGTTTAACATCATTCTCCCGAATTTTTTCTTCAAAATCCGTAAAATCAACCGTGTATTTTCCCTCTTTTTGAACCAGATGATTTAAGATTTCGTGGCGATTGGTGTCACGAATAGCATTGAAAAACGGATAGTAAACCGGTGGCTGAATCAATACATTATCGCCTTCTTCGGTGAAAATTTGAATCAGATGATAGAGTGATTCCACCACTCCCTTTGAAAAACGCAACCATTCTTTCTGTAAGTGAATACCATGGTGCCGTTCCTGCCATTCTGCAAAGGCTGTAAAATAGTTTTCCGGTACTTGAGAATAACCAAAAATTCCGTGGGTGATTCGGTCAGACAACACATCCTTTACTGATTCCGGCACGCTAAATTCCATATCCGCAACCCATAAAGGCAACAATTGTTCATTTCCAAAACGTTCCTTCAACGCATCCCATTTTAGAGAAGTCGTTTGTTTGCGTTCTTGGGCATATTTTTTTATAAAAATTTCTTTTTCCATTTTCTGCTCCTAACTTGCACTTTTTCGACGAATATCTGCCAAACGATATGGGGTGATTTGATACACATCATTCAACCAATTGTGATAAAACAAATGGGCATGACTTCGCCAGCGATTGATAATTTCATCCTCTAAATGATTGTAGTGAAAATAATTTTCTGGAATATCCGTATCTAGCCCACGCTCATGATCCCGTAGATATTCTTTTTTTAAGGTTTCCGTATCATATTCAAAATGTCCCAAAACAAAAACGTTTCGCTCATCAGCAGAGACCAGAATCGTTGCACCAATCTCTGGATTACGGGCAACAATCCGCAATTTTTCAGGATCAATCTGCTCTTCTGCCAACCCAGTATATCTAGATTGGGGGGTATAAAAAAGATCGTCAAAGCCGCGGGTCAAACGATGCTCATCTACAAGTTTATTTGCATAAATACCAAAAAGTTTGCGGGGATAGAGAGTTTTACCCACTCCGTAATGATGATAAAGTGCTGCTTGTGCTCCCCAACAAATGTGCAGTGTCGAGGTCACATTTGTTTGGCTCCAATCCAAAATCTCCTTTAACTCCTCCCAATAATTTACTTCCTCAAAAGGCAGCTTTTCAATCGGCGCTCCAGTAATAATCAACCCATCGTAGGTGTTTTCTCGAATTTCACCAAAGGTTTGATAAAACTTATTCAAATGAGTGATACTGGTATTTTTATATTCATGACTGGAGATACGAATAAAATCGATATCGATTTGCAGCGGACTTTGGGAAATCAAACGCAACAACTGGATCTCGCTGTCGATTTTATTTGGCATTAAGTTTAAAATCGCAATTTTTAGCGGACGAATGTCTTGATGAATCGCCCGATCATGATCAATCGCAAAAATATCCTCTTTTTCTAAAACAAATTTTGCCGGAAAATCTTCAGCAACATTAATTGGCATATAACATTCTTCCTCTCGTTCATTTTGGGTATAAAAAAAACGCCCCTTCAAAAATGAAAGGACGAAATCATCGTGTTACCACCTAACTTTGTTGTTTTCTCACAAAAACAACCTCCCCAGGTACTGCGCAAAACGCAAGACCGTGGTGCTGTAACGGGCACACCCGAAAAGCGCTAATCCTGCGACTCACACTTTCCCACTCAAAGACCATCTTCCCGATACTTCCTCTTACCTCTTTTCACCAACCGAAGCTCTCTTTGAAAAATCCGTTATCGGTACTCTTCTTTTCGACGTATTTATGACTATTGTTATTGTTGATTATCATAGTAGAAAATTCAGAAAATGTCAAAGAGTTTTTAGTGATGGGAGAAAAAAAAGTCCTAGAAACCTTGAATAACCAAGGTTTCTAGGACTAAAATAATTAATTAAAATTATTTAACTGTTACAGTTGCGCCTACTTCTTCCAAAGCAGCTTTCAATGCTTCTGCTTCATCTTTAGCGATTCCTTCTTTAACTGCTGAAGGTGCGCTGTCAACTACTGCTTTAGCTTCTTTCAAGCCTAAGCCAGTTGCTTCACGAACTGCTTTGATAACTTTAACTTTTTGGTCTCCAGCTGCAGTTAATTCTACAGTGAATTCTGTTTGTTCTTCTTCAGCGGCAGCAGGACCAGCAGCAGCAGCTACAGGAGCAGCAGCGGATACGCCAAATTCTTCTTCGATAGCTTTAACTAAGTCGTTTAATTCTAAGATTGTCGCGCCTTTTAGCTCTTCGACAATGTTTTCAATGTTCAATGCCATTTTTGGTTTCCTCCATTTAAATAAAAATTATAAGATTTTTTTGATTCGGTTATGCGGCAATTAAGCTGCATCTCCTTCTTTGCTTTCTACTACTGCGTTGACAGCGTAAGCCACGTTGCGGACTGGCGCTTGAAGAACAGATAGTAGCATAGAAAGAAGACCTTCGCGGTTTGGCAATTTTGCCAATGCAGTAATTTCTTCCAATGAAGAAACTTTGCCTTCAATGATACCGCCTTTGATTTCTAATGCTTTAGCGTCTTTAGAGAATTCATCGATAATTTTTGCAGGGGCAACCACGTCTTCGTTGCTGAAAGCAACAGCGGTAGGACCAGCAAATACTTCGTCTAAACCATCTAAACCAGCTTTTTTGGCAGCACGAGAAAGGATCGAGTTTTTGATTACTCGCATTTCTACGCCTGCATCACGTAATTGTTTACGCAAGTTGGTTACTTGATCAACAGTCAGTCCACGGTAATCAACGATTACAACAGATGCTGCTTGTTGAAATTTTTCCGTTACTTCATCAACAATTGCGGATTTTTTTGCGATAGCTGCTTCACTCACTTGAATTTCACCTCCTGATTTTGATGGTAGAGTTTTCCTTAAAAATCTCTGTTCAAAGAACAAGAAAATTCACAATAAAAAACTCTATGCCACCGTAGACATAGAGGGACTATTGAAGTATCTCAATAAACGTCCTCGGTAGGAATTTAAGACTTACGTCACCTACTGTCTTCGGTACAGTTACTATTAACCTCGACTACCTTATCATAAATAAGATAGCCGAGTCAATACTTACACTGATTTTTCTAATTAAAAATTAGAAAGAAGCTTGGTCTACATGGATACCAGGTCCGAAAGTTGTTGTTACGGTGATATTTTTCATGTATTGACCTTTTGCTGCAGATGGTTTAGCTTTCACTAACACATCATTGATAGTTTTGAAGTTTTCAATCAATTTGTCAGCACTGAATGATACTTTACCGATTGGAACATGAACGTTTCCGGCTTTATCAACGCGGTAAGTTACTTTACCAGCTTTTACTTCGTTGACTGCTTTTGTTACGTCCATTGTTACTGTACCGGTTTTAGGGTTTGGCATTAAGCCTTTAGGTCCTAAAACACGACCCAATTTACCAACTGTAGCCATCATATCAGGAGTAGCTACAACGACATCAAAATCAAACCAGCCGCCTTGGATTTTTTGAACCATATCATCGTCACCAACAAAGTCTGCACCAGCTGCTTCAGCTTCTTTTGCTTTTTCGCCTTTTGCGAAAACTAAAACAGTTTGTGTTTTACCAGTTCCGTTTGGCAGTACAACTGCGCCACGGATTTGTTGGTCAGCCTTTTTAGGGTCAACGTTCAATTTGTAAGCAACTTCGACTGTTGCGTCGAATTTTGCAATATTTGTTTCTTGTGCTAATGCTACTGCTTCTTCAACTGAATAAGCTTTTGTCGTATCAACTTTTTTCAATGCATCTTGCATTTTTTTGCTTTTTTTAGCCATTTTGTTTCCTCCTTGATGTGGTTATAACGGTAGAACCTCCCACGTGTTCCGTGTCTTTCAACACAGAGCCAACTGAGAAGCTACTTCCTTAGGGTCTGCGCTCTTATTCGACAGTAATCCCCATGCTTCGTGCAGTTCCTTCAACCATGCGCATTGCTGCTTCAACATCAGCTGCGTTTAGGTCTGGCAATTTCAATTCAGCGATTTCTTTTACTTGATCGCGTGAAACTTTAGCAACTTTCGTTTTGTTTGGTTCGCCTGAACCTTTTTCCACTTTAGCCGCTTTTTTCAACAATACTGCAGCTGGTGGTGTTTTTGTGATAAATGTAAATGAACGGTCTTCATATACTGAGATCACAACTGGAATAATCAAACCTGCTTGATCAGCAGTACGAGCATTGAATTCTTTTGTGAATCCCATGATGTTGATACCCGCTTGACCTAGCGCAGGACCTACTGGCGGAGCTGGTGTTGCTTTACCTGCAGGAATTTGCAATTTAACGATTTTTTCTACTTTCTTTGCCACGAGACATACCTCCTTGAGTCCGTGATGTGGTTAATTGGAGATCAATATTTCTCCTCCCACTTTTACCCGTGGTGTCCACACCAAAATAACCATGTGCTGACACACACTGTGATAGTTTAGCATATCCAAAGAAAATTGCAAGCAATTTCCTCTTTCTCTTTCGTATTTCATCACTGAAAAAGCCTTAAAATTTCTTTTACCTGCTATGATTTTCTGCCGTTTCATTGTTTTCTTGTGGTACACTACAATCAGAAGTTAGTAGAAAATTTCAGAGGTGCAAAAAATGGAACAAGTACGGTTTCGCAGTGTTTTTGACATTATTGGACCAATCATGGTTGGTCCCAGCAGTTCTCATACTGCCGGTGCTGCGCGGATTGGCAAAGTCGTCCGCAATATTTTTGGCGAACAGCCGGATAGTGTCGATATTTATTTATATGAATCCTTTGCTAAAACTTATCGAGGACATGGAACGGATGTTGCCCTGGTCGGTGGTTTACTGGGGATGGCCCCAGATGATCCCCGCCTAGCAGACTCTTTAAAAATCGCCCATGAGTCAGGAATGGAAGTCCTGTTCGTTCCCAAAAACGAAAAAGCCGAGCATCCAAATTCCGTAAAAATGGTCGTGACAAAAGGCAAACGAAAATTATCTGTGACCGGAATTTCCATCGGTGGCGGAAACATTCAGATTTCCGAATTAAACGGGTTCAAGATTTCTCTAACAATGGGAACACCAACCTTTATCACTGTCCACCAAGACGTACCAGGCATGATTGCTAAAGTCACCAATATTTTGTCAGAGGCGAATGCCAATATCGGTACCATGACTGTTACGAGAGAATCAAAAGGTGAAAAAGCGATTATGATCATTGAAGTAGATGAACCACAACCAGGAATTTGTGAAAAATTAAAAGCGTTGGATTATATGGACAACGTAACTTATTTTGATTAGGGTGAAAAAAAATGTTTTATTCAATTGAAGATTTAGTTAGTCAAGCACAAAATTATTCTTCTGTTGCCGAGTTGATGATTCAAACAGAAATCGAAATGACTGGACGTGACCGGGAACAAATTTTTCATTTGATGGAAAAAAATCTTGCGATCATGGAACGTTCAATCGATGAAGGAATTCAAGGAGTCACCTCCGTTACAGGAATAACCGGTGGCGATGCCAAAAAATTAAATACCTATTTACAAACAGATCGGTTTTTAAGCGGAGAAACAATTTTGACCGCCGTCAGAAATGCGATTGCCGTGAATGAAGTAAATGCAAAAATGGGACTAATCTGTGCTACCCCAACTGCCGGCAGTGCTGGTGTCGTTGCCGGGGTATTAACTGCAGTGAAGGATCGTTTGCAGCTTTCCCATGAAGAACAGGTCCATTTCTTATTTACTGCCGGAGCATTCGGATTGGTTATCGCCAACAACGCATCAATTTCTGGTGCTGAAGGCGGCTGTCAGGCAGAAATCGGCTCCGCCAGCGCAATGGCAGCGGCGGCTCTGGTCTGTGCAAATGGGGGAACTCCTCATCAAGCGGCACAAGCTGTAGCAATCACTCTTAAAAATATGATGGGCTTGATTTGTGATCCGGTAGCTGGTCTGGTGGAAGTTCCTTGTGTTAAGCGAAATGCGCTGGGTTCTTCACAGGCATTCATTTCTGCCGACATGGCATTAGCAGGAATCGAAAGTGTGATTCCTCCTGATGAAGTGGTCGCTGCAATGTATCAAGTTGGCCGACAAATGCCGGCGATTTTCAAAGAAACAGCAGAAGGCGGCTTGGCAGTCACGCCAACTGCCCAACGTCTCCAAAAAGAGCTTCTCGAGAAACAGCACAATTAAAAAAGCTTAGAAAATTGAAGTGGCCGGCAAGAATTCATTTTTTGCGGTCACTTCAATTTTTTCCAAGCTTTTTGGGAACAATTCATTTTTAGTTAAATCAATAGGAAAATAGTTTTGTATTTTTTACTTCTTCGATTGTTTTTGTTCCTGCCAACTGCATCGTGATGGACAATTCTTTATTCAAATGATCAAAGACTGATTTTACTCCCTCTGCTCCACCAAGGTTAAGGCCATAGATAACTGGACGGCCAATTGCCACCAAATCTGCCCCGCTTGCCAAAGCCTTAAAGACGTGTTCGCCACGACGGACACCAGAATCAAATACGATTGGTACGCGTTTATTTACGACTGCAGCAATTTCCGGTAATACATCAAAGGAAGCTGGTCCACCATCTAATTGACGCCCCCCATGGTTAGAAACCCAGATACCGTCTGCACCAGCAGCAATCGCTACTTCTGCATCTTCTGGTGATTGGATTCCTTTGACCACGACAGGTAAATTGGTCAAGGTTTTGATTTGTTGGATATCCTCCGGCTCAATTGCTTGTTTAGCCGCAGCATAAATTTCTGCAATTCCTTTTCCTGCACCGTCGCCGCTTTCGCTTTGTTCACTATAAGCAGCCAAATTCGGCATAGGTAGTGGGAATTGAAAATGATTGATGACATCTTCTTCTCGATAGCCCCCAAGTGTTGAATCAACGGTCAAAACGATTGCTTTTGCGCCGGCTTTTACTGCTTTGTCTAAAATAAATTTGTTAAAACCATCGTCTTTGCTCATATATAATTGGAAAAATTGCGGTGCATTTGGTGCTGCTGCAGCGGCATCTTCAATGGTTGTGTTGGCATAGGTGCTGATTGAAAAAATTGATCCAGCAGCGGCAACTCCTTTTGCGGTGTCGGCTTCGCCATTTGTATGTGCTAACCCTTGAGCGGCTGATGGCGCTTGAATGATTGGTGTTTCCAATTGAATATCCCATAATTTCGTGTGTAAATCAGCTGAATCGATACCTCGTAGTACCCGAGGCATAATCGTTTTTTTATTAAAGGAACTGGTGTTTTCTGCCATCGTCCATTCATCTTCTGAACCACCACGGATATACCCGAATGCACCGGCTTCCATCGTTTCTTGTGCTCGTTTTTCTAATGAAGCGATATTGACGATTTCGATTGGATGTTCTTCTTTGCTTGCTTGATAAGTCATGAGAGATTCCTTCTTTCAAAAAATGAGTTCTACACACTTATTATATTCACTTATTAAAAGTAAGCAATTATTTTGACTCTGCCCATAAAAATTTTTCAATCAGTTGATCAACTTGTTTATTTTCATGCAGTTGGCTGTGTTGGACATTGTTTCCTGTCACGATTTCTGTCTGGACATTATTTCCATGAGCCGTCACTAGCCCACTGATTGCTAACGCACTGGTCAGTGGCACCGTTCCATCCGTCAGCTCTTCTTTGCTGAGTTGTCCACCCATCACTAAAAAGTCAATCGTTGTCGGCAGTTGTTGGATCATTCCTTGGTAATCTTGGTAACGTGCCGAAATTTCAGATGGGCCGTTTTCCATTAGATCCTTAATGGATTGACTTGTGCTTGTATCCAAAAAATCATTGAATGGGGCGCCGATTGCAACAAATTTTTGAACTTCCGGCAAATCCGCGGTCTCCCCTGATTCCAGATAGCGCAAACTGCTGACACCACCCATGGAATGCCCCACTAAATTCACTTTAGTAATTCCATAAGTGGTGGAGAGATACGTTAAGCAGCTTTTGATCCACTCCGCCTGCTGCCATTCATTATTTTTATTGTCTTCAAAGAGAACTTGGATCAAAGGATTCTCTTTTTCTCCTGTCCATGTACCTTTTTCTGTAATTTTTCCTGATGGCGAAACCCGCAATTGCAGCACTTGTTCTGCGATGTCGGCTTTTTCAAAGCGAGCAATCATTCCGCCAAAGGAGCTGGGCCCACCGGAATAACCATGAAAGAAAATCGTTGGAATGGCGGTTTTCGTTTGTGTGGGAACCTTTTCTTTTACGGCTTGTACGTTGGTTATTTCTGGCTCAGTTGTATTTTTGCTGAGGGCTTTATAGCCAAACCAGCCGCCAATCAAAAGCACCAAAAATAAACCGACACCAATTTTTTTCATCCTAATTCCTCCATAATTTGTCTTCTTCATTTATAAAAAAATAGACTCTCCCTTCTTGTAGGAAGAGAGAGCTTTCTGGTCGTTAAATTTTGTCTACTTGTTCAAAATCTAGTTCTGTACTGGTTTCCCGACCGAACATATCGATATTGACTTTCAATTTTTGTTTTTCTTCATCAACTTCAGTTACTTGACCTTCCAGTCCAGCAAATGCTCCTTCGATGATCTTCACTGTTTCTCCCACTTCAACCTCAAGATCAGATTGACGCGTACTCATACCTAATGAACGAAGAATGTGATTGATTTCTTCTGCCAATAATGGTGCTGGCTTACTGCCGGCGCCATGGGAACCTACAAAACCGGTCACGCCCGGTGTATTCCGCACAACGTACCAAGATTCGTCGGTCATCGTCATTTCGACTAAAACATATCCAGGAAAAGTTTTATGCACGATTTCTTTCGATTTGCCGTTTTTGACTTCCGTTTCTGTTTCTTCAGGAACAACAACACGGAAAATAAAATCTCCCATTCCCATGCTTTGCGCGCGAGATTCGATGTTTGCCTTTACCTTGTTTTCATAGCCGGAATAAGTGTGCAGTACGTACCAGTTTCTTTCAAAAGTTTCCATTCTGATGGCTCCTTATCTGATTGTAAAATAAAAAAACCTCAGTTCCCCGAAGTTTTTCTTCTCAAACAGTATAGCACCGTTTTGATGATCACGCTAGCGAATTATTTTAAAATCCAACTAAACACGGACCGGATAACCGTATCCATCACAAAGAACATTACAGCAAAAATAACCGATGTCTCGATAACCACTAAGGTATCTTTACGCAATTGTTTTTTGTTTGGCCAGGTGACCTGTTTCATTTCAGCAATGACACTGCGGATGAATTTCATTTTTCTGCCCCCTACTTCGTTTCTCTGTGAAGCGTGTATTTATTGCAATATTTACAAAACTTATTGATTTCTAAACGTTCGCCCCGTTTACCTTCACTAACTGATTTTGAGTAGTTGCGTGAACCGCAAACAGAACAGGCTAAGGCTGCTTTTTTCGTTGCCATTTTCGTGCCTCCTCATCATACACAATCGTACAATTTAACTTATCACGTTTCTTTTTTTCTGTCAATCGCAGGAATAATTTAGTCATTATTTTTAATTTATGCTATTATTAAGTTGTTAAAATGGAACAATTGGAGGGGTCTTTATGCTTTTAAAAACAATGGTATATAAGAAAAAAGATTTAACCACAGTCAAAGAAACTGCCACACTGGAAGAAGCGCTGAAGATTCTTGAAGATTCCGGCTACCGCTGTGTACCGATTCTTGATGAAACCGGCAAAATCTTCCGCGGAAATATCTATAAAATGCACATCTATCGTCACAAATCAAATGGCGGCGATATGACATTGCCAGTAACGCATCTTTTAAAAAATGCGACGAAATTTATTTATGTGAATTCTTCTTTCTTCAAAGTTTTCTTCACTATCAAAGAATTGCCTTACATCGCTGTTTTAGATGAAGACAATCACTTCTATGGAATTTTGACCCACAGTTCCCTGTTGACGATGCTTTCTCAATCTTGGAACATCGAACAAGGAAGCTATGTATTGACGATTGCTTCCACCGGAAAACAAGGCGATTTAGCGATGATTTCAAAAATCATTTCCAAATACAGCAGCATCGCCAGCTGTATCACCTTAGACATCGGTAAAGATGAATTTATTCGTCGTACCTTGATTACGCTGCCGGCAAAAACCAGCAAAGAGACTTGCGACACGATTATCAACCAACTGGAACACAAAAATTTCAAAGTTGTTGAATTGGAAGATTTAACTGCAGGTGAATAAAAAAATGGCATCCTCTCTTCGGTGTATGTACCGAGAAAGGATGCTTTTTTTATAGTCTTTTTTCAAAATGAAGTGATTTATCCAAAAGATACATCACAGGTGCCGAAACGGCCATAACGATCAATTCACTCAAGGCTAACGTGCCATAGGTTGTCCAAAATGCTTTGCCGCCTTCTGGTACCAGCATGATTGCGATCAAAAACATGCTTGCCGTAAAGAACAGCGTGTTCAGTGCCAAACGCCAATAGACGTTGGGAACTTTTTTCTGCAATAACGCGGTTAAGCCCAGTGCTAAAAAGGTTTGTCCTCCGCCAAAAATCACATCTGCGATTCCAAAGCCGAAAACCCAATTATAAACAATGACGCCTCCTAAAACACCCCACATTAATTTACGATTGAATACCACCAGATGATTTAAACTTTCTGAGATACGAAACTGAATGGGACCAGATGAGACTGGTGCCACAAGAACCGTCAACGCAATGTAAAGCGCCATAATGATTCCATTAGTCACCACGACCATTAAACGAGACCGGGTTTGATTGGTTGATAATTGCATGTTTCTTTCCTTCTTTCTCCTAGTTTTGTTGACGCGGGATGGTTGATGAACCGCGAATGATCAGCGCCGCTTACTCAGCTAGCTTTACGCAGGGACTGCTTTTGCTCTTTTTTTAATGGGACAACTTTTTTTGAAGCGGACTTTTTAGGCGATACTTTTCGCAAAATAAAACTATAGAAAAGCGTCAACCCACCATACGTCACCAATAATATTCCTTGTGCAATCAAAAAAATCCATTTCACCGTTAGGGAAAGTGGCAAATACAGTAAATTTTGTAAAAGAAACTGCAGGGCAAACAAGCCACCTGAGATTCCGATCAAATGATAGTATTTCATACTCTCTCCTTAAAATCAATAAAAAATCAACAGAGATAAGTATACCAAACTTTCTCATCAAATAAAAACAATAGTTATTCAGCGAAATCGTTTTTATTCTTTTGGGATAAAAAGCTCCTTTTTCATAACTCTTAAGAAAGTACTAAGACGGTAATGTAAACGCTCGCTAAAATGTAGGGAGTATGGTATAAAATAAGTGTAAGGGGTCATAAGGGTTCCCAGTAAAGCAGATGCAATAGGATCTGCAGGAACAGAATTGTTATGAAACTTAACAAAGAGACAAAGGACGTGGGAATTTGAGTTACTCCTTACTTACTGAACAGGGTCTAGTGAGTATTTTCTAGTATTTCTTGAGTGGACATCAGAACCTTGAGAAAATACGAAATGGAAAATAACTTACTAGATTTTTTTTTGTGTTTTGCTTTCCATTCCTGCATTCCTCTGTTAAAATGTTCCCACTGAGTTTTTACTAAACAGATGGAGTTAAAAAAAAATGAAAATTCATTATCATTTATTAATAAATCAAGCTTCTGGAAGTGGTCACGGCAAAAAAACCGGCGATCGAATCACAAAACTTCTTACCGATAAACAGTTCCATTATTCAACCTATTTAACTGAATACGCCGGACATGAGCATAAAATCGTCGAAGAATTAGTAACGACGACCTTGCAACCTTGGCCGAAAGATCCTCAGACATTGGAGGATAGCGAATTTCCACTGCTGATTGTCATCGGTGGGGACGGCACACTGCATCAAGTATTAAATCAATTTTTTCAAATGAAAGTCGATCTGCCGATTGGTTATATTCCTGCCGGTTCAGGGAATGATTTTGCTCGAGGAATCGGGTTGCCCCGAGAACCAGAAAAAGCCTTTTGGCAAATTGTTAAAGCACAACAGCCGCAAGAGGTAAACATCCTAGCTTATGACGAGAAAATCCAACAAGAAACGGGTATCTTCGTAAATAATGTCGGAATCGGTCTGGATGCAGCCATCGTTCATGCCACCAATGATTCAGCAACAAAAGAGCAGTTGAACAAATACAACCTTGGCTCACTTGCTTATATCACCTCCATTTTGAAAGTTCTTTTCACACAACCGGGATTTCCTATTTTAGTGGAGATTAACGGGCAAGAATTTTCTTTTGACAAAGCCTTTTTATGCACAACGACCAATCATCCCTATTTTGGTGGCGGCGTAGCGATCGCTCCTTCTGCTGATGTGAAAAAAAACAATCTTGATCTAGTGGTGGTTGAACGGATTCCAATGATTAAAATTTTTGGGCTCATTCTAAAATTGATTCGAAAAAAACAAGGAACCTCGAAACATTTCCATCAATTTACTGGTACCCGCCTGCGAATCGTCTCCACCATGCCCCAATATGGTCAAGCGGATGGTGAAGTGTTAGGAAAACGCTCCTTCGATATCACCTTCACAACTAAGAAACAACAAATTTGGTATTGATATTATCCTTCCCTTGATCCAACTTAAAAAAATCCGAAGAACCGCAAGTGCTTCTGTCTTGTTTCTACAGATGAACTTGCTGTTCTTCGGATTTTTTATTTATTAAACAATTGCGGTGTGATGCCGTCCATTCCGATCAAAGGATCAATCTCATCGGCAAGGATCAGCTCAATCGTCAATCGAGGTTCCTGCACGCCCTGTGTTTTTATTTCCGATAATTCCTCATTAAACGGCTCATTTGTTTCAGAAACAGTGAAAAGATCCGTTTCCTTTTTTGCGGCTTTTGTTGCTGATCCGGTTTCTGTTGGAGGCGAAGGAAATTCGCTATACGCATCCCCGGTGGTTTGTTCTTCATAAGCAACAATTTTTTGTTGTAGGCCAGGAGAAACGGTATCCGCGGCTATGATTCGCTCCTTTAAGGTCGTTAGGCGAACCGCTGACTCTTGCGTTACGCAAGCTTGGTAGGCTTGCGTTTCCCCTAATAAAATCAACAGTTCTTTGCTGCGGGTAACCGCGGTGTACAATAAGTTTCGCTGCAGCATCCGTTGGTATTGATGAACCATCGGCAAAATCACCATTTTAAATTCACTGCCCTGTGCTTTATGGATTGAGCAACAATAAGACAACGTAATTTTATTCCATTCATTTCGCCGATAAGTGACTTCGGTAGCATCAAATTGAATCACCAATTCATCCACTTTATCTTCCGAATCTTTTGCCAATGTAATGCCGACGATTTGTCCCATATCCCCATTAAATACATTTTCCTCTGGTGAATTGACTAACTGCAATACTTTGTCGCCGATTCGATAGACTGTGTCATTCCAATGGACTTCTTTTTTCGAGCCGGTATTGGGATTGAAGATTTCTTGCATCATTTTATTCAATGCATCAATTCCTGCCGCGCCGCGATACATGGGTGCTAATACTTGGATATCTTGTGGTGTGAACCCTTTTGCTTTGGCTTTGGTCACGATATTTGCGATCAACGGTTCAATTTGATAGGCATCACAACGAAAATACGAACGGTCTTTTTGATTCACGGTAAAATCTGCCGGCAGTTGTCCATTTTTTATTTCATGGGCCAAAGGAATGATACTGGAATCATCTCCTTGCCGGTAAATTTCCGTCAGTTCCCGCTTAGGTAACGCATCAATTTGTAAGAGATCATGAAGAACCTGTCCCGGTCCCACCGATGGTAACTGATCTTTATCCCCAACAAAAATCACCTGCATATTGGTTGGAATCGATTTGAACAATGTGTTTGCCAACCATGTATCCACCATCGACATTTCATCAACAATCAACAAACCACCCTCCAACTCTTTTGCAGAGACAGAAGGGGATTTTTCCCGACCAGTCAGCCCTAATAGGCGGTGAATCGTTCCACTAGGCAGCCCGGTGGTTTCATTCATCCGCTTGGCTGCTCGTCCAGTTGGTGCCGCCAAAAGAATCGGAAACATTTCCTGGGTATACTTTCCGGGATCAAGCTCCAGATCATTTAATTCTGCAAATAATTGCACGATTCCATTGATAACGGTAGTTTTTCCGGTGCCCGGCCCACCAGTTAAAATGAATAATGGTGAACGGATTGCTTCTTTGATTGCTTCTTCTTGAGAACTGCCATAACTGATCTGCAATCTTTTTTCAATGATCCGCAATTTTTTTGCAATTTCCTTTTCTGAATAAGGTAATTTCTTGCGTTTCATCAATCGTTGGATGGAACTGGCAATTCCCCATTCGGCAAAGTATAAACTATTTTCGTAAAGATTGGTTTCCTCTTGCTGAATCTTGCCTTCTTCTACTAACTGAATAATGCTGTTGGCTACTTGCTCCGGATGAATTTCTATAGGTCGGGCGTTTTCCAAAACGCGAATCGTTTGCTCCAACAATTGTTCCGCCGGAGAAAATGTGTTACCGGTCTGCAAGGATTGCTGATTAATTTGATGCAGCACCGCCGCCCGCAACCGTTGCGGTGAAGTCGCCTCGATACCTAGTTGTTCTGCCAAAACATCTGCCTTCTTGAAGCCGATTCCTTCGATGTCTTCCACCAAACGATAAGGATTCTCCTGAAGAACCGTCAATGCTTCATTTTTGTAGGCCTGATAAATCGCAAAGGAAAGCTGACTACCAAAGCCGTACTTTCCTAAGCCAACAATGACTTGATCCATTCCGTGATTCAAGCGAACAGTCTCTAAAATCATTTGGCGCTTCTTCTCCGGTAATCCGCTGACTTGTTCCAGCAAATCTGGCTCTTTAAGCAACCGATCAATGGCTTCTTCTCCTAAAACCGCCACGATTTTTTCTGCAGTCTTCTTACCGATTCCAGGAAATTTCTCACTGGAAAAATAATGGATCAACCCGTTTTCTGAAGTAGGCTGCTCCTGTTGGTAGCTGTTGACTTGCAGTTGTAGCCCATAACGGGGGTGATTGATCAACTCGCCAAAAAAACGGTAGCTTTCCTCTTCTTGAATATCGCCAAAGGTACCGGTAGCAACAATTTCCTTTTCCCGATAATCCGCATTCGTTTCTTGCACGTGAATCAAAAGAACTTTATAAAAATTGCTTGGATTTTGAAAAAAAATAGCGGCAACTGTGCCGACAAAGTATTGTCGTTCGTCTGTCAAGCTGTTGCT
The DNA here is from genome assembly GCF_005405265.1 of Enterococcus songbeiensis. GTDB lineage: Bacteria > Bacillota > Bacilli > Lactobacillales > Enterococcaceae > Enterococcus_C > Enterococcus_C songbeiensis. The sequence continues at coordinate 19,873 of NZ_BJDS01000009.1, forward strand.
CCTTTCTATAATAAAGCATCTCTTCCTGATGCATCACCGAGAAAACTCGAATCATTCCAAACCTCTAACCGATAAGGTAACGCCTTTCGTTCAGAAGTTGTCATGAGAGTCACACTATTATTGACCAGTCCACCCATCTCACGCAGCTGCGCCAATTCTTTTCCAGCCAGCCATTGGATTGCAGCCGTTAACGAAGCCCCGTGTCCCACAAACAACAGCGGTCCTTTTTCCGCGGTAGCTACCGCTTGTGTTACTACTTTTTCGATGCGGTCCAAGGCATGCTGGATTGGTTCACCCTGAAAAATCGTTGGATCATATTTTTCCAAATGAAACCGCAGATTTTTTAATTCATGAGGGTATTTTTCATACATGTCATCAATACGTTGCCCTTCCAGCTGGCCTAACCCTAATTCTTTCAGCCCCTCTGTAGAAATGATTTCGACCGTGTGATCCAGCTGTGCAGCGATGCCTTCTGCTGTCTTTTGTGCCCGCAATGCAGAGCTGGTATATATTTTTTCAAAGGGAACTTCCTTTAAATGCTGCCCTAATAATTTAATTTCTTCGTAGCTGCTTTCAAGCAAAGGAGAATCCCCCATCATCCCTTGAAAACGCCGTTCATTGTTCCATTCTGTTTTTCCGTGACGGGTAAAATATAGCTCCATTTTGCAGCTCCCTCTAATCTAATTTGTCGTTTTCATAATGATGGCTGCGTTCCAACTGAGGGAACCCTTGCTGCCGTAATGCTTCATAAATGACCAACGCCGCGGTATTAGACAAATTCAATGAACGAACATGTTGATCGTTCATGGGAATCCGCAAACATTTTTCTGGATTTTCCCGCATAAATTCTTCTGGTAATCCGGTTGTTTCTTTCCCAAACAAAAAAAAGTGTTCTTGTTGATCAGCAAAATCAACCTCACTATAAACGTGATTGGCAAATTTAGTAATCAAATGTAACGGACGATCTCCGAGAAATGCCAGAAATGCCGGTAAACTTTCATGATAGGTGATGGCAACATCCTGCCAATAATCTAAGCCGGCTCTTTTTAAATGCTTATCATCTGTAGAAAAGCCCAACGGTTCGATCAAATGCAGCGGCGTATTGGTTGCTGCGCAAGTTCTGGCAATATTTCCCGTATTTGCGGGAATTTGCGGTTCAAATAAAACAATATGGTTCATGTCACTGACTCCCTTTCTAGCAAAAACATCTAGTTCTTACTATACCACTAATCCCTATTCTTGGGCACAAAAAAAACGTATCGGCTCGGTGTAATCACTGCGAGTCGCTACGTTAGTGAAGCTCTTTTCACTAACTTTTATCAGAACAGGAACCTGATAAAAACCAATGAAAAAATGACTTGACGTAAATATATCATTCAAATGGAAATTATGCAACACTTAGATCATAAAAAATTCAAAAAATTTTCATGAATTTGTTCCAATTAACAGATCCACATCAATTGTAATTTTATTTAATGGATTTCTTAGCAACTGCTCCTTGACTTCCGGAGAAACGCCCCATTCCAATGGCGACATTTCCAAAATATCCGCTTGTCTTGCTTCTGGAATCTCAAAGGTATATGTTATTTGTTTTTGTTGGCTCTCAGGAAAAATTTGTTGAAATTTCGCAACAACCTTTTCATTGGAGTAATTTTGTTTCCTCACATCATCAGGATAAAAAGCTTGGCGCAGTTCCCGCAAATAATTTGCTCTGGGAACAATTTTGATCAGTCGCCCATCTGCCTTCATGATTCGTTGAAATTCCTGATAATTTGAGGGAGAAAAAATATTCAACACGGTTGAAAAGCTCTGGTCCGCAAAAGGTAAATTCGTCAGATCTGCAACACACCAAAAAGCCGAATTTGGTTGTTCCGTTGCTAAATAAATCCCCTCTTTGACGATATCAAAACCAATCGCTGTTCGCGGCTGGAGAGCCAGCAGTGCATTTAAAAAGCTTCCTTCCCCGCAACCGACATCCAACAGGGTTTCTCCTTGTAATTGGTGTTGGATTTCTTCCAACATCGGCTGATACATTCCGCTTTTGATCATTCGCTGCCGTGCTTGAAACATGGGTGCATCGTAATCCGATTTGATTTGATGGGTCAGGAAAAAGAGGGTTCCCTTTTTTGACACATCAAAACGATGCTGATTCTCGCACATCATTCCCGTTTGATTTGGTTGGACTGCCGTTTGGCATAAAGGACAGCGAAACAGGGCACTGTGGTTTTGGATAAATTGTTTTCCTCGGTCGATTTTCTTTAACATCTTTGCCACCTCAGCTCTACTTTAGCACAGCTCTATGGTAAAATGCTACTGAATACGAAGGAGGTTTTTGCTCAATGTTAAAAGAATTTTGTGGGGAAAATTATACCCTAATCCCGGCAGCAATCGCCGCTGGTGCCCACCGCATCGAATTGTGTGATAATCTGGCAGTCGGCGGTACAACTCCCAGCACAGGTGTGATTGAAGAGGTTTTAAGCTATTCAGGAGAAAAACAGGTCACTGTTATGACGATGATTCGACCTCGTGGAGGAGATTTTATTTACAACGATACTGAATTAAAAATCATGCACACGGATTTGATTGAAGCAAAAAAATTAGGAACTGACGGCGTAGTTTTCGGCTGTTTGACGCCTAGTGGCTGGTTAGATGAAGAAGCGTTGGAAATGCTAATTGAAAATGCGGAAGGCTTACAGATTACTTTCCATATGGCCTTTGATGAAATTCCAACAGAGCGGCAATTTGAAGCCATTGATTGGTTGGCAGATCATGGCGTGGATCGTATTTTGACGCACGGAGGAAAAGCCGGTACTCCGATTGAAGAAAACTTTTCCCGCTTGCAGGAATTGATTGCTTATGCTGGCGATCGACTGATTATTTTACCCGGAGCAGGAATCACCCATCAAAATCTCCAACAAGTCATAGAAGCTTTAGGTGTCCAAGAAGCTCATGGCACAAAAATTGTTCCAATAGAAATTTGACACACATGCAAAAACAGCCCTTGATCGGAAATCTTCCAATCAAGGGCTGTTTGCTGTTAAATAGCCTGCAATAAATCATATTGGGATTGATACAAGTGGTAATACAAGCCTTTTTCTTCCATCAACTCGTCATGAGTTCCTGCCTCGGCAATTCTTCCACCAGCGACATAGAAAATCCGGTCAGAATTTTTAATCGTTGATAAGCGATGGGCAATGATAAAGGAGGTTCGACCTTTCAGCAGTTCTGCCAAGCCTGCCTGCAGTAGTTCTTCTGTTTTCGTGTCGATACTGGATGTCGCTTCATCCAAAATCAAGATTTTAGGATCTGCCAACAATGCTCGAGCAAAAGAAATCAATTGCCGCTGACCGGCAGAAAGAGTACTTCCTCGTTCTTCTACAACGGTTTGGTAGCCATCTTTTAATTCCTTGATAAATTCGTGTGCCCGCACGATTTTTGCCGCCGCGATGACTTCTTCTTCTGTCGCATCCAGTTTTCCGTATTGAATGTTCTCCAAAATCGTTCCGGAAAAGATAAAGGTATCCTGCAACATGACCCCCATCTGACTGCGCAACGACTGCAAGGTCACCTCCCGAACATCGTAGCCGTCGATTTTGACGCTGCCTTCATTGATGTCATAAAAACGGCTAAGCAGATTAATAATCGTTGTTTTGCCTGCACCCGTTGGCCCCACCAAAGCAATGCTTTGTCCTTCAGCAATGTGAAAAGAAACGTCCGATAAAATATTTTTACCTTCTTCATAGCGGAAGGTTACATGCTCAAAATCTACCACTCCATGAATTGGCGGCAATTGTTTGGCAGTGGGTGCATCTTGAATATCCGGTACTTCATCCATCGTTTCAAAGATTCGTTCCAAATAAGCGGTTGCAGTAATCAAAGAATTATAGAAATTCCCAATATTAATGACTGGATTCCAAAAGTTATTGATATAACTGATAAATGCAATCAACGTTCCCGTGCTGACATCGACACCTATATTGCGGATACCAACAAAATAAATCAAACACATAGTCAAAACTGAAATATTTTGAACGCCCGGCCACATCAGGAATTGAATTTTGACTGCCTTCATCCACGAACTGCGATAATCATTACTGACTTCTTGAAAAATCGCCATATTTTCTTTTTCCCGCGCGAAGGACTGCGTGATTTTGATTCCGGCAATACTTTCATGGATATACGCATTCATGTTGGACTGCTTGTTGCTCAATATTTGATAGGCTTTACGCTGCCGATTTTTGATGAACATCACCATCAAGAATAAAAACGGCAACAGTACCAGACTATACAGCGTCAGCTTTGCATCGATAGCAAACATGAAAATCAATGTGATGATGACATTAAAGACATCCGAAATCAAGTTGATCAGTCCGTTACTCAACAAATCGCTTAATGTGTTGATATAATTGACCACCCGAATCAAAATTTTTCCATGAGGACGATTATCAAAGTAAGCAAACGGCAACCGTTGCAAGTGTTCAAAAATATCAAAGCGCATATCCTTCAACACATCTTGACCAATCTCCGTGATTTTAAAAATCCGATACCGCATACAAATCCCGATAATCACCAACGTCACAAGAAAGGCAACGCCAAGCATAAGCAACTCGGTAACCCGTTTTTGCGGAATCGTTGTGTCGATGGCAATTTTTGTAAACAAAGGTGCCAGCATTCCGGCAACATTCGCTAATAAAATCGTTACTAAAACTTTGGTAATACTGCGTTTGTAAGGGGTAATATAATGAGCCAGCCGTTTAAAATCCTGCCAACTGAATTCCTGTTCTAATTCCTCATCGACATCAAACTTATTGCGCGCCATGGGGATCACCGCTTTCTAATCCAAGTTGTTTTTGGTACACTTCGTAATATTTTCCTTTTTTATTGACCAGCTCATGGTGGGTTCCCTGCTCCACGACACGGCCTTTTTCCATCATTAAGATCAAATCGGCCTCTCGGACGGAAGAAATTCGATGAGCAATGATAAAGGTGGTTTTTTCACCGGTGATTTTGGTCAATTCCTGCTGAATCTTGGATTCTGTTTCCATATCCACCGCAGAAGTTGTATCATCCAAAATCAAAATTGCTGGATCTTTTGCCAACGCCCGTGCCAAAGAAATCCGCTGCTTTTGTCCCCCAGACAAACCGACACCCCGCTCACCGACGATCGTTTCATATCCTTGAGGCATACGGGAAATAAAAGCATCCGCATCAGCGATTACCGCCATTTGCTGTACGAATTGGCTATCAGCAAACGGGTTCCCAAAGGCAATGTTATCTGCAATCGTATTGGAAAAAAGAAACACGTCTTGCATCACCATCGAAATATTTTCCCGTAATTGGCGTACCGGATAACTTTTGGCATCCTTGCCGTCAATCAAAACGGTGCCTTCTGTGGGATCATAAAATCGGCCGACTAAATTTACTAGCGTGGTTTTTCCTGAACCCGTCTCTCCTAAAATACCAATTGTTTGTCCTGGTGCGATTTTAAAGCTAACATCGTCCAGCACCTTGTGAGATGGATCATCCGAAAAATGAAAGGAAACATCTTTAAATTCTACGATTCCCTTAATCGGTTTTGTCAAATCTTCCGAACGAACATCAATTTTTGCTTGAGTTTTCAACATTTGCCGTATTTTGATACAGGCTGCTGAAAAACGCTGAACATCATTAATCAACCAGCCGCTCATCCGCATGGGGTTGTTCAGCATCCATAGATAGCCGTTGAACGCCACCAATTCCCCTAGCGTCATTTTCCCCTGAATAACGAACCAGCCACCTAAAATCAAGGCAATGGCTCCCAGACTCCCCGCCATTCCATCCAACCAAGGCAGATAGGTTTGAGAAACTTTAGCGGAGGCTAAGTTTCTTTGCTTGAAATCATCATTAAAGTGATTAAATTTCTCAATTTCAAAATTTTCCCGAGCAAAAGCTTTAACTACTCGATTGCCACCGATATTTTCTTCCACCATCGAATTTAACCGCGAAAAACTTTCACGAATCTCAAAAAACAACGGTTGGGCTTTTTTTGCCATCCGGTTGGTCAAAATAAAGATGACCGGGGTGATTGCCACCAAAGCCAGCATGAGCTGCCAATTGATGAAGCCCATCACAATAATCGCTGAAACAAACCATACAACACATTCCAAAATATTATAGACAACCCATGAAACAAAATGCCGAATCGCATCCGTATCCCCAGTCATCCGTGCCATGATATCCCCAACACGAGTATGGTTGAAAAAATCAAAATCCAATTCCTGTAGTTTTTTGTACATGTCTTCTCTTAATTCAAAAAGTGTATTTTGTCCGATCCGTTCGCAAATCAACTGGTAGGAATAGCGGACAATCGTTCGAATCACTGTTGTACCAATCATTAACGCTAATAATGGCAATAATAAATTTGTTTTCTTCTGGGTGATGACATCATCAATCACCATGCCGCCTAAATAAGGATTGACGACGATCAGTAACGCGTTGATCAATAAAAAAATACTGGCTAAAATAATTTTGCGGCGATACTTTTTGGCGTACTGCCAGATCCATTGTGCATTATTCATTTTTTCCCTCCTCGTATGATAAGATTACTCATTTATTTTTATTATGAAATGGTTTTTCTTCTTCATTTTGATGTAAAATGTTCTTAGTAAGAATTATCAATCGGAGAAAACAATGGATTATTTTAATGCACGCACCTTCAACCCTGAACTTTTATATATTTTCGACCCTTGGAACGAACCAGGGGCAGCTTCTAAGATGCATCACCATGATTTTTTAGAAATCAGTTTGGTTTTGGAAGGGGAGGCCCATTATCAATTTGAGAAAATGAATCCCCTTACCTTGCATGCCGGCAATATTCTGCTCTTTAATCCCGGCTATCGTCATGCCGAACGCCAAACAGAGGGAACTTGTTCCCATCAGTTGCACATCGGTATCCGCAATATTTCCTTAGAGGGGTTATCCCGCAATCATTTCCCCAACCAGCGTCCCTTATTGGATCTAGGAAAATACCAGCATCAAGTCATGGAAAAAGCGTGGCTCCTGACGCGGGAAATTGCTGAAAAGCAAAATGAATTTCAAGTCATGCAAAAAGCGCTGGTCATGGAGATGCTGGTGCTGATTTTGCGAGGACTGGAAGAAAAACATAATAATTTGACCCCGTATCTTTCAAAAAAAGAAAAACGCCAACAGCAAATCGTCAATTACACGATTTACTTTTTGGAAAATCATTATGAAGAAGAGATTACTTTAGAAAAGCTCGCCCAAGACCAGTACATCAGCGCGACTTATTTATCAAAAATATTTAAAGAAGCCACCGGCATGAGTCCCATCAATTATTTGATTACAATCCGCCTGAGTCGGGCAAAGGAATTGCTGAAAAATGATAAGCTGTCCATCAAAGAAGTCGCAACCACCGTTGGTTATCAAGACGCCTTTCATTTCAGCAAATCCTTCAAGAAACAATTTGGTACTGCTCCATCCAATGTGGTGCAAGAAAAAAACGAGGAAATCCCCAACTGAAAGGTTGGATTTCCTCGTTTTATTTTTTTAAAATTAACTGCCAATAAAATAACTCATAAATAGACTGGCAATATTAAAATAAATCAATACGCTGGTCAAATCGCTGAGGGTCGTAATAAACGGTCCGCTGGCAACCGCCGGATCAAAACCCAGCCGGTCCATCAGCATGGGAATCAAACTACCTGCCAAATTGGCAACGGTGATGGCAAACATCATGGCGATTCCGATTACAAATCCCAAAATAAAATTTTGCCGCCAGATGCCCACAATAATGAAAATCGTCAAACCAGTGATGGCCCCGGTGACTAAGCCGGTTAAAATTTCGCTGACTACCGTCCGAAAAAAGGAACTGTCCTTTTCATCGTTAATCGCTAAGCGGCGAACCGCCACAGCCAGTGATTGTGTGCCGGCATTTCCGGCAGTACCGGTGATTAAGGAAATAAAGACTGCTAAAATACTCGCTTCACTGACCAAGTCTTCATAGCGACTGATCAGAGTCGCAGTCGCCATTCCTAAAAAGAGCAGCGTAATCAGCCAAGGGAGCCGACGGGCGGCTGCCTTAACTGGATTTTCACTGACTTCTTCAACGTTGACCCCCGCCAAACCAGAGTAGTCACTGGCGGCTTCATCATCGATAACGTCGATAATATCATCAACTGTCACGATCCCTAACAAATGGTCGTCGTAATCGGTGACCGGTAACGCAAGAAAGTCATAATCCCGAAACGTTTGTGCAACATCTTCTTGGTCATCGCCCACAGATACCGAAATAACCCGTTCACTCATAATGTCCGAAATCATTGTGTCATCTTCATTGATAATCAAATCTCTCAACGAAATAACGCCCACCAGCTGATTGTCTTGATCGACAACATAGATATAGTAAATCGTTTCAGCAACATCTGCCTCGTTTTTCAACACGTACATGGCAGAACGCACGGTTTGATTGGCAACGATAGAAACAAATTCCGTTGTCATGATTGATCCGGCAGTATCATCTTCATAGTGAAGCAGTTCTTTAATTTCACTGGCATCTTCGGAAGTCATCAAACTCAAGTACTTGGCGACTTGTTTTTTATCCAGCGTATTCAGCAAATCCACGGCGTTATCTGTATACATTTCAGATAACATGTCTGCGGCATAACGAGGACGCATTTCCGATAAATAATCCTTCATGTTTTCGTCATCTTCTTCAATGACGTCAAACATGTCCGCTAATTCTTTAGGTGATAAATAAGCATAGACTAAATGACGTTGCGTTTCATCGAGAGACTGGTAGAATTGTCCCTGCTCATAGATATGCATCTCCAAAAAATTATCACGAAATCCTTGAATTTCATTTGCTTGAAGCGCTTGTCGCAATTCTTCAAAACGTTCTTCCAGTTCTTCTGTTTCGTCCAATCTCTCTCACCACACTTAGTCGTTTAATTTCGTTGCCAACTGCTGCATATCCTGCGGCAGTTCCTGATAAAATTCTAGTAATTCATTTGTGAAGGGATGATAAAAATGCAGCTCATAACAGTGCAATGCTTGCCGCATAATCCCAAGATCCAATCGCCTCTCGTACAATTCATCTCCCAATAATGGACAACCGATTGCTGCAAAATGGACACGAATTTGATGGGTCCGCCCTGTATGAAGCTGGATGTCCACCAACGCCATGGATTCATTCCTTTTTTCAAGCCAATATTCTGTTTTGGCGTACCGCCCGGTTTCGTCAACCTTTCGTTTTAAAAGAGAGGTATAATCCCGTGCAATCGGCAAAATGATTTCATCGTGGGCTTTTAAGGTCGACAGCTCGCCACTGACAAGCGCCTGGTATTTCTTAAAAAACTTTTTTTCTCTTAATTGATTATCTAATTTTGCATGGGCAAAGCCATGTTTTGCAAATACCATTAAACCAGATGTATCGCGATCCAAACGAGTAACGACATGGATCACCTGATCTGGATAGTTCTGTTTTTGATAATAGGCTTTGACACGATTTGCCATCGTTTGATTGGGATGATATTGCGCTGGAATCGAAGAGATTCCGGCTGGTTTATTGACAATCAATAAGTGTTCATCCTCAAAAACAATGTCAATCGGTGTCGGGTCTACCAACATGGTTTCATGTTCCCCTTCGTCAGGAATCACAATAGTTACCGTATCATTTGCCGTCAAAGAATACAAGACATTTTCTATTTGATCGTTGACGAAAATCTGTCCGCCACGAAATTTTATTTTTGCCAATAATCCTTTTGAAATTCCCTGTTCCTTCAAAAAAAATTTTACTTTTTGCGGTTGATCTTTTTGGAATGTATAGGTAAATTTCATTCGTCTTCTCCGATAAAGGCATCCTTGACCCGATGCCAGAAGTGCATATGGCGATAAGATACAAACTGAATTCGTTCATCTGCAATGCGGTAATAGATTCTATCAATCTCATCTTGTTGGATGTCCAACGAATCTACTGTAATCAAATAATCATTACTGTCTTGCAGCTTAATTTCCAGCCATTCTGAATCTGCGATCACAATCGGTGAACCCAATGTTCGGAAAACACGATTGTTTAACGAAGCAATCTCCGCCAGTTGAATTGCATTAATGCTGGGATGCAATACCGCACCGCCAACGCTTTTATTGTAGGCAGTAGAGCCAGTGGGGGTCGACACCGACAAACCATCTCCCCGGAAGCGCTCAAATAACTCATCTTTGATGTAAACATCAGCGACCATCGTTCGACTGCCCCGTTTGATTGTGGATTCATTCAATGCCAAGAAATGTTTATCCGGTTTTCCATTCGAGTAGCGAATCACAACATCCAATAGCGGATAACTGACACTCTGTCCCCGATTGCTTTTCAAACTATCCACTAATTCTTCTAACTCATAATCCCGCCAATCAGTATAAAAACCCAGATGTCCGGTATGGATGCCCAAAAAGCTAACCTCTTTCAAGCGGTGGTTGTAGCGATGAAAAGCCGACAGCAACGTTCCGTCGCCCCCAACAGAAAGAACCAACTCCGGTTCATGTTCATCAAGCGTGATGTCTGCTTTTTTTAATAAGTCGATCAGTCGTTGGACAACTTCAATCGTTTGTTTTTGCTGATTATACACCACCGCTACTCGCAACCTGCTCATTCCTCCTCCTGATCGATGGACGCACGATAATACACATCATCGGATTTTCCTCGCCCATGGGAAAATAATCGCTGGGCTTCTTGAATTTCTTCTCGAATACTGGACATTTCTTCATCCAATTGATAGGCAGCTTCTGCCGCACGTTTCAACCGTTCACTCATCTCTTCTGGAAAAGCACCTTGGTATTTATAATTTAACGAATGTTCAATCGTCGCCCAAAAATTCATTGCCAAAGTCCGAATTTGAATCTCCGCCAAAATTTTCTTCTCTCCGCTGATCAATTGGACTGGATACTCAATCACCAAATGGTACGAACGATAGCCACTGGCTTTTTTATTGGTGATGTAATCCCGTTCGATGATGACTTTCATGTCTTTACGATTTCGCAAAATTTGGACAACTTGATGAATATCTTCAACAAATTGACACATAATTCGCAAGCCGGCGATGTCGGACATTTCTTCTTCCAGACGTTCCATCGGGATATGCCGAATCTGACTTTTTGTGATGATGCTGTCTACCGGTTTCACACGACCGGTTACAAATTCAATTGGTACATGTCGATTCTGTTCGCGAAATTGTTTACGGATTCCCCGCAATTTCACTTTTAATTCTGAAACTGTTTGTTCATAAGGAGCTAAAAAGCCTTCCCAATCTCGTTCCATATTGATCCCTCGATTTTCTTATAGCATTCAATCTACATTTTACCATAAAGGAAGCAAAATCTTTAGTACCCAATCGCTGACAGAAAATGATTCTATTTTTTCGGTAGATAATGAAAAAACACCGTTTATTAAAAAAGCGCAAATTTTTGTCAAAAATACCTCTTTTCATTGACGTTTCCTGCCATTTTATGACAAAATATAAAAATACGGAAAAGAGTGAAAAGAATGAAATCAGTTGAAATCGAATTCAAAACAATGATTACTGAAAAAGATTTTCTCCGACTACAAACGTATTTTCAATTTCAAACGTCTGATTTTCATCTACAGGAAAATCATTATTACGACACCGAAGATGCCCGCTTACGGAAAATGCATTGGGGTTTACGGATTCGTCTGCTAGCGGATCACGCTGAACTGACATTGAAAACACCTCTTACAGAAGGATTATTGGAAACTACAGATCGTTTGTCTCTTGATGAAGCACACAACTATGTAAAAAAACAACAGCTTCCGACAACTGGCACAGTCGCAGATTACTTGATTGCTCATGGGCTTTCACCAGAAGATTTACGGGAAACGGCCTGCTTAAAAACCAGTAGAGCGGAAGGTAGGATCCTTGAAGATCTTTTGGCGTTGGATGAAAGCTGGTATGGAGAACACCATGATTTTGAATTAGAGTTGGAAGTGGTGGATGCCCAAAATGGGGCAGAAGCATTTCAACAATTATTGAAAAAATTGGAGATTCCCTACATTCCGGCACAAAACAAAATTTTACGGGCACTGTCTGCCAACTAACAAGCGCTTTATTTTTCTTTTTTTATTTTTTCTGTTAAGTTAACCATAAGAATATTACTGTGTAGGATCTAAATTTGGGGGAGATTCAGTTGATCGAGATTTATCTATTTGTCAATCCGTTGGGGCCAGTTTGTCTACAGTCAGAATTAGATATGCTGAAATACATAGAAAAAAGCAAGAAAAAGATCCAATTTCGTGTCTTGCCACTCGTTAACATGACAACGATTAGTGATATCATGACACGACGAGGAATTGAAAAACATGATATCCTTGCTCGAAACACTTTATTTGAAGATACATACGCTGCGGCATTGGATTGCAAAACGATTCAGCTGCAAGGCAGAAAACGTGCCAGAGATTTTCTGATGAAGCTGCAACATGCAGTCGGCTGCCTTAAAAGAAACTATTCTTCTGAATTAGTGGAAGAATTGGTTTTAGAAAGTGGCGGCGATTTGCCGATGTTCCAAGAAGACCGGTCAACCCAACTTGTACGTGACCTGTTCCAAGCCGATCAAATGATTGCTCATGAAATGGGAATCGTCAAACATCCTTCCTGTGTCGTCTACAACTATGCTTGTGAAAGAGATTATGGGGTTTTGTTGGAAGGCGCAGAAGCGTTAAAAGATCTGCCAAAACTTTGTCAGACTACAGATGAAAATTATCAAATTTTTCATATTGAAGGCTACTTAACTCGTGAAAATGAGCGGCGAATCGCTCACTTAAAACTCGTTTAAAAAGGATAAGACAACTGATCATAACGACCAGCTGCCTTATCCTTTTTCTATTATTCGAGTTCAGCTACTACTTTTTCAAGTTCATTTAAGCGTTGTTCAAAGACTTTCATCGCATCTTCGATATATGCGGCTTGAGTCATATCTACCCCTGCTTTTTTCATTACTTCGATTGGGTAATCGCTGTTGCCAGATTTCAGATAGGTCAAATAGTTTTCCAATGCGTGAGGCTCTTGATCTAGAATCTTTTTCGCCAAAGCAGAAGCTGCAGAAAAACCAGTTGAATATTGGTATACATAATAATTGTAATAAAAGTGAGGTATTCGAGACCATTCTAGTTTGATTTCCGGATCTTTTTCTACACTTGGACCGTAATATTTTGCGTTCAATTCACCATAATAATCACTTAAATATTCGCTGGTCAATGGCACCCCTTTAGCATCTTCTGTATGAATAAAATGCTCAAATTCCGCAAATTGTGTTTGACGGAAAATCGTTCCCTTGAATCCGTCTAAATAGTGATTCAATACATACGCTTTAACCCGAGGATCTGTTTCGGTTTTTAATAAATATTCGGTTAAAATATTTTCGTTAGTGGTTGAAGCAATCTCTGCCAAGAAAATGGAATAATCCCCATAAACGTAAGGTTGATTTTTTCTAGTAAAGTAGCTATGGACACTATGACCCATTTCATGAACCAGCGTAAATAATTGGTCCAAGGTATCATGCCAATTCAATAAGATATAAGGCGCTGTATCGTAAGCACCGGAAGAATAAGCGCCGCTGCGTTTGCCTTTATTTTCGACTACATCGATCCAACGGCTGGCAAAGGCTTCTTCTACCACCTTCAAATATTCTTCTCCCATTGGTTGCAAAGCTTCGAGTGCTTTTTTCTTTGCATCGTCAAAATTATAAGAAATTGGTGCTTCCCCTAGAACTGGTGTGTACATATCATACATATGCAATTCGTCGACCTTCAATAATCGTTTTCGCAAAGCAACATAGCGATGCAACAATGGCAAATGTTTATTCACCACATTTACTAATGTATCATACACACTTTCTGGGATATGGTTAGCCGCTAAAGATGCCGCCCGAGCAGAATCATAGTTGCGGACTTTTGCTTTAAAATTGTGTCCCTTAACGTGGGCGCTCAAGGTAGAAGCAAACGTATTGCGGAATTGTTCATAGACACTATACAATCCTTTGAAAGCTGCTGCACGAACTTCACGATCTGTATTTTCCATTAATTGACCGTAAACTCCATGAGAAAGTTGGATTTTTTCGCCTTTTTCATCAGTGATCGTTGGAAACACTAAATCGGCGTTGTTCAAAATAGCAAACGTATTGCTGGACGCACCAAAGACTTCACTTGCCCCTGCCAACAATGATTCTTGTTCTGCTGGCAAAACATGAGGACGGTTGTCAACGATTTGCTTCACATAATGACGATAGTCACTTAATTTTGGTTCTTCTTCAAAGTAATGCCAAATTTTTTCATCACTTAATTTTAAAACTTCTGGTTCAAACCAGGAAATCGCTTCGCTGGCTTGTGCTAATAAACTGCTGGCACGAGCATAAATTGCTTGATAGGTGGTATTAGCTGTATCTTGGTCATTTTTCAGATGTGAATACACATATAAGGTTTCCAAATTTCGGGAAACTTCAAGAACATATTCCAAAGCCGCTAGGAAAGCCGCTGCACCATCAGCTAAAGTTCCTTGATATTTTTCTGAACGCTTCAATTCTTCTGTCAAAGAAGTAAAAGCTGAATCGAAGGCCGCATCATCAGCAAAAATTTTGGTTAAATCCCATGTAACTTCTTCTGATAACGCGTCTCTTGTTGGCAATTGTTTTGTTTCTGACATCTTATCCACTCCTTGTTCTTTTTAATGTATTAAATTTTCTTAATAGAAAATTTAGTCTGATTTTCACGCCGTATATCATTCCACTAGTCATCTTGGCAAAAGAGGAACTGATATCCCTGTTCTTTTTAATGTATTAAATTTTCTTAACAGAAAATTTAGTCACGTTCTCTCGCCCTATCCTCATTCCACTAGTCATCTTGATAAAAGAGGAACTGATATCCTTGTTCTTTTTAATGCATTAAATTTTCTTAATAGAAAATTTAGTCACGTTCTCTCGCCCTATCCTCATTCCACTAGTCATCTTGATAAAAGAGGAACTAAACTCCTTGTGCAACTGATTCTATCTTATCATATTATTTTCAAAAAAATGTGTAAAAAGTCTGAATTTTCTCTTTTATCTTTGCGTAAGCACTTGGCATTCAAGGTAGCACTTTTGTAAAACGATTTCCTGAGAAATCATAGGAAAGGACCAGTCCCAGTTAAGTTGTTGAATTTTTTCTTTCCATTCCTCAAAAGGCAAGCCTGCTTCAAAAAAAATCCGTAACAGCAGCATACGATCTGCAAAAAAGAAATACCCCAAGCTCGGCTGATAACACCAATCGGGCAGTGTATTTAAGGATTGATGTCGAAAATAAAGTTGTTCTTGCAGTAACAAAGTAGGTTTATGGCAACGTTGCAATTTGCGGGTAAGATGGTCTCGATAGTGACGGGCTTGCCATGCAGTAGGAGCTACCCTTTGTTGGCGACTCATTTGCCACTTCTTTTTCAGGTTCCAGCTTTTGATGTCAAATGAAATTCCTTGTTGATAATGCCATGAGGAAAGCGAAACCTTTTGAAGGCGTTGGGTTGCAACATCCAGACACCAAAAATGAATACCTGATTGAGAAAGTCTGCAACAAGCTTTTTGAAATTGGCTCAACTGAGTCGTGGGAAAAAAACGGCTCCCCAAAATCCACCATGGATGATACCCATGGCGCTGATAATTTTCTGTCCGTTCCAAAAATCGAACAAAGGGCAAAGAAGAGCACTGAAACTCAATCGCACGCTTTTCCCACAAGACATCCGGACGCTGTTTTAAATTTGGCAGATAAGCTTCGAGTTTTGCCTGCTTCATGGGGAAAGTTTCCATAATCATGCGTTTTCCCTCTACATGTTCCCAAGTTTCTCCTTCACTAAATGATTGGCAATCCGCTTTAACATGAGCAAAGTGGGGAATTTTTCGACTACCTTGTTTAAAGCGAACCGGTTTTCCACAACTTGGGCAAACCAAACGATCTTGAATTTTTTTCTGATAATCAAAGCTTGCGATCAATTCTTCTTGATTTCGCGCAACTAACATAAAAATCACCTCAAGAAAAAATACGCAAGTTTGATTTTTTTCCACAAAAAAACACTTGCTTGAAACGAAGCAAGTGTTCGGGTTTAATGAAAATAATGACGGGTCAATGCTAATGCATCATGTTCCATCAACTGTTTCCCATGTTCTGCCAAAACTTCCGGCGTCACATGGCTTTTTCGAGCAAATTCAGATAAGTGAGATAAACTATCTTTGACCTCGCTGTCAAGAATCAACTCATCAAGAAATTGGATTTCCAAAAAGTAGAAATCGTTCATTTCATAAAGGTCAGTGATTGCACAATCTAATTGGACCTCATTAGCCAATTGGATCATCTGTTCAAAATCCACCATCTCTAAAACAAAATGACGTTTGACTTCCTCTGGTTTGGTATTTTCTTCCAGTTGATCTGCCACGTGTTTTTTCAAAAAGTCAGTGATTTCTTCTGGTGAACCGCTACCCATTTCTTCAAATTGGGACAGGTCTTCTGGTTGAAGATTTTTGCTGATAAATAATTCCAATCCGTCACCCTTCGGAAGAACTTGAAAAGTAACTGCATCGCTGCCTTTGAATTCTTCATCAATATCGACCTCTTCTAAAATGCTGTAGAAAAAGTTTTCAATTTCATTTTGGTTGCCCAGCAAGTCCAGAAAAGTGATTCCTCGAGCAGCTAAATCTTCACCCTTGATCATCACACGAATCGTATTTTCATTGATATGTTCCATTTCCATCTTAGCTACACCTCACTTTTGTACTCGCATTATAGCTACATTGTAACGGAAGAAAAGGAAAAGTAAAGCAAAAACTACAATTCCTAATAGAAAGAAAATAATTTTTTGGCTGCGCTTTTCTTCCTAGTACTTCCCTGCTTAGACAAGAAGTTGTTCTCTTTTGTCAAAAAAAGGAAGCAGATCGTTTTCAACCTGCTTCCCTTCGTTTTTTCTTCTATAATCCAGCCATGAGCTGTGCATGCCGTAATTCTAATTGTCGTACTTCTCTTGGTAAGAAGCGACGAATCTCGTCTTCGTTGAAACCAACTTGCAGACGTTTTTCATCGATCATAATCGGACGGCGTAAAAGTCCAGGATTTTTTTGGACAAGATCCAATAACTCTGGCAATGGCAACTCATCTAAATCGATATTCAATTTTTGAAAAACTTTCGAGCGGGTAGAAATAATTTCTTCTGTTCCGTCTTCGGTCATTTGCAAAATGGCCTTTAATTCAGAGATATTCAACGGTTCGGAAAAAATATTTCTTTCAACGAACGGAATTTCGTGCTCTTGCAACCACGCACGAGCTTTTCTGCATGACGTACAGCTTGGGGAAGTATAAAGTGTCAACAACGGTATCACTCCTTTTTATTATATAAAGGATTCTGTAACAGCAATCTCTTTATCTTTAATATGATTATATTATATCGAATACTCACTTAAATATCCAGTACTTTTTTAACTTTTTTTAATAAAAGTAATCGATTCAAAATAATATAACCGTTATAAACATACGCTTTCATGCTTTTTCATTTTTCTAAAATGAGTATTTTCACATTTATTTCCAATAAAACTTCTCTTATACAACAGTTCTTTCAAACTGTATTATTTATAACATAGAAAAGTGAAGAAACATTGTTATTTCTATAAAAAATGTTTTTTAATTTTTTTCTATTAAGAATTATTCTTGTCTGGAATCATCTGAAAAACTTGCCATTATGAGAAAATCGACCACAAGTCTCTTTCGAACAAATGACCGAAATAACAGTGATGCTGATTACAAAACATATTTTTAGTTATTTGTTAAGAAAAGGATGCGCAAAATCTGTATTATCTTTTTGAAAGAAAGCTTCTTTATTTAAAAAAAAACACTTCTTTTTATTCTTTCCGTTTTTTTAGTTCTTTCATAAGAACTTTCACAAAGAAGAATGTATTAAAAAACATAAAAAAAACCCTAAAAAAGCTGATTTTATTCTAAAATCAGCTTTTTTTTATGAATATTTGACTATTTTCTGAATTGCGCATCATACAATCCCCGATAATGTCCATGCTTAGTCATCAATTCTTCGTGGGTTCCTTGTTCTAAAATTCCTTGATCACTGACCACGATAATTCGGGTAGCATGCTTGATGGTTGCCAAACGATGGGCAATAATCATCGTTGTTCGTCCTTTCGCAAGGGAATTCAGTGATTCTTGGATAACTTGTTCTGTTTCTGTGTCCAAAGCCGAGGTTGCTTCATCCAAAATCAAGATAGGCGGATTCTTCAAAAACATCCGTGCAATTGCGACCCGCTGCTTTTGTCCTCCGGAAAGTTTAACGCCCCGCTCTCCAATCACGGTATCCAATCCACCCTTCATTTGCTGAATCACACCGTCTAAATGTGCCAATGACACCGCCTGCAAAATCTCTGCTTCACTAGCTTCCAATTTTCCATACGCAATATTTTCCCGAATCGTTCCTGGGAACAAAAAGACATCCTGTTGAACAATCCCGATTTGATCTCGTAAAGATTCTAACGTCATGGATTGGATATCTCGACCATCGATAGTAACCTTACCTTCCGTCACCTCATAAAATCGGGGCAACAGATTACACAATGTCGTTTTCCCAGAACCGCTTTGACCGACGAAAGCCACCGTTTCTCCCGGGTGAATCTCTAAATTAATATGATTCAAAACTTTTTGAGAATCCATATAGGAAAAGGAAACATCCTCATAAATAATATGCCCGTTCAAATGATCCACCGCAACTGCATCTGGACGATCAACAATCAGCGATTTTTTGTCCAATTCTTCCGTCAGCCGTTTGAAACCGGCGATACCTTTTGGGTAGCTTTCGATCATGGTGTTGACCTTTTCGATAGGACGAACAAAAACATTGGATAAAAGAATAAAGCCGACAAAATCTCCATACGTGATTTCTTGGCGAATCGTATAATAAGCACCGAATATCAAGGCAAACAAATTGATTAGACGGATCAAAAAGTAATTATAAGAAGAACTTAACGCCATCACTTTATAGAAAGTAATCTTTGATTGTCGATAAGCTTCGCTCAATCCATCAAAACGCTTTGCCTCAAACGATTCATTCGCAAAGGATTGAGTGACACGGATACCACTGACTGAAGCTTCTACTCCCGCATTGAATTCCCCAAGATTTTCATAAATTTTCGTGTTGACCTTGGTCATTTTTTTATTGAAAAAAACCAATGCAATTGTAATCAACGGCAACAACGCAAACGTCGCAATTGCCAACTGCACATGGGTATGCAGCATCAATAAAAAAGCACCAATCAACGTCATGATCGTGATAAAAACATCTTCCGGTCCATGATGGGCAACCTCCGAAATTTCAAAAAGATCTGTGGTCAAGCGACTAATCAGCTTCCCGGTCTTTTGATTGTCATAGTATTCAAAAGATTGCTTTTGCAAATGCCGGAACAATTCCCGACGCATATCCGTTTCAATGTTGACCCCCAGCTTATGACCGAAAAAGACAACGATATATTGTAAGACAGTGTTCAAAAGATAAAAAACCAGTAACGCCAAACAAGCCAGTAGAATAATCCGAAAATTTTTCATCGGCATGATCTTGTCAATCACTTGATTGACCGCAACTGGAAAAGCCAGCTCCAGCAGACCAGCCAAAACAGCACAGGAAAAATCTAAAATAAATAATTTCTTATAGGGACGATAATAACTAAAAAAACGTTTTAACAATGGGTATCCTCCTTCATTTTCAGGTAGAAAATTTTTGTCAGCATTCTACCAATCTTCCTTTCGAGCTAGTCCTTCCACTAAACAACAGCTTTAAGGTACTTCATCCATTATAATCAAACTTTCACTGGTTGCAAAATCATTTTTCGGTCAAAAAAACTGAAAATCGATAAACCTTGTCCTTATCGTAAAATACGAAATTAAGTAGATAAAACCTTTATTTATCGGGCTTTATCGTCTTTCTTTTCCGCTTAAATTCCGCTAGAATGAATCAGGAATCTTTTTTGAAAACTTACAGAAATTGAAAGGCGTGGCAATTTTTTTGATTGAATCAGTAGTTTTTGACGTAGATGATACGATTTATGACCAGCAACAACCCTTTAGAAATGCAGTGACCCGTTTATTCCCTTTAGTGACTCCGGAAGACATGAGTGCCTTGTATTTGCGTTTTCGTGTCCATAGCGATGAAAATTTTGGCAAAGTGATCACGGAGGAATGGACGCTAAGTTACATGCGAACCTTCCGTATCAGCCAATCTTTGAAGGATCTCGATTATCCCCACATCACCGAAGCAGAAGCCTTGCAGTTCCAACAGATTTACGAAGAAGAACTGGATGCCATCACGATGCATGAAGAAATCAAAAAGACGTTGGATTTTTTGAAGAAAAAACAAATTCCGATTGGTATCATCACCAACGGCCCCACCGACCATCAGTACAAAAAGGTGTTGCAATTAGATTTATTGGACTGGGTCAACAAAGAACATGTCCTTATTTCCCAAGCGACTGGATTTCAAAAACCGGATGCAGAAATTTTTCATTTAGCTGAAAGAAATTTTGAAATGCAACGGAAAAACACTCTGTACATCGGTGACAGTTTTGAAAATGATGTCGTAGGCTCAAAAAAAGCCGGCTGGAAATCCCTGTGGTTCAATCATCGTAATCGTAAAGTGCCAACAGGTGAACAGCACATCCATGACATCGAATTGACTTCTTTTGATCAAATTTTCCCTACGATTCAAGCTATTTTTATTTAGGCTTCGTTCTATTCCTGAACTAGGTTATTCACCCGTTTGCTAAGAAATAGAAAAATCTATTCTAAAATGAACCATCCACAAAAAGTTAGACCAAAAATCGAACTTTTGTGGGTGGTATTTTTTATGACTAACTATAGGGTCAAATTCAAATGAACGATTTTTCAATGCTCTTATTACATGAAAAAAGGAGGGGATTTCTCCACTCCTTGAATGCCTAACTTTTTGAGATCACTCTAAAAAAGGATAGATTTTTTTTGCTTCGGCTAAGGATTTTTGAATAATTACATCTGACAACAATTCTAAATCCTCAAAATTTGGGTCCTTTTCAATCACAACATCAAGCACCGTATACTTGGGCATTGCAAATCGGGCTGCCTTCATAAACCTGTTGCCTGTAAAACTCAATCTCTTCACTAAGCTTTCGCGTCATGTCGTTCCCTCCCATTTGTGAACTTACCCTTTTTTTGCCGTTGAATGTCTAAAAACACGCCCGAGAAAATTTACCAGATTTCACCTTTCCAGCATCTTCCTCGCACGTGTCTCACAGACATTCTTCGAACTTTTCTATTCTACTTCTTCACCAATACTCAAAATCATTCGAATATCATCTTCGGTCATTTGTTGCAGTTGGGTTTCGTTTCCTTGGATCACTTTTTGGAACAGCTCTCGTTTTTCATTTTGTAATGAATCCATGCGTTCCTCTATCGTTCCTTCTGCAATCAGTCGCCACACCTCAACGACTTTTTTCTGCCCAATTCGGTGTGCCCGTGCTGCTGCTTGTTCTTCCACTGCAGGATTCCACCACAAATCGTAGAGAATCACGGTGTCGGCACCGGTCAAGTTCAAGCCGGTTCCTCCAGCTTTCAAGGAAATCAAAAAGACATCTCTTTCTCCTCGATTGAAGGCTTCCACCATTTTGATTCGTTCCTTTGGTGGCGTACTGCCTCGTAAATAAAAGCACTCCAATCCCATTTCCTGCAATTCTTCCTCAATGATTGACAGCATGCTGGTAAATTGAGAGAACAATAAAATTCGCCGATTATTATCCTTTGCCGCCACAATCAAATCTTTGGCTTGTTCTAATTTTCCAGAGGTACCTTCGTAATCATCCAAAAAGAGTTTGGGATCACAACAGATTTGTCGCAAACGGGTAAGTCCCGCAAGAATACTGATCCGATTTTTCTTGAAGGTCGCCGCATCCATTTGAGTGATTTCCTCTTGCATTTGTCGCAGATACGCCAGATAAATTCGTTTTTGATCCTCTGTCAGTACACTATAATAATTGGTTTCGATTTTTTCCGGCAGGTCTTGAAGAACGGTTTTCTTGTCTCGTCGTAAAATAAACGGCTTAATCATTTTAGCAATTTCTTCGGCCGCCATTTCCCGAAAAGAATACTTATTTGGGAAAAAGCCCGGCATAATCATTTGGAACAAGGACCACAGCTCCGTCAAATTATTTTCAATTGGTGTTCCGCTCAAAGCAAACCGATGTAAAATTTGCAAAGAACGCAAGGCTTGCGCAGTTTTTGTGCTGCTGTTTTTTACCATCTGAGCCTCATCCAAAATCAAATAATTCAAGTGCATTTCCTGATAACGATCGATGTCTTGCCGCAAACTTGCATAAGAAGTAATAAAAATATCCGCTTCTTCCGTCAGCAAAGATTCTCGTTCTTGACGATTACCAGTCACCACTTGCGCCTTAAGATTAGGGGCAAAGCGTTTGATTTCCTGTTGCCAGTTATAGGTTAGACTGGCGGGTGCCACGATCAGAGCTTGGATTGCACCGATTTCTTGTTTTTCTGAAAGCAGGTAAGCAATCGTCTGCAAGGTTTTCCCAAGACCCATTTCATCTGCCAAAATACCGCCAAATTGATAATGACTCAACATTTTCAGCCATTGGAATCCCGTGACTTGGTATTCCCGCAAATTTGCCTCTAATCCTGTTGGCAAGGTTGCCAGGTATTTTTCCGGATGAGTTAAATCAGTCGCCATTTGTTCAAAACTAGCACTAAATGTTGCCGAAGTGTCGGCTAATTGTTTTTGCAGCTGTAACCCTTGGTGCCGAGGAATCTGTACCACCCCTTTTTTGGCATGGATTACTTCCCGGAATTTTTTCAAAATCTCACTGGTTTGTTGAAACTCCTCGGATTCAAGGGACAGCACTTGCCCATTTTCCAACGTGTAAAATTGATCCTGCCGCAATAACCCTGCCAAAATTGCATCGATTTCCTGCTCATCGATTCCGGAAATGTCAAATCGCACATCCAGCCACGAGCCTTCTTCGGAAACCGCAATTTGTGGGCGATGTTGACCGGCATCAAGATACATTTCCCGCAGTTTCTTTCCAATTCGTACGGTTCCTAATCGCCGCATGAGGGGAATTTCAGTGGTAAAGAATCGGAAAAGGTCTCCACCCGTCGGCAATGGTTTGATCCATCCTTCCTCTGTTTGAGAGAAATTCAGCTGTTGTAGTAAATGCCGACTCCGTTGTTCATTTTTGATATCACGCAAAATTTCCGGATGATTTTTGGGAAGAACCGTATGTTTTTTATCACTTGAAAAAATAACTTCTCCATACTGAAAATCCAACTGCAAAGCAATCTGTCCTTTTTTCTTCCGCAAGGTAAAGGCCACCGATAATGGCGCATCACTGATTTCTTCTGAAACCGCCGGATCAATAGTAACCATACCAATTTTTCTCAAAAGTGGCAGCACCTGAGTAAATAAAGCCGATAATTCTGCTTTACGGTACTCAATCGTTGGTTGTTCCAAGCGTTTCAACAATTGATCTAAAGTACCATAAACCGCCATTTGTTCCGCAGTTAGTTGGTAAATTTGGTTCTCCATAATTCCCCAATTGTAGTGAGACAAAACTTTTTGGAAATTTTTCGTAATTGTCAAATAGAACTGCTCTTGGTCTTTCGTCAGTTGAAAGGCCAGCGGATGACTTTTTTTTGCAAACTGCAATTTAGAAAGTTTCTTTTCCCCAACGATCAAGGTTGTGGGCACCGCTTGCATTTCTTGAAGCAATTCTTTTCCAAAAGCCACCGGCAACAGTAAATATTTTTTGTCCAATTTTCCCTTCACTTGAATGCCGGCTTGTCCAATCAGTTGTTGTGTCTGGGCGATACCCGCCAATTTCCGCAACAAATCATTGACTACCGGGGAAAAAGCCGTCTCTGATAATTGGAAAGGATATTGCTTATTGATCAAAATCTTTTTTTGCTCTTGACTCGCTTGCAAAAATTTATAAATATTTTTAATGACATACGTCCGCTTAGTTTCTTGATAGCCTAAGCGAGCAGAAATACCGATCACTGAAAGTTCTTCATGGTAAGGATTGGTCTCCAAAATATCCAGTTGAAATTCTACAGTCAATGGAGCCGTTTCTTTGTCTTCTTCTTTTTGCAATCGAGAAAAACCATTCGTAAACATCTCTGATGCAGAAAAAATCGTTTTTTGCGGAATATCCTCCGCTTGGATACTTCGTGATTTTCCCTGTTGCCGTAAATACAGCTCAACAGCTACCGTGTGTTTGCAATAGTGATGTTCTTCCCAGTAAGGACATTGACAAAAATCTTCCTCTTTCGCCGTTGTATCCAACTCGATACGATATAATTCACTACCTAAAACCTCTGCATGCCAAACTTTATTCGCTGGATCCGGGGTCACCGAAAGAACGCGGCCTTCTTTGACGTATGTACGCCCTCGTTCAATTACTTTTTCTGGTATACTCCACTTCACATGGGTTCCTCCTTGTCGGTTTGTTTTCCCGTAACTTTTTTAACGATTTAGAAACTCACGACCGATAAGCAATCGTGCTTTGTCCGCTGCCATTGGTTTGCACCAACAATTGTTGGGTGACACGTTCTTTCAATTCCCTCACATGGCTGATAATGCCGATCATCCGTCCTTCATTTTCAATCATTTCCAAGGCTTCCATCGCCATTTCCAACGATTCCTCGTCTAAAGAACCAAAGCCTTCATCGATGAAAAGTGCCTCGATAGCGACTCCCCCAGAACGATTCTGTATGACATCTGCCAAAGATAATGCTAACGCCAACGCTGCAATAAAGCTTTCTCCGCCAGACAAGGTGTGTGCCCGCCGTGAAGCACCGGCATTGTCATCATAAATATTAATCTCTAATCCTGTGTTCTTTTTATTGCCATTCACTTGATCTGCCAATTCAAATTGATACCTGCCCCGTGTCAAGCGCAGCAGTCGTTGATTAGCCAACGTCAAAATCTCCGCCAGATACGCCTGCAATACATAGCGCTCCAAGCTTGTTTTATACGGATTATCCCCATTGATGGTTTGGAATAATTGTTGCAGTTGGGCTTGTGCTTCAACTTCCTGAGCATTTTTTTTATAAAGTTCCGTCAATTCTGCCGACAATTTTTGATTTTGAGTAAGCCGTTCTTTTTGTTCAAAAAAATGTTCCTGTATGTTTTGAACCAATGTTTCGGCTTCTTGCCGTTGTTGCATAAAGTATCCGACATCTGGCGGCGTGCTACCTTTTATTTTGTCCTGCAAGGCTCGCATCCGCTGTTCTAGAAATTCTGCTTCCTTCTCAAAATCAGCAATTTCTTTCGTCAGCGCGGGAATTTCTCCACTGTCCTCCAGCCATTCTCGTAGCTGTTGTTCCTCGACAGAAAATGGCGAATCAGCTAAAACTTTCTGAACGTTTCCTTCAATTTCTTCTTGTTCCTGCTGAAGTTGGACCACTTGGTTTGACAGCTGTTTGTCTTGTTCCCGCAAAGAAATTTCTTCTGCCTTTAGCTGTTCTTCCTGTGCAGTATCGGCTTGCAAAAATTCCTGCAATGTTTGAATTTCAATGGATAAACGGGCAATTTCTTCCGTCAGTTGCTCCTTCGTTACTTTTCCAGTCTGTCCAGTCAACGTTTCCAGTTTTCCACTAATTTGCTGTTCTTGCTGCAAAAGCTGTTGCTGGTTATCCTTTAAGGCTTGCAATTGTGTCGCTACTTTTTCTTGGGCTAAGAAAGCAGCATCCAGCCGTTGTTGCGCTTCTTTAAAGTCGGCAGCTTGTTGATGATGAACTGCCAACACTGCGGCAAGATAGTCCTCCGGTGTTTTTTCTGACGAAGGTTCATCAAAAAACAACCAAAAATTCTGTATCGTTTCTTGCTGTTCTTTTTTTGCTGTTTGCAGTTTTTGCTCCAGCTTTTGCACTGCTTGCTCGTATTGGGCCTGTTGCTGTTGAATCGTCGCCAGTTTTTCCCGGCTTGTCCCCAGTTCTTCTTCTGTTGTTTCTAATTTCCGTTGGTTATCTTTGATTTCTTGTAACGAATATACTTGATGCTGTGCTACTTGTGGATGGCTCGTCGCCCCACAGACAGGACAAGGCTCTCCTTCCAGTAAATCCAGACTTAACCGAGCAATTTGCATTTTAGCGTTTTGACTTTTCAGAATCGCTACCTGTTGCTTTTTCTCTTCTAAATTTTCTGCCAGTTTTTCTTTTTCTGTATTCTTGACAGTCCATGCGGTTTGCTGCTGTAAGATTTCTTCTGTAAAGACAGAAACTGCCTGTTGACTTTTCTGACTATTTTCTGCCAACTGTTGGGCCTTTAGCAATCGTACTTCTTGCTCCTGCCAAGCTTCTTTTTGCGCCAACAACGCTTGTGCGTCATTTATTTTATGAGTAGTTTGCTGTTGCTCCCTGACTAGCTGTTGTTCTTCGGCAACATATTTACTATTTGCTACCTGTAAAGCAGTTTGCTGTGCCAACAAAGTTTCTCTTTCTGCAACTAACGGCAGCAGATATTTTTTTTCCTGCAAGACGGTTTGTTTTTGCTGCAATGCCTCTTGCTTTTGTTGGACTTCTTCCCGACATTCCTGCCAACTTTTTTTTGCAGCTTCCAGTGTTCGCTGTGCATTTTTTACAGCAGCCAGTCTTGCCGTTTCTTGTGCATAATTTCGTTGATTTCTAGCTTGTTGCTCCAAAAGACCCTGTTGTTTTTTGCTCCAAATCAGTCGGTCCAACAAAATTTTTTTTGCTGAAATCTGGGGCAGTTTCTTTTCCCCATTGGCTTGCTTTTGTTGCAGTTCAGCAATTTCTTCAAAGAACGCTTGCTGCTCTTTGGCTTGATAAAATTTCTGTTCGGCTTCTTTTTGTGCTTTTTGTGCCGTTTCCAGTTGTTTTTCCAGCTCCTGTAGTTGCTGTGTATCTTCTTGCAATGCAGCAGTCCACTGAGTCAAGGTTTCCGGCAAGGACAAGGAGACCGGTGCTTCTTTCCGCCAAATAAACCGGGTTTTCAAGGTCTCTGCGTTTGCCAATTGTTGTTGGATTTTTTGTTGTTGCTTTTTGCTTTGCTCCTTCAGCCATTCATTCAATTGCTGATACAGTTCCGTACCGAATAAATTTCGCAAAACCCGCTCTTTATCATTGCTGGAGGCAATCAGAAAATTACGAAATTCCCCTTGCGGCAGCATAATGATTTGGAAAAATTGCTTGGCATCTAAATGTAGCAATTCTTTGATATATTGGTCGACTTCATTTTTTTTCGAAAATTGGCGGGTGGCTTGTTCTTTTTCAAAAACCGTCAATGTCACCTTTGCCGCTTGATCCTTTGTGCCGTCTCCCCGCTTTTTCAGCAAGGTTTGCTCTGGTCGGCGTTCAATTTCATATCTTCGCCCTTGGTGTTCAAAGGAAAAAGTGACACAGGTTTCTTCTTTCGGCGAGGCAAACATCGACCGCATTTCTTTTCCAGAACGCAAACTACCGGAGGTTTCCCCAAATAGTGCGTAAGTCATCCCGTCAAAAATCGTGGTCTTGCCGGCACCGGTTTTGCCGCTGACCAGAAATAACCCCGTTTCTTGAAAGTCGCCAAAATCTAACGTCTCATTGATAAAGGGACCAAAATTTTTCATCGTTAATTTTCTTGGCTGCATGTATCCTCACTCATTTCTCTGGTTACTGCTTGTAGACCTTTTGCCAGCCACGCTTCTTGGGTTTCCGACAATTTGGTCTCCGTCATTTCCTGAAAAAAACCATCGATTAATTGTTGTGGTGACTGAAGGCGTTTTTTGAATTTTGTTGTTGGTCGTTTTTCGGCAATTCCTTCTCTGCGTTCCACACTTAAAATCCGAGGATAAATGCTCCGCAGTTGATTCATCATGTTGGGAATGATTGCTTGATCCGTTAGTTGGATATGTAAAAACAACTCTCGATCTTGTGTTTGATAATATTCAGGTGTCACCAATTCCTTGAAAGAAGCCGTAATCTCCTGCAGATCATGTAAAGGCGTCAACGGATAAAATTCTCGAGTATTTTTTTCGGTATCAACTAAAAAGACACCCTTTTTTTGTGCAGCTTCCGAAACCGAAAATTTCAGGGGTGCACCGCTGTATTGGCAATTTTCCGAATGCAATGCATCCTTATTGTGCAAATGACCCAATGCAACATAGTCAAAATCCGCCAATAAATCTGCCGGCACACCGTCTAACCCTCCGACTTCAATTTGTGTCTCCGAGTCTGTCCGGCTACTACCGGCAACAAAGAAATGACTGACCAATACTTGTTTTTTCGTTGGATCAAAGGCTTTTTTCATTTCAACCACTACCCGCTGCATGGCAGCTTTAATAGTAGGAAGGTCTTCATCAAAATACAACCGTGCCTCAAAAGGCTCGAAGTAAGGCAATAAAAAAAATTGGACATTCTGCATTTCGATTGGCTGAAAAGCTTGAGACAATCGCGTATGCAAATAAAAATTCGTCTTAGCAAACCACGGACTCCCCGCTTCCAAACGAATACTACTGTCATGGTTTCCAGAAATCGCCAAAATTGGAAACTGATTATCTAAATTCATCTCAATAATCGTCTGATTGAAAATTTCCACCGCTTCTACTGACGGTACGGATCGATCGTACAAATCTCCAGCAATCACGATGGCCTCCACTGCTTCTTTTTTTGCAAGTGCCAAAAGTTGATTTAAGATGTATTTTTGATCGGCGAATAAATCGTAGCCATTCAATTTTTTGCCGATGTGCCAGTCTGCCGTATGTAAAAAGCGCACGTTTTCACAGCCCTTCGAAAAAATATCTTTCTAACCATTATAACACTTTCTGCATTTCTGAAAATGAAAAAAGAGAAAAACAGTCCGCAAACTGTCTTTCTCTTAGTCTTTCTTCTCGATTGGGTAGACAAAATTAGGATCGACTTCCTGATCCAGTTGATTAAATGCCTGTTGAATCCGGCGTTCGACCTCTGCCAAGCCTTCTTTGTCCATTTTCTTAATGTCGCTGATGTCGATGGGTTCCCCAAACCGAATCGTCACAGGTTTACGTTTCAGCAGATCGCCAAAGGTCAAGGGACCTTGATAGACACTGGGAACGATACGAACCTTTGCCATCCGGGCAATCAACGCCATACCACCTTTTAACTCCGTCGAATGTCTTGTTCCACTAGGAAACATGACTAGACTTAAATCGGTGTCCTTCAGTAATTTCACCGGCGTTTTTATCGCGCTTGGACCTGGCTTGTCTCTTTTAACGGGAAAAGCATTGGCGTGCTTTAAAATAAAACGCAGCACGGGATTTTTAAACAGCTCTTCTTTTGCCATGAAACTAAATTTCTTCGGACTGGCAGCCACAGCTAAATACAAAGGGTCCCACCACGTTCGATGTGGGGCAACTAAAATATAATTTTCATTTTTGGGTAAAGCTTGTTTGTTTTGATAATGGGCATTACCGTTTAGAATAAATAAGACTACTCGGACAATTCCCCGCATAAATCTAAAAAACATCGTCTCTTCCTTTCTGATACATTCTTAAGTATGCAAAAAAAATTTCTGGTTGACAAGTCTTTTTGTTTGTTTGCTGAAAAATATAAACGTAGTATAATACTTCTATAACTTTTTTTAAAGCAGGTGTCTTTTTATGTTAAATTCCGGCGAACGAATTGATCAACTCTATGCCGACGATATTCAAATCATCCAAAGCCCAGAGGTTTTCTCCTTTTCCTTGGATGCAGTTTTATTGGCAAATTTTCCTCGTATTCCTAAGAGAGGAACCATCGTCGACCTGTGCGCAGGAAACGGTGCAGTCGGTCTATTCCTTAGCCGCAAAACACAAGCCCACATTTATCAGATTGAATTGCAGGATCGCTTGGCAGATATGGCTCGCCGTAGTATCCAACTGAATCATTTAGAGGAACAAATGACCATGTATACATTGGATTTAAAGGATAGTTTCACAAAAATCAAACACGATTCGGTTGATCTCTTGGTTTGCAATCCGCCTTATTTTCGTGATCTGCCAACAAACGAAAAAAATCCTAATCCCCATCTGGCTTTAGCCCGCCACGAAATCGCGACTAGCTTGGAAGAAGTAATTGCTGTTTCCAGCAAACTTTTGAAAATGAACGGTCATTTTGCGTTGATCCATCGCCCAGATCGGTTTTTAGATATTTTAGAACTGATGAAAAAATATCGGATCGCACCAAAACGTATCCGCTTTGTTCACCCTAAAAAAGAAAAAGATGCCAATGTTTTATTGGTAGAGGGAATCAAAGACGGCAAAACGGATGGCTTCAAGATCAACCCTTCATTGATCGTTTACGATGACGACAACCACTATACAACAGAAATCAGGCAGATGCTTTATGGCAAATGATCATTATTTTTATGTTCTCTTGTGTCAGGACGGCAGTTTTTATGGCGGCTACACTACGGATTTGCCACGACGTTTAGCAGAACACAACAGCGGAACAGGCGCAAAGTATACCCACCCTCAAAGTCGCCGTCCCGTTCAGATGATCCATGCCGAGCATTTCGCTACCCGCAGTGAAGCGACAAAAGCCGAAGCTGCTTTCAAAAAACTCACTCGGCAAAAAAAAGAAGCTTATTTACGAACCTCGGCTTCTCTTAATCAGCTGTCAAAAAATGAGCATCCGAAAGAAAAAAGCCAGATCGATTGATCTGACTTTTTTCTTATTTTGATGCACGTTTGATGTATGTGCCTTCTGTTGTATTGATTTCCAAATCTTCGCCTTCTTCAACGAAGTCAGGAACGTTCACTACCAAGCCGGTTTCCATCGTTGCCGGTTTGCCAGAACCTGTTACGGTTGCACCTTTGATTGATGGTTGTGTTTCTACGACCTTCAAGATGACGGAAGATGGCAATTGAACCCCAATCACTTCACTGCCGAAGAATTGAATTTTCACTTCCATGTTTTCTAAAATGTATTTCATTTCGTCAGCCACAGTTTCTACTGGAATTTCATATTGTTCATAGCTTTCTAAATCCATGAAAAATGCGGTGTCATCCATGGTATAAAGATATTGCACTGCATTTGTATCAATGTGTGCTTTTTCAAATTTTTCTTCTGGACGAAATGTTGTATCATACGTTGCGCCTGAACGTACATCTTTTAATTTCATACGCATAACGGTATTCCCTTTACCAGGTTTATGATGGCTGGCATCCAATACTTTGATCAATTTGCCATCTTGGACAAATGTCATACCTGCTCTTAAATCACTTGCTGAAATCATGCAAATCCTTCTTTCTTCTTATATATAAATAGTCCTCGTCCATTGTAGCAAACCCAACAGCATAACGCTAGCAACTAAGAGAAATTCTTTTCCTCTTGATAATCTGCGAGGAGCAAATGAACTTCGGACAACACACTTTCCTTCAATTCCTCCGGATACTCCACCAACACATTGCGACCAAAGGAAATGAAATAATGGGTCATATACGCCAATTCTTCTTGATTGTAGCCACCGATAATATAGACCTTTCCATCTTTCTCTTCCAATTGCATATTAGGATAATGATTCTTTAAAAATAGTTCTTTCCCAAATTCTGTCAATCGGCACCGAAAAGGAATCGTGTGATAGGTATTTTCATAGTCCACCTGAAACTGCTTTAACTCCTTCTTAGAATAGGTTTTAGTGATTTTTTCATTCACAGAAACCTCACTCAAATAATCACAGCGATAGGTTCCCCACTTTTTTCTTTCCATATCATAGCCGCTGCAAAACCAAATACCTCTACGATAAAACAGTTCCAAAATTTGTAGTTGAACCACTTGGTCATCCTGTTGCTGATTCGTTGCCGTAATCACTTTTTCATCCAAAATCGCTTGCAAAATCAGCGGAAGATGTTTTAGTTCTTTTACTGGTGGTACGCTAAGGTAATCAATGACCTCTAAAAGTTGAGAAACTTGCTGCTGTTGCGTCTCAGGAATGGTGGCTAATAGTTTTTGACGAATATGTTCATAAGATTTTTCAAACGGCGTACTGGATAATAAGGACAAAGCTTTCAATGCAAAAAAAATCGCCTGAATTTCCTCATTACTGAAATACACCGGCACCAACAATTTTTGATTGATTAAACGATACCCGCCATAGCGTCCGTTTTCTACATAAAAAGGCAATCCCAAAAGCTCCAACTCGGCGATGTCCCGTAGCGCTGTCCGCTTCGAGACATGAAATTCCGCCATTAGATCCTTCACCTGAAAAGTAGTCTTTCCACTGAGAAAAATCATCTCTTGGTTTAATCGCTCCGATTTATTCATTTTATTTCTCCATTTCAATGGTGACTTATTTTGGCACCTTTAGATAGTAAAGTGAGTATATCAAAAGGAAATGAGGAACTCAAACATGAAAACTTTACTTATTAACGCCCATCCCGATTACTTAAATCCAGCACATTTTTCACTAAAACTACAAACATTGTTTTTAAAAAAATTTGCTGAAGAATTTCCCCACGAAACAGCTACGGTGTTAAATCTCTATGAAACCCAAATTCCCCGAATCACTCCAGGAGAATTGCAGACGATTTGGACAAAACAGGCTGAAGGACTTCCTTTAGCTGATCAAGAAAAAGTGGTTGCCCAAACGTCACAGAATCTACTGGCACAATTCAAGAATCATCAACGTATCGTGATCGTATCCCCACTGCATAATTTCAATATCACTTCTGCATTAAAAGATTATCTTGATAATATCCTGATTGCTCGAGAAACTTTCCGCTATCTTGATGCACCAGATGAAAACGGAAAAGTTTCCGTTGGCTTGATGAAGAACAATTACAGAATGCTGCTGCTTTTTGCCAGTGGTTCCCTCTACACAGAGAATACTATCTATCGTACGTTGGATTTTGCCCCCAACTATCTTAAAAGTATGTTTCAAGAAATTATGGGGTTTGACCAAGTCGCTATCGTGCGGGCAGAAGGTACCGCTGTCTTGCCCGAAGAAACCATTTTATCGAAGGCTTCGCTGGAGCTGACGAATGCGTTTCAATCTTTCTACCGATAAAAAACGCTCGACCACAATCATCAGCTTTTATGCTGATTTTTGAGGTCGAACGCTTTATTTTATTTCTCCGTACATCGTTGTTTCACCCATTTGTAAAATTGCCGTATGGGCATCTTTTGTCAAAAAGAATTGGAAGGGCAATGGGTCATTCCCTAACGCTTGGGGACCGTAACGTTCCGCAAAAAGATTCATATCCCAATTTAAGATATATTCATCCATTCTTTGTTGAAAAGAACGAATCGTATAAAACCGATCATTATAATAAAAATGAACTGTCGTCTCTGTGATTTCCATAATCGGTTGCCGCTGTGCATCATCAGTTGGTGCATCATACCAAATTTGTTGCAGCTCTTGGGGAATTTTCACCGTTGTCACAGCCGGTTTATCATTTACTGCTTCTGATTTTTCTGCTTGTTGTTCCACCAATTGTATCGTCAATTGCTGCACACGAGTTTGTTCATCTGCAAGATAGGCGGGAGTCAGCTCAAGTTTTTGGATTTTTACAAGCTGCTCAATAGCTTCGTTTCTTTTTCCACTTGTAAGTAATTCCTGTAATTGATTGATTTGGTCATTGACCTGATCCACTTGTTTTTCAAGATCTGCAACTTCTGCAAGCAATTCGCTTCCTTTTTGTTTGATAATTCGGGAACTTTTTTCATTCCTGACTACCTGATCAGCGATTTTTTTTGCAGCAGATAATTTGCCTTTAGCAATCTCCTCGGTACTGTGTTGTAGCTGTTCCACCTGTTCTTGGTACTGAGAAAGCTCTTTATCTCCAGGGTTTAAACTTTCCGCTAAAGAAAAATAAGCCAGTGCCTGCTCGTATTGCCCTTTGGCGGTTGCTGTGATTCCTTTAGAAAAACCGCGATCAAATGCTTGGTTTTCTCCGCATCCCGTCAAGAAAAGCAGACAGAAAAGAAAAATAATCGTTTTTTTCATCATTTTTAGAATCTTTCTGTTTTTTTCTATCCTACCATATTTTTTGATGAAAAACGAAAGTCACCTAATCCTTATCGTTCAGATTCTTTATTTTCTTCGTAAAACAACTCCACCAAGTCCTAACAAAATCATCCCCGCTCCCACCATCCACAAAGATGTTGCTTGATCATTTGTTTTAGGAAGCCGTTTTTTATTTTGAGCGAAAGTTGTTGTTGGTTTTTGTGAATCGCTCCTTTGATTAGACATCAACGGAACCATCGAAGTAGAAGTCGCTGGTTTCTCACCGCTAGAAGATTCTTCTGTACTTGAATTGCTACTGCTGATGCTTGGCTCCGTGCTGGAGTCGCTACTGCTCCTGCTTGGTTCCGTGCTGGAGTCGCTACTGCTCCTGCTCGGTTCTGTACTGGAATCGCTACTGCTCCTGCTTGGTTCTGTGCTGGAGTCGCTACTGCTCCTGCTCGGCTCCGTACTGGAATCGCTACTGCTTGGTTCTGTACTGGAATCGCTGGAACTTGAATCTCCACCAGTAATTACTTCAAAGGTGATCGTTTCTGGTGCATAACTACCGATTCCCGCCCCTTTTACAGAAAAACTGATGGTAAAACGAGTGAGAGCTATCTCTTCAGGAATCACTAAATCAAAAAATGCCGTTCCCATTTTAGGATTATCCGGATCTGGCTGCAGCATTGTCTCATTGATTATCGAAACACCCGCTGGAGCCCCATTGATGGATACTTGAATTCCAGAAGGATTAGCCAAACTTCCCCCATAAAAGTGAACCAATGCTCCTAAAGACAACACTTGACCGGGAGTGACCTTGACAATATTCGAATGGATATTTTCTCCAGTATCTGCAAAAAATATTTCCGTATCCGTTACATAAATCGGTTCTCTAGCCATCGTCGTTTGAGCAGCAAAATTTTCTGCTGTGGGCACAACAAATAACCCTCCCAACAAAATTGTTGCGACACCAATTCTCCCTATTTTGTTCAACATATAAAAAAAACTCCTTTCATTTTGACCGTTTTAAAGGATAACGCAAGTATCCGCAAAAAACAATAATAAGAGTTATTTTATTAAAATTCGTTGATAATTTTTGCAAAATTAAAAACAGTCAGAGAGGGAAACCTTGATATATCAAGGATTAAAAAACATCACGGCGTTTTTTCCGTGATGTTTTATCAAGCTATTCTGTTTGTTCCATTACTTCACCTTCACTATAAATGATTGCCAAGGATGCAATACTAAGTTTTCTACATCCGTAATTTTTTCCGTTTCATTGTGAATCACTGTTTCTAACACTGTCGTAGCTGGCAATTGCAATGGATTTAAGTGGCGGGAAAAATTATTGACTACCAACCACTTTTCTTCTCCCAATTGTCGATAATAAGCGATTACCTCTGGCGCTGTTTCGATCAATTCAAAAGTACCCCAAACAACAATTGGGTTTTCTTTTCGTAATTGAATCAGCTTTTGATAAGTGTAAAACAAGGAATTTTCATCTGCCAATGCTGCTTCAACATTGATTTCCGGATAGTTTTCATTGACTGCTAACCAAGGCGTACCTGTAGTAAATCCAGCATTTTTTCCAGCATTCCATTGCATCGGCGTCCGAGCATTGTCTCGGCCCTTCCGATTGATAGCCGCCAAGATTTCTTCTTTCTTGATTCCTTGTGTCAAACGCTCATGATACATATTGATACTTTCAATATCCGCCACTTGTGAAATATCCGTCACCTGGCGATTAAGCATCCCGATTTCTTCCCCTTGGTAAATATACGGTGTTCCCTTTAATGAATGCAGCAAAATCGCCAGCAGTTTTCCGCTTTTTACCCGATCATTTTCATCTCCCCAGCGAGAAATAATTCGTGGCAAATCATGGTTATTCCAAAACAAGGAATTCCAGCCTTCATCCCCAAGCTCATTTTGCCATTTTGCAAATACTGCCTTTAATTCAGCAACCTGCAATGGACGATAATCCCATTTTTCTTTTCCTGGAATTTCATCTAGTCCAATATGTTCAAATTGGAAAACCATCGACAATTCTTTTCGTCGAGGGTCAGAATATTCTTTGGCAATTTCAGGTGTCGCTCCCCACGTCTCCCCAACGGTCAATAAATTTTTTCCGCCAAAAGTTTTTTGGTTCATTTCCTGTAAAAACTCATGTAGCTGTGGACCATTGCCGGTAATTTTCTTTTCAGGAAGTTTACCAATCAAATCGATTACGTCCATTCGGAAACCACCGATGCCTTTGTCGATCCAAAAATTCATCATGTCGTAGACTTCCTGACGAACTGCTGGATTTTGCCAATTCAAATCTGGTTGTTTTTTGCTGAAAAGATGAAGGTAATACTGTCCGCTCGCTTCGTCAAAAGCCCATGCTGAACCAGAAAAAGTGGAACGCAAGTCATTCGGTTCCTTCCCGTTGACTGGATCTGCCCACACATAATATTCCCGGTAAGGATTATCTTGACCTTTTTTCGCTTCAATAAACCAGTGGTGTTCATCTGATGTATGATTGACTACTAAATCCATAATTAATTGAATCCCACGTTTTTTTGCCTCAGCAATCAATTCATCCAAATCTGCCATAGTGCCAAATTCTGTCATTATTGCTTGATAATCGGAAATATCATATCCATTGTCATCATTGGGTGATTGATAAACAGGAGACAACCAAATCGCACCGATACCTAATTTTTCAAGGTAGTCCAATTTAGAAATGATTCCTCGCAAATCCCCGATTCCATCTCCGTTAGCATCCATAAAACTTCGAGGATAAATTTGATAAACTACCACTTCTTGCCACCAATTTTTTTTCATGTTATTCCCTCGCTTTTTTAACGTTTCAGTCTATTTCGTGATCACAAATCCATTTGGTGAAATTACTAAGTGTGTTCCCTGAACACTCGTCAAATGAGACAGGAGAATTTCTTTTGGTAATGGAATCTCTTGCAGCTCTTTGCCGGCATTAAAGAGCCCTCTCACCGTTTGTTCGTTGATTTGCCGCTGCAATTCAATCACTCCACGCTCTTCTTCCACCTGCTGCCAAACCATTTTTCCTTCTGAGAAAATAGCTTGATTGTTTTTACGAAAGGCAATCAGTTCTTTGAAGAAGGCAAACATATCCTGATCTCCTGACGTCCAGTCCATACATTTCCGACAATCTGGGTCCATTTCACCGGTCATTGCAAATTCATCGCCGTAATAAATGCAAGGTACGCCCGGCTGCATGAAGGTAAATGCCAGAACCTGCTTCATTAAATCTTTATTTCCCTCGGCTTCTGTCAGTAAACGTGGTGTGTCATGAGAATCCAGCACATTAAATTGAATTTCATTGGTTTGTTGACGATACATCATCAACTGACTATTGATTTCTGAGACCATTTTCGTCATAGGAATTTTATCTTTAACGAAAAATTCCATAATTGCATCGGTATACGCATAGTTCATAACCGCATGGAATTCATCGCCTTGCAACCAACTTTGTGAAGAATGCCAAATTTCGCCTAAAATATAGAAATCTTTTTTTGTTTCATCACAAACTTTGCGAAATTCCTTCCAAAATTGATGATCCACCTCATTGGCAACATCCAAACG
The DNA here is from genome assembly GCF_005405265.1 of Enterococcus songbeiensis. GTDB lineage: Bacteria > Bacillota > Bacilli > Lactobacillales > Enterococcaceae > Enterococcus_C > Enterococcus_C songbeiensis. The sequence continues at coordinate 57,474 of NZ_BJDS01000009.1, forward strand.
CCACGCATCGATATCAAATTCTTCGATCCAGTACTTTGCAATTTCTAACAGATAGGCTTTGACCTCAGGATTTGCCGTATTTAATTTTGGCATGTGAGGGGTAAAGGCAAACACATCATAGGTAATGTTAGAGGCTTGCTCAAAGTCAGCACTCTCTTGATAAGAAACCGGAAATTCATGGATATGAAACCAATCGGCATAAGGAGAATCCTTGCCATTTTTAATTACATCCTGCCATTGTGGAGAGGTATCCCCAATATGATTAAATACTGCATCCAGCATTACTTTGATTCCCCGGCGATGACATTCGTCCACTAATTTTTTGAAGGTTTCCTTATCACCAAAGGCCGGATCAATATTCAAATAGTTAATTGTATCGTATTTATGATTAGAGTAAGCTTCAAAAATCGGACAAAAATAAATACCGTTGATTCCCAGCTCCACTAAATGATCCAAGTGATCAATCACACCTTGTAAATCCCCACCAAAAAAATCCTGCCGATCCGGTGCTTTCGATCCCCATGCTAATGTTCCTTCGGGGTCATTGGTGGGATCCCCATTAGCAAACCGTTCGGGAAAAATCTGATACCATACCGTCTTTTTTACCCATTCCGGCGCTTGGAAACGATCGGCATCGTGAAAATACGGCATCCGAAAATAATTATTGGGCATCGCCAAATAATTTTCTTCAAAAGGATAAATCCCGTGGTCACCGAACAACGCTCGAATGCCATCCAGTCCAACAACTTCAAAAGCATAGGACATGCGATTATATTTTTCTTCCGTATCAACGACCCAATAATCATATAAATCTGTCGATAAATATTTGGTCATCGGTAATTTTTGTTGGTACCATTTCTCTTCATTTAGTGTGTAGGGATCGCCATGTAAAAGATTGGCTTGTTTCACATCTCCTCTGGCTGTTCGCAGTCTTACATGCATGGTTTTGTCTTTATACAAATACGCAAATTCGCTTTCTGGACGATGATAGATTGCAGATGTAATCATGTTGTTGACTCCTTTGCTTTTTTCGTTGATTCTCTCACGACGAGTTCTGGCAAAAAACGGCGATATCCTTGACTTCTTCCACCCGCTTCAATTTTTTTAATTAGCATTTCCCCGCACGCTTCGCCCATGGTGACCAACGGCTGTTTTGCCGTTGTCATTTTGGGAAAGCTTATCTGATCGAGAAAAACGCCATCAAACCCGATGATTCCAAAATCATCGGGTATTGATCCGCCACATTTTTGAATTCCCCGCTCAATACCGATTGCTAAGCGATCCGTACTGCAAATAAAACAAGTATTTTTTAGAAACTCTTGCCAATTTTTTTCAATAAATTGTTGGGAAAGGGTGGAATGATTATTAAAATGATAAACCGTTGCCGTTTTTTGATGTTGCTTCATTTCCTCCAGATAGCCCTTTTCTCGAGCGTGTTCGAAGGATTCATCAACATCCATACCAATATAAACAATCTGTTCATAGCCAGTTTCAATCGCATACTTCGTGGTGGTTCTCGTGCCGTACCAATTATCGCAATCGACAAAATCAAAATTTTGATCATTTTCGCCAAATAACACGACTGGTTTATCAATAGATTTTATCAATTCCAAATCGTTCTTACGAAATCCTGTAATAATCACGCCATCACAGTTATTCGTATCAAACTCTCCTTTTGTCACTAATTGTAAGGAATAGTGGCAGTTCCCAACCGCTCTAGCGATTCCCATCAACAGATTCATATAATATGGTTCTGTCGAATCAATTTCTTCCAAAATAAATAACTTTATGATTTGTGTTCGTTTATTTGCGAGTGCTTTTGCCATAATGTTCGGTTGGTAATCAAGTTCACCCATCGCACGATATACCAATTTTTTTAATTCATCTGTAACCTTCTCTGGATGATTGATTACACGAGAAACCGTCATCTTAGAAACATTGGCTGCTTTTGCAACATCTGCAATGGTTGTCATAAAAAAACTCCTTGATCTTCTAATTATCTTACTAATTTATCCTATTTCACTGCTCCTTCAGCAACACCTTTGATAATTTGTTTTTGCATAATAAAGTAGAAAATGATTACTGGTAATACAGCAATTACTAATCCGGCTAACGCAAGATGCCATTGTTTCGTGTACTGTCCAAAGAAAAAGAACATTTTTAATGGAATCGTTTGTGTGGATGGTGAATTAATAACGAGTGATGGTAACAAATAGTCATTCCAAATCCACATCGTATTTAAAACAGCTACTGTAACTGTTGTTGGTTTAAGCATTGGAAAAATAACTTTCCAGAATACTTGAAATCGAGTCGCCCCATCAATGATCGCCGCTTCATCCAAGGCTTTTGGAATTGCTTTTAACGCACCATGATACAAAAAGATCGACATGCTTGCCCCAAAACCTAAGTACATGAAAATAATTCCCACTTGATTCAACATTTGCGCTTTTCCAAAAATTGACACTAACGGGATCATAACTGATTGGAAAGGAACCAGCATTGCTGCAACAAATAACATAAACAAAATGCCGCTAAATTTGGTTTTTGTACGTTCCAAGGCATAGGCACACATTGCGGAGAAAATGATGATGACAACAACACTGATAATGGTAATGAATAGAGAATTAAACAATGTTTTCAAGAAATCCAATTGACGAAATGACTCCGGATAATTTTCAAAGGTAAAACTATCAGGGGTTCCCAATGGATTTGTAAAAATTTCTTGTTTTGTTTTAAAAGAATTCGTCAGCATCAAATAAAAGGGAATCAACCATACTAACCCTAAAACCAACCCAAGCAGGCTTCGACCTAATTGACTGGCTACTTTTTGTTTTTTCATTATGCTTCGACCTCTTTTCTCTTGGTTAAATAAACCTGCGTCAAGGAAATAATAGCAACAAATAGGAAGAAAATAACTGCTTTTGATTGTGCATAGCCCATTTTATTTTCTAAAAAGGCCGTATTATAAATATTCATCGCAACCATCTGTGTAGAACTGTAAGGTCCGCCGTTTGTCAAAGACAAGTTTTGATCGTACAGCTTGAAACAGTTGGATAATGTCATAAACAAACTTACAGTAAAGCCAGGCATGATTAGTGGGAATTTTACATTCCAGAATTTTTGCCAAGCAGTTGCGCCATCCAAATCGGCAGCTTCTAGTAATGATTCGTCGACTCCTTGTAAATAAGAAATATAAATAACCATAATGTACCCTGACATTTGCCAGCACATCACGATAACCATCGCCCAAAAACCAGTTTGAGTCGTTGATAACCAGGTTTTAAGTCCGGCGTTTCCTAAAGTATCACCAATCGCTGAAAAGGCATTGATGAAAATAAACTGCCAAATGAACCCAAGAATAAGTCCGCCAATCAAATTTGGCATAAAGAAAATCGTACGCAAAAGATTGGAACCTTTAAACTTGCTGGTAACAAGAATTGCTAAGCTTAAACCAATTACATTGATCAGAATAATGGAAACCGCAGAGAACTTGACCGTAAACCAAATGGCGCTCCAAAATCCGCTGTCTTTGAAGACATTGACATAATTTTCAATTCCAACAAAGTTTCCTTTTGCAACTGCATCCCAATCAGTAAACGAATAATAGATTCCATAAATGAATGGCACAATAACAACTAACGTCAATGCAATAAGTACCGGTGCAGAAAAAATATAAAACCAGTGTTTCTTTTGATACTTCATGGTGTTGTCCCCCTTAATTAAAACACGAGAGGCAGCCAGAGCTTTCTCTCGTGCATAACGAATGTTTACTTTCTTTCTTCCGCCCACTTATCTTGTGCTGTTTTTACAACTTCATCCCATGAAGCTTCTCCAGCTACATATTTTTGGATTTGTGCACCGACAGTTTGTTCACCCCATGCAGCTGGGTAGCCCATGAAGACCCATCCAGTCGTCTTGCCATCCGTATAATACGTGTAAACATCTTTTGATAATGGATCGGAGATTTTATCTGTGTCGTATCCTTTATAGGCAGGCACAAATTTGAAATCTTCCAGCACGATTTGTTTTCCTTCATCAGAAGTGTAAAGATAATCTAAGAAATCTTTAGATGCTTGAACTTCTTCTTTTGAGCCTTTAGGATTTACACCCCAATACATTGGTACGCCAACTGGAATCGTTCCTTCTGTCACACCATCAATCGGAATCGGTAAAAGACCAATATTTTCATTTGCCAAATCTGGGTTGATTCCTTCGATTGTTGGATATACCCAGTTTCCTTGTTGGGTCATCGCAACTTTCCCATTTGAAAACAACTGTTCGATTTGTTGTGAATAATCTAGGCTATTAGTTGGTTGTACAGAATATTCATTGCTGATATCAATGTATTTCTTGAATTGATCGCCATATTTGAACTCAACCGTTTTTGATTCATATGCCTTCATTACGTCATTATCAAATTCTGCATTTAGAAAGGCATTGGAAGAATGCAACCCTGTAATCCATTGTTCTTTTGCTGCTAAAGCAAACGGTGCATCAATCCCTAATTCCGATTTCTTTTCATCCAATGTTTTCGCTGCTGCTTCCAAATCATCTAAAGTGGCAATTTTTGATGCGTCAATTCCAGCTTTTTCAAAAATTTCTTTGTTGTACAACACGCCATAGCCTTCAATGTTATACGGTAACCCTAGAACTTTTCCATCTTTCGTTGCACCGGTTAACGTTCCATCCAATGCTTGTTTTGCTGACTCAGTATCGCTTAAGTCTGTCAAACTGTCGATCCACATGTTGACATCTTCCGGACCACCGATGTTAAAGATATCCGGTTCATTTCCTGATGAGAATTTTGATTTCAGCGCTGCACCGTAATCACTTCCGCCACCCACTGTTTCAATATTGATTTTAACGTCAGGATTTTTTTCTTCATATTTTTTTGCCAGTTCTTCAAATTGATCCTTAAATTCTACTTTAAATTGGAAAATATCGATTTCTGTTTTGTCCCCATCTGACTCAGAACCACCACCTGCACTATCTGACGCGTTCCCACACGCTGACAAAGCAAATCCCATAGCAGTAGCAAATGTAACCATTCCAAGTTTTTTCCACATCTTTTTATCCATTTTCTTTCCTCCTTGCATTCGATACTATTATTATGCAACCGATTACACTTATAGTCAACCCCTTAATTATTGTTAGCGGTAACAAATATGACTATTTTTATTTAAAAGAGATAGTTTAGTGGATAATAATAGGATTTTATTTTTAAGAAATTAAAAAAATTAAAAACGCAACCGGTTTCGTTATTTTGCTTAATTTTTTCATTACACGTTGACAAAATAAAAATATTTCTAAAAAAACTCTTGCTTTTTTTCAAAACGGGGATTATTATTACTTCAACAAATTCATATCATAAAGCAACGAGGAAAACAGTAGCTATTCAGGGATTTATTTTTAGTGAGTCATGACAGTGAAAAATGACAATAGATCGAGTAGACGAACATCATTTCTGAGCCAATGTCGAAAATGTAGAGCATTGTGGCTGCCACCATTATCAGGCTAGCGGATAACTTTTAAGCGTCCGTGAAATGAGCGATAGTTTTTTTAGCTATCAAAAAGGTGGTACCGTTCTAGCAATTAGAGCCCTTTTCCCAATACTGGGAAAAGGGCTTTTTTATTTTTTAAAGGTGGTGGTTTTCATGGAAACGGACATTAGTGACATTCGAATTTATCCGCAAGGCACTGATTTAACTATTATTTATATTTATCGGAGGAATTATTTATGGAAAAAACAAAGAAGCACTATTCATGGAAACAACTGCTGGTGGTCAGCTCATTAATCTTTGGGATGTTTTTTGGTTCAGGAAATTTGATCTTTCCAGTCCATCTTGGTCAAATGGCGGGTGAACATTGGTTGAGCGCAGGCGTCGGCTTTGCTATCTCTGGCGCACTCTTCCCACTTCTGGCAATCTTAGCGGTTGTTGTCACAAAAAGTGATGGTCTTTATGATTTAGCCAAGCCGGTGGGAAAATGGTATGCTGCTTTATTCTTAGTTCTCGTTCATTTAACAATCGGTCCGTTCTTTGGAACACCAAGAACGGCTGCCACAGCGTTTGAAATGGCAGCAAAACCTTTCTTACCTGAAAAATATACAACCGTCGGAATGCTTTTATTCTCTGCCGCTTTCTTCGGACTTGCTTATTTCCTAACGGTGCATCCAAGTCGCTTGGTAAAATATGTCGGAAAATATTTAAACACAATCTTCTTAGTCCTATTAGCAGTAGTTTTTGTGATTGCATTAGTCAACCCAATGGGTGCTTTGGATCAAGCCGCTGATGCAGCTTACAAAACAAATTCTTTAACAAACGGTGTTTTGGAAGGTTACAATACAGTCGATGCCGTCGCTTTATTAGCACTGAGTGTTACCTTCGTCCATGCAGTTCGAGATCTTGGTTTTAAAAACAAGCAAGTAACAGAATTAACTGCTAAAGCCGGAACACTTAGCGTCCTGCTTGAAGTTGTCATCTATTTTGGTTTGGTTCTCCTAGGGGCAATGAGTTTGAATCAACTGTCATTATCCGATAATGGTGGTACCGCACTTTCTCAAATCGTCACTCACTACCTTGGTAATTTCGGAACAGTCTTTTTAGGAGTGTTAGTTACTTTAGGTGTATTTACTACCGCAATGGGCTTGGTTGTTTCATTTGCCCAAGATTTCAATAAACTATTTCCAAAAGTCAGCTACATGTTTTGGCTGCGTTTAACCACCGTAATTTCTTTTATTGTGGCAAATGCTGGATTAGATAATATCATCCAATGGTCATTGCCAGTCTTGATGCTTTTATATCCATTGTCATTGGCACTAATCTTACTTTCATTAACTGCAAAATTTTTCCAAACAAGTCCCGTGGTGTATCAAGTAACTATGTTGTTTGCCGCAGTACCGGCTGTTTTAGATATGTTGGCAAGTTCACCAGCATTGGTCAGCCAACAATATGTCGTTGCAAAGGTATTGGAATTCTATCATCATTACGTTCCATTTGCTTCACTTAGCTTAGGCTGGGTCGTACCAACCCTTGTCGGCTATGTTGCCAGCTTACTTTTCTATTATGTTCGCCGCACAACAGTTTACAAAGGCGTCACTAAAGAGACCGTCAGCGAATAAAAAACAGGACTCATAAACAGGAAGCACAACAGCCAAACTGCCGGAAATTATTTTCCAGTGTTTGGCTGTTGTGCTTTTTATGCGCCGTATTTTGCGAACCACTCCGCTAGTTCTTGGTAAATTTCCTGACGATTGGTTTCATTCAATAGTTCATGTCTCCCATCCGGAAGCAAATGTAATTGAATCGGTTGTTGCCAACATTTTTCTAGTAGCCGTTGCAAAGCAATAATACCTTTGCCAAAATTTCCCACGGGATCTTCTTTCCCGGAAATCAGCAACACAGGAAAATCCGGTACCCCTTGCCGAATTTTTTTTGGATCACCGGCATTTTTTGTCAAACGAAACAAATCGTGATAGGCTTGCGTGGTAAAAATAAATTGAGTTTTTTCATCGGCTAAATAACGGTCCACCATTTCAGTATCTCGACTCAACCAATCCTTTGGGGTTCGTGCCGGCCGAAACCGACGATTGAAGCCGCCAAATGCAAGTCGATCCAAAAATTGAGACGGATGTTGTTTGCCTTGAAGTACCATCAGCACTTTGGTGAGCAACAACGCCGCCTGCATTTTTATTTGCGATGAATGATTGGTTCCCATAAGGATTGCACCGCTAAGTTCTGCTGTCGGATATTGCTGCAAAAAATTTCGTAAAACTAAAGAACCCATACTGTGCCCCAAAATAAAATACGGTATCTCTGGAAACCGATTACGATAGGTTTGATACACTGCCGCAGTGTCAGCTACCAAATATTCTGCGCCCTTTTGATCACCAAAATGACCAAATTCTTCGGGAGTTGATGAAAAGCCATGCCCTAAATGATCGTGTCCTACAACTGCGATTCCCTGTTCAACAAGAAATAAAGCAAATTCTTCATATCGAATAATATGCTCCACCATTCCGTGAATAATTTGAACCACCGCCTTTGGTTTTTCCTGCGGCAGCCATAAAGCAACGTGTAGAAAGTGGCGGCCATCTGCAGATTGCAGTGTTTCTGTCTGCATGTTCGTCCTTCCCTTCTGTCTTTTTTCCTATTTTACCCCTAAAAGTTCTTCTTTGCTATGAATCAGTTGGGTTAAAAAATTACAGTAGGGTGTAGGAATGCCGTATTTTTTTCCTTTTTTGGCAATTGCCCCGTTGATATAATCAATTTCTGTTGCTCGTCGATTTTTGATTAAATCTTGATGCATTGAAGGATAATGCAAGCCGATAGTTTCTGGATCGTAACATTTTTCCACGTAGGCAACGGTTTCTGAAATATCTAGTTGAATATTTTCAGCTGCTGCTACGTTTGAAAATTCCGTTACGATGGCCGTGACCATCTCTTTAGCACCCGTCGTCTGTCCCAATTCGTACATATTGACATCCAACAAGGTACACAAGCCGTTCATTGTGCCGTTGACACAGGCTTTTTGATAAATAGCATGACGGATATTCTCAGAATAAGCAGCGTTTAGTTTTGCAGCAGATAAAACGTCTGCCAACTCTTTTGCAGCTGCCGCTTGTCCGACTGCTAAATTTTGCAGTGTAACCGATCCTTCTCCAAAAAGCTGAACTTCTCCCGGGCCAATCAAACCTGCCGTCCAAATCGTATTGCCGATAAAAATCTGCTCTCTCGGAAGATAATTCGCCAACGTGTCTTCGTGTCCGATTCCATTCAGAAGACAAAGTACGTTGGTTTTTTCCTGAATCATTGGTTGAATTGCCTGCATCATTTCTGCCAACTGCATTGCTTTCGTAAAAACAAGAATCAAATCAGCTGAAAAGGCCTGATCGATATTTTTCTGTTCCACGATTGGTAAGTCCACTCTGATTTCTTCACCATTATAATTTGCTTTTAATCCATGTTGCTTGATCTGCTGCACATGTTCTGCCCAGCCATCCACCAACAGTACCTCATTCCCTGCTTGTTTCAACATGACTGCAAAGCGACTGCCCATTGCACCCGCACCGGCGATTACGATTTTCAAAAGAATGCCCCCTCAATAAAAGTTTCCTGGATTCATTCTACTTGGAACAACCGCCGAAAGCCACGACTGAAACTTCAACTACTGGTATTATTCGTATTTTTTAATCAATAATTCGTTATAAATTAATGATTTGTGATAAAACAGGTTTATTATCCACAATATTCAGCAATTGGGGAGTAATTTAAAATATTGATTTTTCGATAAAAATCGGCAGGCAATTGCTTCCACATCCGTAACAGCTTTTGCAACAAACTGCTTTCTGCCTTGATCAAATATTCGCTGAGAATCAATCCTTTTGATTTTTCAGGTTTTTCTTGAACCAAACGTTCATATTCATTAAAGGCATTCTCTTGATTTTCCGCTACGAATAGTTTGCGTACTTCAATGTAACTACCCTCGATTTTTTCGGTTTCTTCTATAAAGTATATGGATTTGATCTCTTTCATATTAAATCCTCCTCTTTTGTTTACAGGTATAGCATAGAGAAGTTTTATTAACTGAAAGTTAAATCTCGTCCTTTTTTTATAACTTTTGAAAAATTTAAAAAATCCAAACATTAAAGAACCTTCTAAATCTACTACCCAGTAACCTCATCCAACTTTTCGATGGAACGAGTGATTAACTCTGCGTGGATGTCCTGATATTTCTTCAGATACTCAAGAATATTTTCTTTGTATTCTGTTGACCAGCTTGTTTTAGGTTCAATCAATTCTCCTTATTTATTCGTATTAACGTAAACCTGTTTATTGAAGTTGGCATCATTCTCGGGAGAAATGCTTACGCCGATTTTGCCATCATGATCAATGGTAATAAAAAAATCTTCTTTATTTGTTACTATGGAAAGTTTTTGTTCATCCAATGGAAAACCAACCCAGCCCGTCGGCAAGACATATGTCCAGTAGTGAATAGTATTTTCGATTAATTCGTAGGCGTTCCCATCAGAATCAGGACTATCTGTATCTGATAACTGCACCCAATGACGCTGGTCTAAATTTGTTCTGTAAGTATGTTCGTCATACCTTAATTTTAGATGAAAGGCAGAATAGGGTATGACAATAACCGCAAGACCAATCAACACATATTTGTAGATTCTTCCGTTTTTTATTTTTTTGGTTGTATCTTTTGCCATTTCTTTGTCCTCCCGTAATAAATGATCTAGGGAGATACCGAATAAGTCGCTAATAGCAATTATTGTCTCTAAATCGGGATAGTTTCGCCCAATTTCCCAACTGGAAATCGTAGGTCTGGAGACATTTAACAATTGTCCAAGCTGTTCTTGTGTCTATCCTTTCTTTAGTCTTTGTTCCTTGATTTTATCCCCGATGTTCACAGTATCCCCTCCAAAATAATTATTTAGGAAAACGGTGTGAAAGAAAAGCTATAATTCCTACCATCCCCATAAATTACATGATACATATCGTATCATGTTGCTATTACAGGCTTTTTAAAAAAATTTGAGTGTATCTATCAATGATATCTTACCCCATTACCAAAGAATTTTTAAGTAAAAAAAGAACACCGATTCCTCGATGTTCTCACGTTAAACTTAATCTCCTAAATTAAAGCGTAATTTCATTTGATTGGCACCTTTGGCAATCATCTTGCCAATCATGGCCGTTGTTTTTTCAAGAGAAATTTGTGCCAGCTCGTCGTTGACCTTCGCCAAATAATCCGTAAGGTTCTCTTGTTTCATTGCTTCTTGATCGGCTGAAAGCTGACGATAACGAAAAGCCGCTACTGTTTCTTGTTCAAAAGAATCGGCAATGTCACTGTATAAATCATAGTTGGCATCTCCCAGCAAGGCGGCAGTACAACTCAACCAGTACATATTTGTCAAATCACAGGTGTCCGAGGTATTTCGGTAACAAGCAGGTGTCTTTTCAACATTGCTGTAAAAAGGAACGACGGAATTGAACGTATTCGGTCCAAAGGCCAGCCAGTGAATTCCGGCAAGCGCCTCCGGTACATCCTTACGAATTTGCAAAATATGCAATTCATGATTCCGGTTGATACCGATTGGACGAAATCGTTTCTTCTCTGCTTCCGTTCCCGTACCATAAGGATCATAAGGCGTATCTTGATAATGAGAACTCAAAACCCACTTTACATCTTCAATCGTGATTTTTTGTTTAGGGTAGCAAATAAATGGCAGATCCTGATCGGTTGGTTCAATTTCTGCTGCGGGATCAAAATATTTTTGTCCATACCATGCCCTTGGATTATTGTAATGGTTGTCTTTAATGGTCGCACTCCCAAAGATATGCCGTAAATTAACTCCTTCAAAATCAGGATTTAGGTGATGTTTTTCGATCAAATCTGGCAAATCTTTTGCGTAAAGAACATCGGCTGAATCAAAATCATAGTGATCGATATTCATGCGATTTGGAGCAATCACGTAAGCATCATCTGGAATTCGAATCGCTGCCCAATGATGTCCACCAATCGTTTCCAACCACCAAATTTCTTCCTTATCAGAAAAAGCAATGCCGTTTGGTTCGTACGTACCAAATTCTTCCAGCAATGCTCCCAAACGCAACACGCCTTCCTTAGCACTGTTGATATAAGGCAAGACAATTGTCAGCAAGTCTTCTTCTCCGATTCCGTCGGTAACATAGGGATCAATCCCTAAAACTCGAGAATTTGTCGTGATGGTTTCCGTAGCAGACATTGCAACATTTTTGCTATTGATTCCTGATTCTCCCCAGATGCCGATTTTCTCTTCGTCTGCGTCTGGTGTTGAAGTATAACGCAAAGGATTATCCGGCAACTGAATCGTTACTTTGCTGATTTTTGATTGATAGGTTCTTGGTTGTTGGTCTGGCGTAATTACGACAAATTTTTTAGGACCCAGTGCAACAGAACCGTCTTCATTGCGGGCAATCATCGTGGAGCCATCGATACTTGCATTTTTACCGACTAAAATCGTCGTGCAGGCACTCTTGAATTTTTTCATGGAATCTTCCTCTCTAAATTTCATTGACAAAACAAGTGTAATCCTAAATACAAAAGAAGGAAACAAAAAATTCTTATAAAACCGGATGATTGGCATTCTGCCCATTTTCAGCTAAGATAAACAAGGAAAAAGAACTTGATTTCTTTCAACTTATTTCCTACAAAATAACTAGTATAAAAACGAGGCGAATAGCAATGGATTTGTATACATCATTTATGGAACATACTTCGGTGCGTTCTTTTCAAGAAAAAAAAGTACCCGATTCTCTAAAAGAAAAACTGATTGCCGCTGCTCAAAGCGGATCAAGCTCTAATTTTGTTCAAGCCTATTCAATAATTGAAGTACGTGACCCGCAAAAACTAGCAACCATTGAATCAATTGCCAACTGTCCCGGTTATGTAACTGGCGCAGGTGTCTTTTATGTTTTTGTTGCCGATTTGAATCGTCACGCACAATTATTGGCACACCATCAACGAGCAACGGCTATTTCTAATCTGGAAACCATGGAAGCCTTGACCGTAGCAATCGTCGATACAACCATCGCCGCACAAAACATGGCGGTATTTGCAGAAGGCAACGGGTTAGGCATCTGCTACATTGGCGGCATCCGAAACGATTTGTTTCAACTGGCAGAATTGCTGGATTTACCAAAACACACTGTACCGCTTTTTGGTCTTTCTATTGGTTACCCCAAAATACGAAATCAGCCAAAAAAAAGATTGCCTGCCGCTGAAATTCTCAGTGTGGATCGCTACCAACCAGTAAACTTTGATCATCTGCAAGCCTATGACGAACAAACTGCCGCTTACTATGCGAAACGGACAACCAATCAGCAACAAACCTCATGGTCAAAAAAAATGCTGGCATTTTTTTCAGAGCCACGTCGTTTGGAAACCAGCGAATTTTTGAAGAAGCAAGGATTTCATTGGTAAAAGATTAAAAAGGGGAAGAATAGAGCAGAGAAAACCCACGAAAAGAAAAAAGTAACGAGAGGGATACAACCCGCACCTGTCACTTCACAAAGTTAACCAAAACAAGCGACTTGGCAAACCAAGGATTCCTAGACCATTCAAAAATCATAAAGAAACAAGCTGTAAACGCTGGGACGTCTACAGCTTGTTTCTTTATGTTAACTGTAAGCTTAAATAACACATTAAACAGTGCTTTTTTCTAAATAACTAGTTATTCCCCTGGTAATTGTGGCACACCTTTAGAAAATAGAAGCCAACATATACAAATCTAATACAATTTGTTATTCCTTATTTTTCTTTTTGCGATAATCCATAATTACCATAAGATCAAAATAGACATACAGGAATGAATCATTCACCTCCTATCGGATCGTTGTCTGAACTTTGTTATTGCATATAAATTATCTTTTTTTTATTATCAACAACTGTCCTGCAACAAGAATCAAAGTCACCCAAAATCCTCCAGTTACAAAATTTCTATTTATCAGATATTCTACTGTAATTCCAATTAAACTAGCCACCACGGTAACTATAAGGACACTAAGGTAAGGATGATATTCAGTATATTTTCTCCACTTTGTATACATTTTAATCACCCTAACTTTCACTTTCAATATTTACTTGGTTTTATATCGTGTAGCCCCGTGTCTTCCAGCACCAGGAGAAACCAGGACTAAAGCACTCATCAAACTTATACTAGCAATCATAATCTTTTTAATCAAATCTTTCATAACTAATTCACTATTTCTATTTTTTTCTCAAAACAAATTTTATTTTTAATAAACGTAATAAATATTCCTATTATTTTTTTGAAACTCAAATGCATTCTGTTAACCATCATAAACGCCATTAATCCATTCTAATCATGTTCTATTTAACATTTGCATAGCTATCATTTTTTTAATTGTACATCTAAAACAAAACACTCTCAATATTTATTAATTAACTTATTATTGATAAATTAAAAAAATAATCAATATCGCCTACTATTACTACCATTTTATTTTAATGTAGCTATAAAATGCCACTTTATATGCTGTCATCCTAACCCCTCGCTTTCTATACCTATTCTATCGAGAAACATTTTTTCGGCAATTAGTTGCCTTCCATCCATCGGCTTTTCATTTCAGCCAATCATTTTCCTTTTCTCGTCACGGCTTTTCCCGTACACTAAAAGAAAGAGCTTTAGAAAGAAGGGATTTTAATGGTACAGAAGATTCAATTAGAAAATAGTACTTTGACAGCAGAGGAAATTTTGGCGGCAGTCGGTGGGCAATTGGATTCCGTTGTTTCACTTACAAATGACCAAGGCTTGGATGTCACGGTCTTAACTCAAGAATCATGGGAACATTTATTGTCTTTATTAGATGCAGCTCAAGCAGAAGGCTACCGAATCCAACAAGAACTTCCAGAAGAAATTCTTCGAGAAGTTGATGCCCCTGAACCGCAGCAAGCAACTGGCTGGCGAACGGATGTCCCGGAAAAACTTCATCCTGCTCCTGATTTCAAATTAGAAGCCGGCGAAATTCCTACAAGTGATGATATTTTAGACTGATCTCAAAGCAAAAAGCAGTAAAACTCGTTCTCATTGTTGAACGGATTTTACTGCTTTTTATCTGATTTTTGGAAAGGATAAATGTAAACAAAAGAAATTATCCTTCATTTCAGCGGTCATTTTTCCGCCCATTTTTTCTGTCATGGTTTTGGCAATCGTTAAACCTAACCCACTGGCGGCATTGGTTCGACTAGCGTTTCCTGTATAAAAGCGATCAAACACTCGTTGAACATCCAGCGAAGAATCCTTCAAATCATTTTCAATTCGTAAAAGAACCTGCTCCTCCACCGTTACCGAAATAACAATTTGCTTTTTCGCATAGCGCAGACTGTTTTGAATGATATTTTGTACAACACGCGTGTACAGTAGCGGATCACCTAAAATCCACGTTTCCGGCACATCCTCTGGAAACTGTACCACCAACTGACCTTCCACAAATTGTTCATAATAACTAATAAATAATTCTTCCAATAGCTGATAGCTGGAAAACCGCACTTGTTGGATTGGCTGTTGGTCCAATTCGATTCTTGCTAATTCATAAAAATGTTCATTCATTTCAATCAACCGGTCGACCGATTTGCGAATATTTTGCAAATAGTGCTGCCGTTTTTGCGGATCAATTTCTTTTTCCATCAGTTGTGTGTAACCACTGATGGCTGTCAACGGGGTTCGCAAATCATGAGACAAACCCGTGATTGCTTGTTGCAAATTATTTTCCAATTGTTTGCTATGAATACTTTGTTCTTCATAATAAGACACTAATTGATTGATAGACTCGACAAGCTGCACCAATTCTTTTTCGTGAAAATCGACCGCCACTCGACCGCCATGGGAAGCATGTTCCGGCAGCTTCTTGATTTTTTGCCGCAAACGTCGCAGTTCTCGTTTAAGACTGTAAAGATAGCTCCCGCCTAGCAGTAAAAAGATTCCAATGATACTTGCTATTCCCCACATCTCACTGACTCCTTAATCAAATTTAAAGCCTACGCCCCAAACCGTTTTGATATATTCTGCGCCAGCTTGATGCAGCTTTCCTCGTAGATTGCTGATATGCACATTGATGGTTTTTTCGCCGGCAAGAAAAGGTTCCTGCCAGACAGTTTCATAAATGTTGCTGCGACTGAATACCTTTTTGGGAAACTGTAAAAAGAGCAGTAAAATTGCATATTCTCTAGCAGTCAAATGCAAAACAACCTCTTTTACTCGGACTTCCCTCGTCTCCAAATTAATGGAAAGCTCTTGATAATGTAACATCTGCCCCTTCGTTTCCTTCGTCGCATGCCGTAACTGAATTTGGATTCGTGCCAATAGTTCGTATAAATCAAACGGTTTGACCAAATAATCATCGGCTCCAGCTTTCAGCAGGGCAACTTTTTCTGTTAAGTCATTTTTTGCGGAAATTACGATGACTGGCAAAGAGGACTGCTGACGAATCCATGCCAACACCTCTTCCCCATTTAATCCCGGCAACATCAGATCCAGTAAAACCAAATCAAAATTTCCCTGCTGAAAACGTAATTGACCCTCCGTTCCAGAATAGGCACTGGTCACTTCATAATCAGCCAGCAATTCTTTGAGTATCGTTTGAATTTCTGCATCATCTTCCACCAATAAAATCTTGGTCATCTGCTCACCTACTTGATATCTGATCGTTTAAAAAAGAAAATCCCTATTCCTGATGATACCACAATCGTGAACAAACTAACGAAAATCAACCATGGAAACCGAGCAATTTCTGCCGGTTGTGTAAAGCTGGAATAAAATAGAAAGGTTCCAGTGATCCAATCCAGTAAAAATTGAGTAGCCGGACTTCGTTGCAACAAAGAAGGCAAAAAAATGATTCCCAAAATATACAGCCAATTCCAAATCAAGGAAATGCCGATGTTCTTCGTAATAAAAGAAATCATGACAAAAACTGCGACATTTGCCAGTATCAGCAAATAAATCGTTAAAAAGACATTGATGCCATAAAGAAAATAGTTATCGATTCCTTCCATCGAACCAAAACCAAAGAAAATTGTAAAACAGATCACCTCTAAAACCGTCAATACGACACAAGCAATCAACGTCACACCAGCCAACGTCACACCCTTTGCAAAATAAAAATGACTGCGGCTGCGACCAATCGATAACGCATTACGGATTGTTCCCTGCTGAAATTCTTCATTAACAAAAAAACTAACCAACGCGGCAAGAATAAACAAAACAATCTCACTGTTTTTTGCTACGCCAAGCACACCGGATGCACCATTCGTTACTAAATCCTTTACTGGTTCCAATACGACACCATATCGGGTTTCCACCCAACTATTGATTACTTGAAATATCGGAATAAACACAAAAAGTCCAAGAACCAACCATAATTTTCGACTTTTCAATAGTTTTAATTTATCGGCTCGAAGTAAGTTTGTCATGTTCGTTTCCCTCCGTAAGTTCCAAGAAATAAGTTTCCAGATTTTGACGGGTCACCCCGATGCGTGTGACCGGTATATCAGCCAACACCAGAAGTCGATTGAGCTGTGCTACCCGATCATTTTGTTGATAAATATGGATTGTCTTTTGATCCACCACTTTATACGCAGTGATTTTTTGTGCATCCAAAACCACCAGCGCCTTTTGAACAACTGGCGTTTCCAACTCGATGTACTGCCGACTTTCTTGCTGTAATTCTTCCTTTGTCAATTCTTTGATCAGTCGTCCTTTGTGTAAAATTCCATAATCTGTGGCAATTTCTGCCAACTCATTCAACAGATGGCTGGAAAGTAGGACGGTAATGCCTTTTTCGGTCACTAACTGCTGAATGATTTCTCGAATCTCAACGATTCCGGATGGGTCCAACCCGTTTGTCGGTTCATCTAAAATCAAAAATTCCGGATTTGTAATCAATGCCATTGCAATTGCCAAACGTTGCCGCATCCCTAAAGAAAAATTTTTCACTTTCTTTTTACCAGTATTTTGAAGATGCAGTAGCGTCAGTAAGTCAGAAATCTGACTTACTCCGACCCCGCCATTTGCTGCCTGTACTTGCAAATTTTCCATAGCGGTCAATTCTGGATACAGGGCGGGCGATTCAATGGATTGTCCCATTTGACGGCGTGCCTGTTGCAACCCTTGCTTGTCGGTTCGTCCAAACAATTCGATTTCCCCTTCATCAATCGCAATCAGGTCCATGATTGCCCGCATAAAAGTGGATTTCCCGGCGCCATTTTCGCCGATCAAGCCGTAGATTGCACCGCGTTTGATTGCAATGGACACATTATCCAATGCTTTGATCCCTTGATATTTCTTAGTAATATTGGTTGTTTTCAATACCAATTCCTGCATAGATTTCTTCACTCCTTTTTTTGTAGTTTATCGAAGAAGCATAAAGAAACCGGCTAAAAAAGATAAAAAAAGTATAAAGAAAACGCCGGAATTTTTCTCCGACGTTTTCTTGAGTATCTTTCCTGTTTAAAATGTCGCTTCATCTGGATTTTTTGCCAATCCAGCGACGCCATGCAGACCATCGATTAATTTTACATCTTCTGCCGTTAATTCAAAATCAAACAATTCGGTGTTTTCTTTGATTCGTTCATCATGAACTGATTTTGGCAGTGGTAAGAAACCGTGTTGCAAACTCCAACGCAAGACAACTTGTGCAACTGTCTTATTGTATTTATCTGCAACTTCTTTCAATTCAGGAACATCAAAAATTTTCCCAGTTCCCAGTGGACTGTATGCTTCACTCAAAATATCGTGGGCATCATTGTAAGCCACTACTTCGGGTTGTAAATCGCTTGGGTTCAAGAAAATTTGGTTAACAACTGGTTTGATTTTTGCGGTTTTCAACAACGCATCCAAATGGTGAGGACGGAAATTAGAAACACCGATGGCACGGATTTTACCCGCTTCCACAGCTTCTTCCATTGCCCGCCATGCCTCTGCATTGGCTTGTTCCCAATTTTCGCGAAAATCAATTGGATTAGGCCAGTGGATCAAATATAAATCTAAGTAGTCCACCCCTAATTTTGTTAGAGAATCTTCAATCGCTTGTTTTGCCAACGCATAAGAATGATGTTTGTTCCATAATTTTGTTGTAATAAATAGTTCTTCTCTAGGAACTCCGCTGGCCTTGATGCCTTTGCCCACGGATTCTTCATTACCATATGCTGCCGCTGTATCAATGTGACGATACCCAGCTTTCAAAGCGGCTAAAACGGATTCTTCTGCTACTTCACCAGAAGGTGTTTGCCATGTCCCAAAACCGACAACGGGAATTTCCACACCGTTTGCTAATTTGTACGTATCTTTTAAACTCATAAAATTGTGTCCTCCTCGTTCAATCGTTACTCTTTAACCTTACTCTATTTTACTATTTTTGTCAGAAAACTTGCACTAAAAAAGGAGCAGCCGCTAAACTGCTCCATCATTTTACTTATTTTCGAGGTTTTCACCATTTGATTCAATCACTTGCTTGTACCAATCAAAGGATTTTTTCTTGCTTCGTTTCAACGTACCATTTCCTTCATTGTCCCGATCTACATAAATAAAACCGTAACGTTTCTTCATTTCCCCGGTACCTGCAGAAACTAAATCGATACATCCCCAAGTTGTGTAACCTAAAAGATCAACGCCATCTTGTTCCACTGCATCTTTCATCGCTTGGATATGGGCAGCCAAGTACTCAATGCGGTAATCATCCTCTACATACCCGTTTTCATCCGGCGTATCGATTGCCCCCAGACCGTTTTCTACAATGAACAATGGTTTTTGGTAACGATCGTACAAATCATTCATGGTGATCCGCAAGCCTAGTGGATCGATTTGCCAACCCCATTCACTTGCTTCAAGATACGGATTTTTGACAGAAGCAAAAATATTCCCTGCTGTTTGCTCCAATAATTTTGGATCGGTCGTTGCTACTCGCGAAGAATAATAAGAGAAAGAAATAAAATCAACCGTATGAGCTTTTAACAGCTCCAAATCCCCCTCTTCCATTGCAATCGTGATACCGTTTCGTTCCATTTCTTTTAAGGCATAGGCTGGATATTCTCCCCGTGATTGCACATCAATGAAGAAATAATTTTCCCGATCTGCTTTCCGAGAAGCCCAAACATCTTCCGGTTTGCTTGTATAAGGATAGTTGGCACCTGCTGCCAGCATACAGCCCACTTTATTTTCCGGGTCCACTTCATGGGCGATTTTTGTTGCGATTGCACTGGCTAATAATTCGTGATGGGCCGCTTGGTACTTCACTTGTTCTTTGTTGTCGCCTTCTTCAAAGTATAACCCTGCGCCCATAAAAGGTGCATGAAGAATCATATTGATTTCATTAAAAGTCAACCAATATTTGACTAATCCTTTGTAACGATTAAAAATTACTCGACACAAGTTTTCATAAAATCCAACCAATTCCCGTGAACGCCACGCCCCGTAGGTTTCGATCAAATGCATCGGACAATCAAAATGAGTGATGGTCACTAGAGGTTCAATTCCGTATTTTTGGCATTCCTTGAAAACATCTTCGTAAAATTTCAGCCCGGCTTCGTTAGGTTCTTTTTCATCACCTTTGGGAAAAATCCGACTCCAAGCAATCGAGAGACGATAGGTTTTAAAGCCCATTTCCGCAAACAATGCGATATCTTCTTTATACTGATGGTACATATCGATGGCTACTTTTGCAGGATAAAAATGTTCATCATCAAAATCAAACATCTTCTTTTCGCCAGTAATTACTGGAAAACGATCTTTTCCAATTGGAACAACATCCACGTTTGCTAATCCGCGCCCATCTTCCGCGTATCCACCTTCACACTGATTGGCCGCTGTTGCGCCGCCCCATAAGAAATCTTTTCTAAAACTCATACCTCAAAATCCTCCTTGTTTTTACTTCGTTTTATTATTTGCCACCACGGGTTCTTCATCTAGCTGCCGTGCGATTTTGTCTTGAACCGTAATGCCGTCAGCTTCCAATTTTTCGATTGCTTCCGCAAATTGCGGCAAATGTGCTTTATGCGCAATAAATAGTTCATCCATCACTCGTTTTGCCGTTTCTCCCGAACGAACCAATGGATTGATTGTGAATGCTTGCAATGCCGTCCCATAGTCTCCCGTCACTGCGGCTTCAATCGTCACCAGTTCCATATTCTTCATTAACTGCAACCAACCTCGTTCTGCTGGCGGCAAAGAACCAAAGGCAACGTTTCTCGCACCTTGTCCTCCTACATAAGCCGTCACTTCAACTACACAATCTGCCGGTAAATCAGGAATTGCGCCATCATTTTTTGTTGACACGACAATTTGGGTCTCTTTGTTTCCATAAATAGATGCGATGGTTTCACAAGCTGCATCTGAATAATAGGCGCCTCCGCGTTTTTGCAGTTGCTCTGGTTTATGATCTAAATTCGGGTCTTTATAAAGTTCAAAAAGTTCTGCTTCGGTCTCTTTCACCTGTTGCGCCCGAGTACCGATCGTTTGATATTCCTCTAAAGCATGAGCCAGCATTTCTTCTTCTCGATAATAATAACGATGGTACCCACAAGGAATCATTTCCATCTGTAGCAATTGTTCTTTAAAAAATGGAATATCAAAAATATTTTTTGGCAGTCCATTGTCTTCTGCATAAAGCTGATCGATTAATTGTTTTGTTAAATCATTGCCTTTTTTATCCGCCACTTTATGCCAATGGAAATGATTCAATCCAGCAAACTTATAAATCAACTCTTCTTTTGGCTGCTTTAACATTTCCGGTTCCGTCATCATTGCCATCACCGGCACGTTACACAACCCGATCACTCGCTCCCATTTTCCGTAGCGCACAACTGCTTCTGTGACCATCCCGCTAGGATTGGCAAAATTAATCAACCAGGCATTCGGACAAAGACGTTTCATGTCTTCGACGATTTCTAAAATCACCGGAATTGTACGAAAAGCTTTGAACATTCCCCCAGCACCGTTTGTTTCTTGACCGATCATGCCGTAATAAGCCGGAATACGTTCGTCTTTTACTCGGGCATCCAACTGCCCCACCCGAAATTGTGTCGTAACAAAATCCGCATCTTTTAATGCTTCTTCTCGATTCAACGTGCAGTAAATAGTGACATCATAAGGAGAAGCATCCCACATACGTTGCGCCATTTCACCGACGATTGCTAATTTTTCTCGTCCTGCTTCAACATCCACCAGCCAAATTTCACGAATCGGTAGTTCTTCATATCGCTTAATAAAGCCTTCCATTAATTCCGGGGTATAGCTGCTACCGCCGCCAATCGTTGCAATTTTGATTCCAGTCATTCCATCGCCTCCGTTGAATTATTTACATTTTTATTATCTCGTTTGTAAATCCCTAAAACAAGATTAAACCGCTTTTATCAAAACCAATTTACATATTTTCGTTTCTTTTCGTAAAATTATGTAAATACGATTTACAAATTACAAAAAAATTTTGCTAGCACTTTAAAATACGCTATGATAGATTTACATAAATTAATTATTATTTGTAAAAAGGAGTGAAGAGATGCTAGTCAGTGAAAAGATAAAGCAAACGGATTTTTCTACCGCAGAATCGGCAGTGATTACCTATATTTTGAACCATTCCGAAAATTTGGCCGATAAGACCATCAAAGAAATTGCACAAGCAACCTTCGTTCATCCTTCTACCCTAATTCGAATCGCAAAAAAATTAGGTTTTACCGGTTGGATTGAGTTGCGGGATGTCTACTTGACGGAACAAAATTATTTGCAGCAGCATTTTACAAAAGTAGATGCAAACTTGCCTTTTTCCGCAACAGATGGGCTTTTGACGATTGCCAATAAACTAGCAGTCTTAGAAAAAACAACGATTGATGACACTCTGAGTTTATTGACTCACGATGAACTGCAGCAGGCCAAACAATTTTTATTAAAAGCTACCACCATAAAAATTTTTGCCAGCAACGCCAATACACTGATCTCACAGGATTTCGCGTTAAAAATGAAACGCATCAAAAAAGAAGTCTCGATCGTCACTACTTTTGGTGAAGCTGCCTATGAAGCCTACAATTGTTCCAGCGACACGTGCGCTATTTTGATCTCTTATACCGGTGAAAACCAAATGACCTTGCAAATCGCTGATTTACTAAAGAAAAACCACGTTCCGATCATTGCTTTAACGAGTATCGGAAATAATTCCCTGACAAAAATCAGTGATACAGCTTTGCATTTAACCACTCGGGAACGTCTTTATTCTAAAATAGGTAATTTTACCATCAACACTTCCATTTGTTACTTGTTAGATGTGCTGTACAGTTGTATTTTTGCCGAAAATTATCAGCAAAATCTTCAGCATTTGGTTCAAATCGGTCAAGCCATCGACAAACGACCAATCTCTTCTACCGTTATGCAGGAAAAACCGTTGGACTCTTTGATTCATGATTCTTTTTTGCCCAATTGACAATAAAACAAACGGTCTCAAAAGATTTTTTCTTGAGAGACCGTTTAGAAATCCATTAAATCAAAGCCGTAATCAATTCATCTCCATTACTGACGAAGGAATTCTGACTTTCTAAAATATCCAAATAATCCTCTGCGTTCGTTACGATAACCGGAGTTTCCACACTGTAGCCGGCTTGTTTGATGGCTTCCAAATCAAAGGTAATCAACGCTTGTCCTTTTTTCACTTGGTCGCCTTGCTGCACATGCGCTTCAAAAAACTTTCCATTCAGTTGAACAGTATCCAAACCAATATGGATCAACAATTCCAATCCGCCGTCAGAAACCAGCCCAATGGCATGTTTCGTTGGAAACAATGTCATCACTGTACCGTCAAATGGTGCCACGACTTCGCCGGTTTTTGGATAAATCAAGATTCCTTTTCCTAAAGCCCCTTGAGCAAAGGCTTCATCTTTTGCGACCGATAAAGGAGCGATTTCTCCTTGCAGAGGTGCGCTAATCGTTTCTTTAACTGTTGTTGCCGTATTTTTAACCGAAACTTCTGCTTCCACTGCATCGTCTTTCCAGAAGAAGAAAGTCAAGACAAAACCGACAACCGAAGCGATGGCAACAGCAATTAATGAGTAGACCATTCCACTCATATCACCTGTCTCTGTGTTGACAAAACTAGGAATCCCAAAAACGCCTAATCCGCCCATTGTGAATTGCCGTGCTCCCATTGCAGCTAAGAAAGCGCCACTGATCCCTCCACCAATCATTGAGAAAATAAATGGTTTTTTCTTAGGTAAGGATAATCCATAAATCGCCGGCTCTGTTACACCACAAAGTCCGGAAATAACTGCCGGAATAACCAAGGCTTTTTCTTTCGGGTTTTTCAATTTGAAATACATTGCAAAGACTGCCGCAGTTTGAGCAAAACTTGCCCCAAAGGTACCAATTAAAGCTGTCGCAAACCCTAAGGAAGACAGTTGAATCATCGCAATTGGAATGACACTCCAATGAAGCCCGAAGATAACCAAAACTTGCCATAGCGTTCCTAGAATCAGACCAAATAAAATCGGTGAGAAATTCATCAAAGCATCAAATCCACCCGCTAGCAGATTGGTCAGCAAGCTAATCACTGGTCCAATTACTAAGAACCCTAGTGGAACGGAAATCAGCAATACGAAAAAAGGAACAAAGAATGCTTGAAGCAATTCAGGCAACGTCTTTTTCGCAACCTTTTGAACCTTGCTCGCCACCCATACGACAAAAATCGCTGGAACCACTGAACTGGTATAGTTTGTTGCTACCAAAGGAATCCCTAAAAATGTTGTGTAGACGGGACTAGCAAACAAACTGCCATTAAACAAGGTCATGATCGGTTCTCCAGCAGCCGAAAAAGCATCCAATTGCAAACTCGGATAAACTAAAGCTGCACCAATCGCTAATCCCACATATTGATTGACGTTGAATTTTTTCGCCGCCGCAACAGCCACTGCTACTGGCATGAAGTAAAACAACGCATCCCCAACACCATTCAACATCTGATAAGTACCGTTGGTGGTCGCTAAAACCCCTGTTGCTACCAATAGCGCATTGATCCCTTTAATCATCCCACTGGCAGCTAATGCGCCTAAAAACGGTTGAAACACCGAACTGATGACATCGATCAACGTATTGAAAATTCCTTGGTTTGTTTTTTCTTCCCCGTCTTCACTCATGACACCCGTCACTTCCACGACATCCTCAAAAACTGCCGGTACATGATTACCAATGACCACTTGATACTGACCGCCACTTTTCATTACGGTCACTACCCCATCCATGTTTTTCAGAATTTCATCGTTTGCTTTGCTTTCATCTTTTAACTTGAAGCGTAAGCGAGTGATACAATGTGTCAAACCATTGATATTTTCTTTTCCACCGACATTTGCTACAATTTTCTTTGCTAATTCTTGATATTTTCCCATGATTCTTCCTCCAATTTTGTTTTGATTGAAGGTTTAGCCAACTGAATGTCACTATCCAAAACGAAGCTTTTCCTGAAGCTTCATAGGCAGATGGGCTCTGCATTTTTGTTCAACAATCCTCCTTAAATTTTTTATTCTCAACGACTTTTTTGCACCAAACGGGCAATATGAATCGTTAAATACATTTTTTCGTCACTAGACATTGTGTAGGAATATTTATCTGCAAGAAATTGATCGATTTTTTCGACACAACGCAACGCATTACTGTATTTTTTTGTAACGATCTGCAACAATTCCTCTTCTACCTCGCCATCGTGGATTGTTTGGCTGGTAACTCGGGATAAAAAGAAGCGTAAATGAGTAGTAAATCGATAAAAATAAACCGACTCTTCATCAAAATCAATCTTAAAATAATAGCGAACAATATTTATAATATCCTGTAAAGTCTTGGTGAAGGCGTACATGTCTTCCTGACCTTCTTCTGTCTGACCATTCACCAGATGCAAGGCGATAAACCCAGCTTCATCTTCTGAGAGCTGCACTTGATAATATTCACTGATTTTTTCCGTTGCCTTTTTCCCAACCTGGAATTCTTTAGGAAACAACCGTTTAATATCCCAAAGCAAAATATTTGGGACTGAAATGTTGTTTTTGCTGCGTTCGATTGCTGTGTACAAGTGATCCGTCAGCGACACATAGACTGATTCATTCAAGGAGATCTCAAGAGAAGATTTTGCGTATTCAATAATTTCATCTGCCAATGCTAGATACTCAATAGGAATATCGTTTAGCAATTCCTGAAATTTCTGTGCTGTTGAGGTATTTGTCAAACGAAAGACTTTGTCGATTTTTTCTGCTGGAATCAAATCTCCGGCGCGTTTATTAAATGCCAAGCCTCTGCCCATTGCGATGATCTCGTTGTTCTCATTATCCCTTGAAACAATGACATTGTTATTTAGAATCTTTTCAATCCGCACTTTTCAAACTCCTTCCCATAAAAAAAGCCTAATTATCCTCAAAAAAAGACGAAAAAATTCGTTTTTAAGGCAATTAGGTTTAGCTTGTATTGAAACAATCACTATCCACATATTCTTATTACTTAAAATATACCGAGTTTGCGAAAGAAAGTCAATGTTTTTTAAAGCGCTTTATTTTTATGAACTATACAATCCGTGTATTATGTGTAACAACTCTATCTATTCAAGAAAACTATGGTAACATACACTAAAAAGAGGAAATCAGCCTATGTTTAAAAAATTGTAAAAGGAATTTCATGAAACGAAACAAGTAAATGAAGACCTTTTGCAATGGGTGCTTATCAGAAAATGAAACCCAAAAGGATAAATAAATTGTAAAGAAAAAACTACCCGATTGAAACGTCTACAATCAATAGGTATCTTACGAACTAATCTGATTAGCTTAAATCTAATGAAATTTGAAAGGAAGAAATGAAATGGAATTATTCAAAACTGTTGGATTTTGGGGAACTGTTCTATTTTTTGTTCTACTGATTTCAGGAATATGGACTAAAGACAATGTTGTGATAATAACATCAATCATTTTTATTGGCGTGGGAATATATGGGATGTACGTTACTTCTAAAAAGGATAAAAAAAACTAACATAAATAAAAAACATCTAAAGAAAGGTTAAGACTACTGACCAAATGGTTCGTTCAGAAAAGACTGAGAATTCAGCTTTGTTGCTCTTATTTCTTTTTGTTCAACTTGCTTTCTAATTTTTCAACGTAAAGTCCAAACATTAATCACAAAGCAGGAACAGAACATACAAGTGTAAGCAAATATACATTCAATTGCTACTTTTCAGTTTTCTTTTCTCCTCCCTAAATACCTGTACAAATAATGATAAGAAAAGACTCATTGGCACTAAACCTGGAAATCCAGTAGCGAAAAAACTTAGGGGTGGTACGAACTTTTTAATGAGCCAAAGTGCAGAGATTCCAAAAAACCAATTATACTGTATATACATTTTGCCTTTTGTTGATTTTTTCTTAGCATTTTTCTTTCCTTCCTTTTAATTAACAGGCCACTAGATACCATCAAAAATATTGGATGTCATAGAAAAATCAGGAATACAGATAGAGATGTTCATGAAATATGCAGTGTCCCTATAATTGAAATAACGTAGTATTTATGCCATTATTTCCAATATAAAGTTGTGGAAAATTTAATAAAAATATTCTTTAACTGAAATGGGGAGAATAAAATGAAAATAGCTATTTCTGTTTTTGTAGTGTTGTTAGCTCTAGTTGGTGGTTATTTTAGTTATGGATATTTTGCAAGTGATCTTGGTCAACTAATTAGAAACAGAAAAGATTCAGGAATTTCTTTTGGTTCTATGATTAAATTGATATGGAATGATTTGTCACGTAAATTTAAAGGACAGAAGTAATTTCATTCTTTTTAGTTTATTATTATTAATATCTATATAAAACAATTCGCTATGTTATCTGACATTTATAAAATTAAACTTATACTTCCTCTTAAATATTAGTTATTTATTGATTATGTTAATTTAATCAGTAAATAACTATTTTAATTTTGATCTTAGACTCAAGTGATTTTTATTCGCTACTCTTTTTTTTATTAGCAATGACTCCTTGTACTCCTAAAAATAAGAACACGGCTACTAATACTAGTCCAGGAAAACCAGTGGTTAAAAAGCTCAAAGAAGGTACAAATTCTTTAATAATCCCTAAAACAATAATTCCAAGAAAACCAATTATACTGTATATATTTATTTTAGACTTCTGAAATTTTTTTAACATTTTCGACACCTCCAATTAACAGCGAGTCAATGTTCAATAGGCTGCTGGATACCCAACTCCGTAAATCTCTATCCTTTCAGAAATTTACTAATAAAAAAGTCATAGATTCTCTTTTGTTACGGGCCAAATTCTAATGATAGATTTCCCGATAATTTGATTTGACTCCACATTTCCAAATACCCGACTATCTTCAGAGACCAATCGATTATCTCCCAGTAGAAAATAATTATTTTCTGGTACGTGTATTTCAAAGTCTTGATTAGTAAAATTTTTTGAATTTCGAGCTAATTCTTGATATTGTTCACTGTATGTATATACTTCCTGTAATTTATTTTCCTTAAATAGTTTTAGATACTCTTTTAGATAGCTTTCGTTAACTAATTTCCCATTAATTTTCATCTTATCATTTTTGAACGAAATATAATCTCCTGGAATTCCAATAACTCTTTTGATAATAATTTTTTTCTTTACAGTTGGGTGTTTTACTACAACAATATCTAATCGTTTAATATTTTGTGACTTTAATATTAGTAACCTTTCGTTTGTTTGTAATGTTGGATCCATAGAATGTCCCATTACTTTTACAGGTTGAAAAACAAACATTCTTAGATACAACACGAAAAGAATTATTCCTATTACTGGTATAAATCTTTTAAAAAAAGGTCTTACTTTTTGTTTCATGTTTTCGCCCTTAACTATTAAAAGCGCTTGCAAAAAATCTTATTCGTATTTTACTATACAAATTAATAAAATGGTAGATTAAAAAATATAATTACTCTAACAAATTTACTATATCATTTAGGTTTCTGCTTGAGTTGAGAAATAGCAAGAATACAGTATTAACTTTTCATAAAATGAGCTTTTAGGATGGAAACGATATTTTCTTAGAGTTGGGTATCGTCTTCCTTTCGTTCTCGTTCCCTTTCAATACGTTTGAGATTTTGTTCTCGTAAATACAATTCAGAATTTGCGTTCCGATTAAATGAATCTCCACCTAAAAAGCGTATGTTCCTAAAAAGTGCAGCAATTTTTTTTACTATGTTCCCCATAGCCCTCTCCCTCCGATCAGAATAGTAATACACTGTATATCTTCTATTTTAGCATTTAATGTCCATCTTACTAATTAATCCGTTTGATTTCACAAAAATCAAAGATATTTTTGATAACAGGCAGATTTTAAAAACTTTTCCTCATTCAGGTATCCGTTTTGACAAACGCATCAGACAAAAAAATAGTCCTAATAAAACATTGAGCATGAGCATTTTCCAAAAAAGAGAGTTGATTTTCTACGTGATAGAAGGAGAACCGGTTTTCACGTTGCAAGTAATCAACGTAAAAATGGACTATGTGAACCGGTTAAAGAATTTATTTAACATTTATCAACCGGATAAACCCGACTGATTTATACCTATAGAGAATTATTGTGAAAAAACCAAAAAGCAACGAAGCAAGATTACTTGGTATGCTTCGTTGCTCATAAAATCATCCATCTTCTAATTAAAAAAGTAATTTTATTTATGATTACTCGTGTCATTAGCTTGTTTTTTTAACTCTTCTTTTATTTCCTTTAAACTATTTAAAACTTTAATCATAAAGATAAAAAGAGAGATACCTAGAATGAGTTTTCCCACACCCAAAATATAACTGAGGATCATAGCTATTTCTACTATCATTTCAATCCTCCTTCCGATATTTTATAAGTTATATTCTAACCAAAACTTATCACTTCCGACGCTAAAGTATAGGTATTTAGTTGATGTACCAGAAGGTAATCCTAAACCAGGTGCAATGCTTCATTGCCCTTTTATTCCACCATAACACGAAATCGCTTTCTTTAAAATATTTTTTTGCTTTTTTGAATAATAGTATTAATTTTATTTATATGACACTATACGATAACGATTCAATGGAAATAGACAATTAATTTTTATCTGTAGCTAAGATAAGCTAGGATCAAAAAACGAGCACTACTCCAAAAATAATCAAGACCTTCTCCTTCATTCATTTCCCATCGCCCAAACTTAAAAAGACTGTAGACCTAAGCCAACCCACAGCTTTGTCTACAGTCTTTTCCCTTATGTTATTTCTTTAGATAGGTTTTCAAACGATTGATTTCATCTTCACTGACTTGATGGTCACCGTCCAACAATAGAAAATGAACATTGGAAAAAGATTTTTCCAATTGTTGTGACAATGTCAACGCTTCTCCCGGTAAGCTGATAGAATCTTGCGCACCACTGGTCAACAAAAGCTGTGTCGAAGCTGCTGTCGTTTCGAATTGATAGACGAAATTACTTGGATGAAGTAAAATAACCGTATCAGCAAGTTCAGGCTGCTTTTCCAACAAGCCTAAAATAAAATTAGCACCATTAGAATAACCGATGAAAATGATTCGTTCTTTTTTGGTTACGGTTGGCCATTCTTCTTCAAGAAATTCTGTCACTCGTTTTTCAAAATCAACCCGATCCAATTTTCCATCGACTAATTGTGCAAAGAATCGACGTTCCTGACCCGTTTTTTCAGTTCCCAAATAGCTCAGTACACTAGCATCCGGAAATAAAGCCGCGATTGTCGACAGCAGTTGGTATTCATTACCGCCGGTTCCATGAAAGGCAACGACTAGCGTATCATCTTGCCCTTGTTGAAAAAATTTTTCCATAATAACCTCCTAAGAGAAAGGATTTTTTAAATGAATGCACGCATCCATCATATCTCCATTTTAAATCGATTTATTCAACCGACGTTTGATTTTTATCATAATATACTTGGCTTAAAATTACTAATGAAAACGATCAATCAAGATGATCACACCATGTATCATCTCTTTTTTTCCGATAACCGAGAACGGATTGGTACAGAACTGACTTTTTTTGAAGTCCGTGAAGGGGAAGATCATAAATTTGGAACCAATAATATCGAACGGGTAGTTATGAAGGTCCCTTCCGAAGAATCCCTGACTTTCTGGGAGACGCGATTGGAAGCTGCCGGCATTTGCCATTACGGTATCGAAACGTTCAATGGTCGCCCACTCTTGCGTTTTGAAGCCCCGGATGACACACAAATGTCCCTCACACCACTCAGAGAATTTGAAAAAGCCGAGGATTTCTATCCCTTTGCGGATACCGACGTACCAGTGGAACATGCGATTTTGGGAATTGATGCAATCCAACTGCGTGGGCAATACCCAGCCGCCACAGAAAAAGAATTAACGAATCTTTTAGGTTGGCACCAACAAAAGCAGACGACTTTTTTTGACACAAATACAGAAGTCACCATTTTGGATAATCAAGAGACGACTTTCTATCAAGAAGTTCATTTGATCCACGATATCCATAGCCCATTAGCAGAACTTGGTATCGGCGGCATCCATCACGTTGCCTTCGGAGTCAAAGATGAAAAACGGCTGCGGGAACTGGACGAACAATTAAATCAACGAAATTTCCTAAATTCTGGTATCAAACATCGCGAATTTTTTACCTCCCTTTATTTCCGGGAACCAAATCGAATGCTGATTGAAATTGCTACGGAGGAAGGAAGTCTTGATCCTTCGGCTTATGAAAACCAAAGCAGGGTTTTTGAAGAGATTCCTTTGTATCTGCCCCACTTTTTAGCGGGCGAACGAGAAAGCATTGAACAAATTTTAGAGAATCAACCGCACGATCACGATGCGTAACAAAAAAGTTCGAAAAACTGTCCAGTTTGAGACAGTTTTTCGAACTTTTTTATTTGGTCGCTGCTGAAAAATAGGTTTGTGCAGCGGCTTTTTTTAAACGATTCATGTATGCAGCACCCAAGCCGGTTTCTGGAAAAACTTCAACAAAAATTACATCTAATCCCAAGCGAGGTTCATCCAACGCCCGCAATCCGGCAAATAAACCTTTTGCAGCAGCCTCAACTGTGTCTTTCGGAAACATAAAAACTGCGGCAGCTTCATAACGCATTTTTTCTGAAATTTGCGGTCCAGCAATCACTCCTGCACGAATTTGTTTATCCTTCACCCAATCTAAAACGGCTTGCCAGTCTGCGGACTTTACCATCATGACTGGTGTATCCGGTGAATAATGTTTGTATTTCATTCCCGGTGCTTTCGGGGTCTCCGATTCTTTAACCAAATGCTTATCTAATAAAATCGTTGTCTGCAATTTGGCTTCTAATTCTTCTTTCGTGATCGCACCCGGACGTAAAATCACCGGTGAAGTTGTTGGATCACTTAAATCAAGTACCGTTGATTCAACCCCAATGGCAGTCGCTCCGTCTTCTAAAATTCCTGCAATTTTCCCTTTCAGATCATGGAAAACATGTTCACTAGTAGTGGGGCTGGGTTTCCCTGACGTATTTGCGCTCGGTCCAACGATTGGTACACCCGCCTGCTCAATCAATGAAAGTGTTTTTTTATTTGCAGGCATACGAAATGCCGCTGTGGATAACCCTCCCGTCACAACAGTTGGTAACTGTCCTTTTTTGATGGAAAAAATCAACGTTAACGGACCTGGCCAATACATTTCAACGATTTTTTCTGCTAAAGGATGTATTTTATCCACAAATGGAAGCACTTGCTGAAAATCTTTCACGTGAACGATCAGTGGATTGTCGCTAGGGCGTCCTTTAACTTTGAAAACCTGCTGGACAGCTTCTGGCAAAAGAGCGTTAGCCCCCAGTCCATACACCGTTTCAGTTGGAAAAGCAACTAGTTCTCCATCTTTAATTTTTTGTGCCGCTTCCGCAATATCCGTCCACTCATAGCATTTTGTTTCCACAGTTTATTCACAGCCTTTCTCAATAAAATGATTAAGTTTTCAACATTCCTCAATTAGTTATTCACATTTTGTGGATAACTAATTTGTCAAGTGTGCATAACCCTGTTGACAACTTTTAAACTTGTGTAACTACCAGTCTTAACCTGTTTTTTTAACGTGAAACATTTTAAAAAAATTTTTTTCCACATGTTGGCCTTTAGGAGACAAAAATCATCCGATCTTTCCCAGACATATCTTGAAGAATTTTCACTTTCTTTTCTGGAAAAGCTTTCTCAAAAATCTTTTTAACTGCGGGTCCTTGTTGAAAACCGATTTCTAAAAAAATCTTGCCTTCTGGATGAAGTTTTTTCTTTCCTTCTGCGGCAATTTTTTGGTAGAGAGCCAAACCGTTTTCCTCGGCGAACAAGGCCATTTTCGGTTCGAAAGTCCGAACACTTTCATCCATCAGTCCCCATTCTTCGGTACTGATATATGGAGGATTGGAAATTAAAATATCTATTTTTTCTTCGACAGGTGCCAAGGTATCCCCTAAACGAAAATCGATCACAGCACCTAAATTTGTCGCATTTTCTTTCGCCACAGTAAGTGCTTCAGGAGAAAGATCAACTGCAATCATTTGCCAGTCAGGACAAGCCAACTTTAAACTGATTGCAATGGCTCCTGTTCCAGTTCCTACATCAACAACAAGTTGTTTTTCTTTCCCGCTTTCCTTCAAACATTCCGCCACCAGCTCTTCTGTTTCTGGTCGAGGAATCAGTGTTGCTGGTGTCACCTTGAAGCGATGTCCGTAAAAATCCGCATAGCCCAACAAATAATGCGGAGGATGATTTGCCAGCAATGCCGTTAAATCTTGCTGGATCAGCTCTTCCTCTTCTGTAGGAATTGTTTGATTCATTGCCAGTAACCAGTCCATTTTCGTCCATTTTTTTCGTTCCAAAAACAAAAATTGAATGGCGTAGCCTTCTTTTCCCTGAGATTCTAAAAAAGAAGAAGCCCGGTTCAGGACTTCTCGATACGTTTTTTTAACCATTTTGAATTTCTTCCAATTTTGAGGTTTGATCGTAAAGAATCAACGCATCAACGATTTCATCTAATTTACCTGCAAGAATTTGATCCAATTTTTGGATAGTCAAGCCAATTCGATGATCGGTCACCCGATTTTGCGGAAAATTATAGGTACGAATCCGTTCCGAGCGATCTCCAGTTCCAACAGCTGATTTACGAGTTGCATCGTATTCGCTTTGTGCTTCGTGGGAAATTTGATCATATACCCGTGCCCGCAATACTTTCATGGCTTTTTCCCGATTTTTTAATTGTGAACGTTCGTCCTGCATCGCAACTACGATACCGGTAGGAATATGGGTCAGTCGAACCGCTGATGCCGTTTTGTTGACGTGCTGTCCACCAGCACCGGATGCGTGGTAAATATCGATCCGGATATCTTTGTCGTCAAGTTCCGCGTCTACTTCTTCTGCTTCCGGCATAACGACCACGGTTGCAGTAGAGGTGTGAATACGTCCTTGCGATTCTGTTGAAGGAACCCGTTGGACCCGATGCGCACCGCTTTCGTATTTTAATTTTGAATACACGTTGCTGCCGGAAATCATCATGATTACTTCTTTGTACCCGCCGATTCCTGTGATGTTGGCATCCATGACTTCAACTTTCCAGCCTTGGCTTTCTGCATATTTTTGATACATAGTAAATAAATCACCAGCAAAAAGTGCTGCTTCATCGCCGCCTGCTGCACCACGGATTTCCATGATAATATTTTTGTCATCATTGGGATCTTTTGGCAACAATAAAATTTTGATGCGGTCTTCGATAACTTCTTTTTCTTTTTTTAGATCGGATAATTCTTCTTTCGCCATTTCAGCCATATCCGCGTCCAAGCTTTCCCCTAGCAGTTCTTCTGTATCCTTGATTCCTTGGACTACTTCTTTGTAGCGACGATAAACTTCCACGGTTTCACGGGTATTTGCTTCTTCTTTTGAAAGCTCCATGAAGCGCTTGGTATCGGAAATTACCGCTGGGTCGCTCAATAGTTCGCCTAATTCTTCGTAGCGATCTTCAATCGCCTGCAATTGATCGTACATGCCTGTTCTCCTTCTTATTTGATTTCAGGATGGAAATAATGGTGACGACAAACTGGGTAATAGGCCTCATTGCCCCCAATTTGAACTTGGTCTCCTTCATAGATTGGTTTTCCATCAATATAGTGCAGATTCATTGTGGCTTTTTTATGACAAAACCAACAGATTGTTTTCATTTCTTCAATTTTATCGGCATACAGCAGCAAATATTTTGAGCCTTCAAACAGCTCATTACGGAAGTCATTTTTTAACCCAAAGGCCATGACTGGAATATTCAGATCATCTACTACCTTTGTAAAATCCAGCACGTGCTTTTTCATTAAAAATTGCGCTTCATCAATCAAAATACAATAAGGTTTGAAGGGTAAATCGCAAATAACTTGAAAAATATCGGTTTCCTCAAAAATCGGAATCGCTTCTCGCTCCAAGCCAATGCGACTGGATACATTGCCGATTCCAGAACGTGTATCGACACCGCTAGTCATGATTACCACGGGTTTGTCTTGTTCTTCGTAATTATGAGCAACCTTCAAAATTTCAATTGTCTTTCCACTGTTCATTGTACCGTATTTAAAAAATAATTGTGCCATATTCCGCCCTCCGCTTTCCTTTGGTATTATAGCGGAAAATCGAAGTTTTTTACAGTCCTAAATTCAAGGTAGATGGGAGAAAGGGCAAGACAGCATTCACTTTGATTGAAATTGCTGATAGATTTTATCTAATTGCCGTTGGTTTTTTATGAGGATTGTTTTTGTCGGATACTGGTTCTTGATTGCTGTAAAGTGGTTGCGTTTTTCTGCTGTTCTTCCTTCATACAACACCCACCATAAAAAAGCAGCATCTACTTTTTCGATGCAGCCGGCTGCCATATCTGGACGAACTTTCCCTCGATAGTTAATGCCCCGGGCAAGAATTCTTCGTAAGGAGGTCCATCTTGAAAAGGTCAAAATATAAATCTGATCCGCTTGTTTTAAACGCTCCTGTTGCAAAAAGTTATTGTAATTGCCTTCAATGAGCCAGTCTTCCTTTGTTAAAAAATCCCTCACAATTGTTCTTGCTTCTTCTTTGTCTCGCTCTTGCCAATCCTGAACAAAATTGACCGCATCAAGATGAAGGAGAGGAAGATTTCTTTTTTCAGAAATAAACCGCGCCAACGTTGACTTTCCACTGCCGGAATATCCTAGAATCGCTAGTTTCATGATAAAACCTCCTTCCTTTTGCTTCTGCCGCTTTTTTTCAGCGAGAACTCATTGCTTGTCCTTTGTCTCCCAAACAATCGTGGCGATTGCTTTTTCTTTGTCTTGGGCTTTTATTGCAGTGATAGTTGTCAGCTGGTTGTCCTCTGTGATGGCGTGATACACCGCAATGGGTTCATCTTTAGCGATTTCTTCTTCAAAGCGCATCGTCAATTTTTTAATTTGATTTTCCCGTAGTATTTCTAACGGTAAGCTGTCTAACATCCAATCATAGTAAAAGACATTGTATACATGCTGATTATAGTCTAGATGACTGTATTTGGGGAGTATCTGATAGGTTGGTGCTTCCGGTAATTGCGTTCCGTCTGTTCGTTCAAAACGATGGATTCTTTTTGAAAATTCTGCTCCAAAAGCTTCCCCGACTTCTTCGGAAATCGTATGAATCTTGCGCTTCTCCAGATTTAATAAGGATAGCGACATAAAAACTGTTCCAATAATTTCCTTTGTCTCGTTAAAAATCTCAAATTTACGGTAGATAAAAAATTTATTGTAGGTGGTTGCGTAGACTTCAATCGTAATCGTATCATTGTATTTTGGAAATTTTTCGAAGCTGCATTCAGCTTCATTGATGATCCAATTTACTCCCAAGCGATCAAGATATGCCGTATCGATTCCAATCACATTGCTATGTTCATAAGAAACAATGGTGCAAAGATCAAACAATCGGGAAAGTTTAATTTGTTGAAAAGCATCACTATCAGGATAATTTATCTGAAATGTTTT
The DNA here is from genome assembly GCF_005405265.1 of Enterococcus songbeiensis. GTDB lineage: Bacteria > Bacillota > Bacilli > Lactobacillales > Enterococcaceae > Enterococcus_C > Enterococcus_C songbeiensis. The sequence goes on from NZ_BJDS01000009.1 coordinate 94,017, forward strand.
TGCGTATTTTTTTACCATTTTTGAAATAACCTCTTTTATTTTTAGTCTTTCCTATCATAACAAAAGACACCGAAAAATAAAATTTGAAAATAAAAAAGAACGTCGCAACTTCTTTCGTGGATAGATAGGTTCGGTTATAATATCAAAAAAAGGAGGGCTTCGTTTGACTGAAGGAATTCATTTTAGATTTTGGAATACAGTGGTTGTAAAAAAAGAGCAGCAGGTTTTGTTGATTGAACGAAACAAAGGTGATTTTTCTGGTTTTGTTCCACCGGGAGGGAAAGTTGAATTTCCTGAAACCTTTACCGATTCTGCCATCCGTGAATTGAAGGAAGAAACCGGGCTTGTAGCAAAAAGTATCACCTTGAAGGGCGTTTCTGGATTTATCAATGAAATCAAGCGGGAGCAATTTATTTTTTTAGACTACTTATGTACGGATTTTACCGGTGAATTGATTCCAAATGGAGCAGAAGGCGCGTGTCAGTGGTTTGATGTAGCTGAGATTCCTAATTTAGAAATCAAATCAGATATTAAAAAACGGCTTCAACTGGTTCTGGAGGGAAAAAGCTTTGAATATCAGATGTTCTGGAATGAGTTAACCCACACCTTTGAATCGGATAAATTGTTTGATTAGAAAAAGGCTGACCTAAAATTCTCTCAAGGTCAGCGTTCTTTTTATTTTTTCTGATACCTCATGTAGGCTTCGATCCACTCTGTTACGGTTATTTTTTGCGCCAATTCTCCTATCAGCTTATAAGGAATATGTTTCGTATTTGTAAAGCGAATACAACTTTTGCCCATGTTTAGCTTTGTTGGTACAGCTTCTGCATACTTGGTTTGAAACCAGGTCAGCAGTTCTTTGTTGCTCATCAACCCCATGTGATAAAGGGCCAAATGATTTTTTTGCGCCGCCAACGAAAGAAAAGGCAACGGCTCATTCTTACGTCCCAAATACCCTTGTGGAAATGTACTGAGGGGAACGACAAACGTTGGCATTCCGTATTGCATTATCAATTCAAAACCTTCTGGAAGATTGGTGAGAAGGCTTTCCTTTAAGCTGAAATAACTGTCCCGCCATTTTTCCGGCAATGTTGCTTCATAAGCTGCCAGCTCCATTACTTTCCCTCCATTCTTTTTCTTAGTTAGCTTTTTCTAATACTTTCGCGGTACTTTGAAGGCAGCAGTCACCTGCTCAAAACCGAGTTTAGGATAATACGCCATCGCCTCAGGTGCCGCCAGTAAAACAAGAGAAATCTTTGGACCCAAGTCTTGCTTTAATGCTGTCATTAACTTTTTTCCGATACCTTGTCGCTGATAGCTTTTATCCACGGCCAAATCAGAAATAAAGCAGCAATATGAACCATCGGAGACGCCTCTTAAAAGTCCTACAATTTGTCCATCTTGCCAAGCTGTATACAAGATAGTGGCATTATCTCGCATTCGTTTCAACCGTTGTTTGTCGTGAATCGGACGTCGGATACCAGAATTTTTAAAAACTGCACTCATTTCTTCAATAGAAATGGTTTTATTTTTCTCAATAATCAACATGTTATCTCTCCCGATGGATTCGAAACATCGCATCCGTTTTTTCATACCCAATTTTTTGATAAAATCCTTGTGCTGTTTCTTCTGATCGCAAAGTCAGCAACACTCGATTTCCCAAATACTCCTGTACCTCCGCTAACAATCGGCTGTTCCTTTTCCCATGCACTGATTGTCAACGGTGTCTCCGTCAGCATTTTTTTAAGCCGCATTTCATTTTCAATCGATTTATCAAATTCAGCCTCTTGATAGACGGCAGCAATTTGCTTAGGAGTTATTACCACATTTACTTTTATTTCAATCATAGACATCCTCCATTCTTAACTAGTTGTAAATAAAGGGAATTTTTTATACTAAAGATCAATCATTTATTTTTGTATAAACAGCTAAATCACCTAAAATCTGTTTGATGATGTTCTCTTTCTTTTGATGGTCAGTGAGTAAAACCTCATTAGTCACTCCTAGAAAATCTTTTTCATTCCACCATTTTTGTAGCTGTTCCTCGCCAAATTCCTCTTTATTTGGTTTTGTTTTATGACGTTTTACCGTTTCAGAAAAACTCAAATCAAAATAATAAACCAATGCATTCCCTTGAAAAGATTCAATCAAGGAAAACAGCATGGATTGGTAACGCCTATTGACTAAAATCCCTTCAATAATGACAACTGGGCTAACTGTTTTTCCATATTCAGCCATTTGCCGGATCAATTCAACAGATGGATTATTTTCTGTGTCGCGAACTTTCAAAATTTCTCGGCGTATAACATCTTGCGAAATCAACATGGTTCTAGCTCCTAATTTTTCTTGAAGAGATTTAGCAATCGTTGTTTTTCCGCTACCAGAATTCCCTCTTAAAACTACTAAGACACTCTCCATCGTTTCCCTCTTTCTTTTCTTTTTCCTCCTATTATAGTCGTCTCCCAAAAAAAGGATACAAAAAAACACGCCATTATCAAAAGATATGACGTGAAAAAAAGGGCCCCGTCCTTTTTCAAGAACGGGGAAGGAGTTAAAAATGAAAAGTGTTTTGGGTTGTTTGTTGGTATGTCTATAGAATAGCTGGAAAGTATGAATAAATTGTGTTCAAAAGATAAGGTTTTTTTTAAGATTATTGATAATTATTGAAAAAAGTATGGTTTTTGCTAACCGAAGGAAAAATACCGTATTTTCATTAAATTTGCTATACTGAAGGTATCGAATTTTAAGTTAGGAGAATTTCATGGACATCCGACGCTTTTTTCGGCTTTCTCTTCGTAAGGGCCGTTTTTTTCTTGCAAATAATGTATCTTCCATCCAGATTATCGTCTCGTATTATTTGATTATGACGGTGTTATCCTTGATTTTATTTTATTTGCCGGTCTTTCGCCAACCGGGAGCAGAAGCTTCCTTCATTGATATGCTCTTTATGGCGATCAGCACTGTCAGTGTGACGGGGTTAACGACATTTAATATCAACAGCGTCTTTAACGATCGCGGCATCTTGCTTTTGGAAATTTTGTTTCAAGTAGGTGGCTTAGGAATCATGATGATTTCCACCTTCTTTTTCATTGTATCCAAACGTAGGATTTCTTTGAAACAGCGGCAGTTGATCATGACTGATATGAATCAGCCGCGACTCAGCGGAATTGTGCGTTTGATTCGTATCACCTTTATTATTTTGTTGGCAGCGCAAGGAATTTTTGGAACATTATTTTCCATTTACTTTTATGTTAGGGGATATTATACCCATTGGCGAGATGCGATTTTTTACGGCTTTTATCAAGCGATTTCCGCAGTGACCAACTCCGGCTTTGATGTCACCGGTGAATCAATTCGCCCTTTCGCAAAAGATTATTTTTTTCTGACGATGATTATGATTTTGATTTTCCTCGGTGGAATCGGGTTTCCTGTCCTGATGGATTTTCGCGAATGGTTGCAGTATCGAAGAAAGAAACGCAAAGGAATGCTGCCTTTTCGCTTCTCCTTGTTTACAAAAATCGCGGTACTGGCATTTGTCATTTTATTTCTTGGTGGAGCGCTGTTGATCTATCTTTTGGAAAACAATCATCTGTTTGCGGACATGTCTCTTAGCGGCAAATGGATCAACAGTTTTTTCTACTCCATGACCACCCGTAATGCTGGCTTGCAGATTCACGATCTGAACCAATTTCAAGTGACCACCTTGATTATTTTTTCTCTTTTGATGTTTATTGGCTGTAGTCCCAGTTCAGTAGGAGGAGGAATTCGAACGACGACGGTTGCAATCATCGGTTTATATCTTTATTCTTTTCTGAAAAGTGAAGATCATATCAACATTTTCGGTCGACGAATCAGTGAGGCAGATGTGCGAAAATCCGTAGTGGTCTTTATGCTTTCTCTCGGGATGTGTTTTTTCAGCGTGCTTTTTCTTTCTGCAATCGAAGATCAGCCCTTGATTGCGATCATCGTCGAGGTGACCTCCGCTTTTGGAACCACCGGATTGTCTTTGGGCATTACTGCCGATCTTTCCGCCACCGGTAAAATCATTATCGCAATTTTAATGTTTATTGGACGAATCGGTATGCTTTACACCCTCCTGCTTTTCGTGCCAAAAGAAACCCGGGACTTGAGCTACGAATACCCTACAGAACAGATTATCATCGGTTGACTTATGGGTTTCAGCAAAATTTCTCTAAACTTTTTTAAGGAATTGAAAAGCTGTTTCCACATTTTTTCAATCCTATGGTATGATAAGTTGATTATTTTCATTATCCAACGTTACTTACTCAATTGGAGGCAAATCATCTATGAGTTTACGCAGTCATCTGGCGGTCACCGTCGGCAAGACATCTCAATGGGTTTTAAAAACCTTTTTTAAAGGCGGGTCCAGTTATCCTGGCAAACTTGCCCTAAAGATCGATCCAAATATTTTACACCATTTTTCTGAAGATTATGAAGTGGTCGTGGTTACCGGTACAAACGGTAAAACCTTAACGACAGCCTTAACTGTCAATATTCTTCGTCAGGAATTTGACGAAGTACTGACAAATCCAACTGGCGCCAATATGGTACAAGGAATCGTGTCCACCTTTTTATCAGCAAAACCAAAAAAAGGACAAAAAAACTTTGCGGTGCTGGAGATTGATGAAGCTAGTTTAAGCAAAGTCACAGAGTATATCAAACCCAAGCTTTTTGTTTTTACAAATATTTTTCGGGATCAAATGGATCGGTATGGTGAAATTTATACCACTTACCGTTTGATTGTCGAAGGTGCGGCAAAATCACCGGAAGCAACGATTCTTTGCAATGGCGATTCACCGATTTTTAATTCCTTAGAAACGGTCAATCCGCGCAAGTATTACGGATTTGATCATCTGCCGGATGAAGAGCAAATGGCTCACTACAATACCGACGGCGTTTTATGTCCCAAGTGCCATCATATTTTACACTATCAAATGATCACCTACGCCAACCTTGGGAAATATTACTGTCCAAATTGCGGATTTCATCGTCCAGAACTTGATTACAAATTGACAAAGATGGTCTCGATGAACAATACTTCTGCTAATTTTGTCATTGACGACCACCCCTACACGATTGAAGTCGGTGGCATGTATAATGTCTACAATGCATTAGCAGCCAGCGCTGTGGCAGAATACTATCACGTTGCTCCGGAAAAAATCAAAGCCGGACTAGGTTATGATGAAAAAGTTTTTGGTAGACAGGAAATCATTGAGATTGATGGAAAACAATGTACTTTGGTTTTGGTAAAAAATCCCGTGGGTCTAAATCAAGTCATCGACATGATCGGATTATCCCCTTATCCTTTCTCTCTTGTGTGTCTTTTAAATGCCAACTATGCAGATGGAATTGATGTCAGCTGGATTTGGGATGGCAATCACGAAGCCTTTGCTGAGATGGCTATTCCAAAAGTTATCGCTGGCGGCGAACGTCATAAAGATATGGCACTGCGTTTGAAAGTTGCCGGTATCCCAGAAGAAAAATTGACGGAAACAAAAGACTTGGATGAAGTAATCACCGATATCAAAGCTTTGCCGACAGAGCATGTCTATATTTTGGCAACATATACGGCTGTACTGCAATTACGAAAGAAATTAGCAGAAAAAGGTTATATCAAAGGGGGCATGGATCGTGGGTAAATATGAACTAACCTTGGCGCATCTTTATGGCAACTTGTTAAATACCTATGGCGACAATGGTAATCTGCTGATGCTGCAATATTTGGCAAAAAAATTAGGAATCACCATGACGACTGAGGTTGTCAGCATTCATCAACCCTTTGATCCGGAAAAATATGATTTGGTGTTTTTCGGCGGTGGTCAAGATTTTGAACAGCTAATCGTTTCTCAAGATATTCAAGAAAAAAAAGCTGACTTAACCAAATATATTGAAGACAATCGAGTGATGTTAGCAATTTGCGGCGGCTATCAATTGCTGGGGCATTATTACATGGGCGCCCACGGAGAAAAAATCGAGGGTATCGGAGCATTGGACCATTACACCCTTAGCCAGGACAACAATCGCTATATCGGTGATATCGTGATTCATAATGAAGAATACGATGAAACCTATTATGGATTTGAAAACCATAACGGTCGTACCTTTTTAGGAAAAGGGGAACGCCCATTGGGAAAAGTTGTCGAAGGTCACGGCAACAATGGCGAAGATCAATCCGAAGGTGTCATCTACAAAAATGTTTATGGCTCCTATTTTCATGGACCAATTTTAGCCCGTAATGAACAATTGGCTTATCGCTTGCTTAAAACAGCCTTAGAAAATAAATACGGCAAAGACGTAAAATTACCAACTTTATCAGAAATTGCTTAATCGCGAACGTTTACGACAAATTAGTCTGTTTGTCGTAAACGTTCTTTTTTGTAAGTGTCCTTTCTTGAAATTCCTTGCACTTCCTTCTATAACGAAAGAGAAGTAAGTGAAAAAAAGGAGTGATAGATAATGGAGATAGCTATTTTAGGCGCCCACGGAAAAATTGCACAGCTAGTCACAAAAAAATTGGTGAAGGATCCAGTGACTCAACGCTTATTTTTACGAAACGCAGCACGCCTTACAGCCCCACAAAATGGCCGGCTGATTGAAGGCGATGCTGAAAATTTAGAACAAGTAAAAGAAGCTATTGACGGTGCAACGATCGTGTATGCAAATCTTGCCGGAAAAACCATTGAAAACCAAGCAAAAACTATTGTAGAAGCCATGAAAGAAACCGGTGTAAAGCGATTGATTTGGGTTTCAACTTTAGGAATTTATGATGAAGTACCGGGAAATTTTGGTATTTGGAATCATCAAATGCTGGATGGCGGCTATTTGGAAACCTATAGTAAAGCAGCCGAACTAATTGAAAACTCCGGGTTGGACTACACGATTCTTCGTCCAGCATGGTTAACAAATAAGACGGAGGTTTCCTATGAACTAACTCAAAAAGGGGACCCCTTCAAGGGAACAGAAGTATCTCGTGAAAGCGTGGCGGATTTCATTCGTCAGTTGATTTTGCACCCTGAATCCCATCAAAGAGAATCTCTTGGAATCAATAAACCCAATACAGACGGAGATAAACCGGCATGGTATTAAAAAAAGGTTCTTGCAAATTTTGCAAGAACCTTTTTTCACGCGGTTGTTACTGCTACGCCATAATGGTCACTGACAACAGGTGTTTGTTTGCCGTCAAATACGGTTTGATACGTTAAAACTTCAAAGGAAGCAGAAAGAAAAATAAAATCAATTCGCAACGCTTCAGTATTGTTTTGCCATCCATCGATTTCTTTTTCGATCGTGTGGTTTCCCTTTCGTTGCTGCGCAGTCTGGAAGGCGTCTTGCAAGGCTAATGTGCTTTCAGTCACCAAGTGATAGCCTTCGCTGTCTGCCGGATTATTGAAATCACCCATAATAACCAACAACTCTTTTCCTGTCAGAGCCTTTTCTGTCTCTCGCCATTCCTTGGCAAAGCCTTCTTGCCACCAAGAATAATGACAACTGACTAATCGCACCATCTTCCCTTCGATTTCAGTCAGTCCCGTCACCAGTTTTCTTGTGTGATAGTCCGTTTCTGCTCGACTTTGAGAAACGAAAAAATCGTTGGCAATGATTGGTTCTTTGGACAAAATCGCAGAACCTTCTTGGTAAATATCATAGCCAATGTGACTATAAGCCCAAGTCCAATAATACTCTTGATCCTGAATCTGTAACAGTTCCACTAAACGCAGGGCAAAATTATCCTCCCGAATCATCACTTCACTGTTCGTCGGGCAATAAGCCCCGTCAAGAACAGCTTCCTTTGCATCGATTCGTTGATTGACCTCCTGAAGACAAATTCCATCATACTGTTCTGCAAGAATTTGTTCTGCAAGTTGTTCCAATTTTTCTTCTGGATCTTCCTCCATCCAACTATGGGTATTTAACGTTAAAAATTTCGCCATTTCACCAAACAACCTTTCTGTCTTGCTTCTTTGTTTAGCTTAGCATTGATCGCTGCTATTGGCTAGAGTTCCACGGTACCGATTTGTTTGCCGGCTGTTTGCGATCCCTGTTCAGTCAATTGAAGAGATTTAATCACAGCACTGTTTGTAAAAGCAACAATCATAGTCGTTTGTTTGCCGGCTTGGGTGATTTTATCTAGAGCCACCTCTGCCAGTAAATCACCTGCTGCAACGGTTTGGCCCTCACTGACTTTAAGTTCAAAAGGTGCTCCTTTTAAATCCACCGTGTCGATCCCCATATGCACTAAAACTTCGAGTCCACTTTCTGTCAAAATTCCCAATGCATGCTTTGTTGGAAAAATACTTGTGATGCTGCCGTTGACGGGGGCAACGATCTTGCCATTTTCAGGCTCCACCCCAAAACCGTCTCCCATCATTTTTTGTGAAAAAACAGGGTCATTAACTGCCGTGATTGGGAATACATTTCCTGTTGCAACACTCACAAATGTTTCTGTGATTCCTTTGTAGTCATCCGTTGCTGTTTCTACCCCTGTCTCTGAAAAAACAGCTTTTGGAATTTCAACTCCGGATTCTAAAGTGTCTTGAATATCCGATTTTAAAATATCTGCTTTTGGTCCATAAACGGCTTGCACCCCATTGTCTTTTACCAATACGCCCATCGCTCCAGCGTTTTTCCATTCTGCTTCGCCGCCAACTTTTTCTCGATCCTTGACACTGACCCGTAAACGCGTCATGCAGGCATCAACGTCTGTAATATTTTCCCGGCCGCCTAACAAATTAATAATTTTTACAATTTGATCGTTGGGATCAAGAGTTCCTGTTTTTCTATCAGTTGTGGGAGTTGTTTCCGGTGCATCTGTTTCATAATTGCCGTTTCTTCCCGGTGTAGCAAAATTAAATTTCTTAATCAAAAAATTAGCCAAAAAGTACATCAACACGCCAAATACGAGAGTAACCCAGACAAAGTTCACCAAATCCATTCCCAGTCCCGCTTTAAGTGCCATCGGGGTTCGTGTCAACAATTCAATATTCCCGAAAGAATGCACCCGCAAATTAACAATATCTGCCATCGCAAAGGCTGCACCTTGAATGACTGCGTACACGGCATAAAGTGGTACTGCTGCAAACATAAACATAAATTCCAACGGTTCTGTCACACCAGTTAAAAAGACAGCCAGTGCTGCTGAAAAATACATTGATTTGTACCGATCTTTTTTATCAGGATCAACATTGCGATACATTGCTGCCGCCAAGCCCATCAAAATACCAGATGCCCCAATCATTTGTCCGACTTTAAACCGGGCAGGTGTCCAATTGCCTAAAACGTGTTGGTATTGACTAAGGTCACCGGCATCTTTCAAATTCACCAAATCCGTTGCCCATGCTAGCCAAAGAGGATCTTGTCCAAAAACCTGCGTTCCTGCTTGCGCACCAGAAAGAATCGTGTAGGCGCCTCCCAATTCTGTATAGTTGATAGGAATTGTTAACATGTGATGCAAACCAAATGGCAACAGCAAGCGTTCCAATGTACCATATAAAAACGGTGCTAAAACTGGTGCAGATTCTTGTGATTGCGCAATCCACAAACCAAAATTATTAATTCCGGCTTGAATGACCGGCCAAACAAGTGCTAAAACTAATGAAACAAGCACCGAACGAAAAATAACGACAAAGGGAACAAATCGTTTGCCATTAAAAAAGGACAATGCTTCCGGTAATTTGCGGAAATTATAATATTTATTATAGGCAGTGGCTCCAACAAATCCCGCAATAATCCCAACAAATACGCCCATGTTCAATGCTGGCGCTTCTAAAACACTGGTGAAAAATCCGTCTACCATAATTTTTGTTCCCAATAATGTGTGAGTAAATGCTTTTTCATCGGCAAGCATTGCACTGGTTACGCCAAAGATCGAACCGGTGATTCGGTTAATCAAAATAAATGATAGCCCGGCAGCAAACGCACCGCCTGCCCGTTCCTTCGCCCAGCTTCCACCGATTGCCAGTGCAAACAGAACATGCAAATTACCAATAACTGCCCAACCGATATTTTCAATAACGCCACCTGTTGTAATCAAAAATCCCAGATCCGGATTGATCATCGGAATCGTTTTTCCAATACTGATCATTAATCCAGCAGCCGGCATTACTGCAATTACAACCATCAGGGCTTTCCCAAATTTCTGCCAAAATTCAAAGCTCAATAATTTTTTCATCTTTCTATCTCCTTTTTTATGTAGCAAGTTTTCACGTCAGCCATCGGCACCATCATTATTCAGCAACAAGCAGAACAAAAAGGCTTTTATCAACGCAATCGGTTTCGTTATGTTTTTCATTATAGCCAGAAAGGTTGCGTTTGTAAACCACAAATAAATTGTTTTTCCTTTTCACTCTTTTTCCATTTGTTTCGTCTACCATCAACAAAAGACTCGTGACATTTCTCCTTTTTCCAAAAAAAATTCTATTTTGCAACGATTCTTCTTGACTAATGCAATCGATTGCGTTTACTATTAGGTGGAAGAACGAAGTCTATTGGAGGGAAAATAAATGAAACAAATCCAACGCCTTTTTGCTATTGATCCTTGGAAAATCGCAACCACAACTTTAAGTAAAGACCACCGCCGCTTGCAGGAATCTTTGACCAGTATCGGTAATGGGTACATGGGCATGCGGGGAAATTTTGAAGAAAGCTACAGTGGTGACCACCACCTTGGCACCTATCTTGCCGGTGTTTGGTATCCTGATAAAACCCGCGTCGGTTGGTGGAAAAACGGGTATCCGGAATATTTCGGCAAAGTCATCAACGCAGTTAATTTTATTAAGATGGATCTTTTCGTCAACGATCAAAAAATCGACTTAAATCAACTGCCCCATCGTGATTTTTATTTGGAATTGGACATGCAGACAGGTATTTTGTCACGATCCTTTACCGTAGATGTTGACGGTGCAACCATCAAATTCAGCTTTGAACGCTTTTTAAGCATTGTTAAAAAAGAATTGGCTTTGATACGGTTAACAGCAGAAGTGCTTGCCGGGGAAGCCGACATCACCGTTCTTTCTCAGCTTGACAGCAATGTTCGTAATGAAGACAGCAACTATGACGAACTGTTTTGGGAAGCCCTTGATAGCGGAACGACGGAGGATATGAGTCATTTGACCGTCCGAACAATCCCAAATAACTTTGGTATTGAACGCTTTACTGTGACTGCTGCAATGAAACATTCTCTTTTAAGTGAAGAAACAACAACGGAAACTCTCGGCATCACGGATCGTTTTAATTTCCACGCCGCTGCCGGTGAAACAATCACTTTAGATAAAAAAGTCATTTTACTGACCAGCCGTGATGTTCCAGAACAACAAACAGCAATGGCTGCGGAGTTATTTTCAACCTATTCGGAATCCTACGAAGAATTAAAAGCCGAACAAATTGATGCGTGGAAAAAACGTTGGGCATTGGCCGATGTAACAATCGAGGGCAATCCTGCAGCGCAACAAGGCATCCGTTTTAATTTATTCCAACTCTTCTCCACGTATTACGGCGAAGATGAACGTTTGAACATTGGACCAAAAGGATTTACTGGTGAAAAATACGGCGGTGCAACCTATTGGGACACAGAAGCCTATGCTGTTCCTTTGTATTTAGCTTTGGCAAAACCGGAAGTTTCGTTGAATCTTTTGAAATACCGTCACAATCAATTACCGGAAGCCCATCACAATGCGCAACAACAGGGATTAAAAGGAGCGCTTTATCCCATGGTCACCTTTACCGGTGTCGAGTGCCACAACGAATGGGAAATCACCTTTGAAGAAATTCATCGAAACGGTGCGATTGCTTATGCCATTTATAATTACACGAACTACACAGGTGACACAACGTATTTAAAAACAGAAGGCTTAGAAGTATTGACAGAAATCGCCCGCTTCTGGGCAGATCGGGTCCATTACTCTAAACGCAATAAAAAATATATGATTCATGGTGTGACCGGACCAAATGAATATGAAAACAACATCAACAATAACTGGTACACCAACACGATTGCAACGTGGGTTCTCAGCTATACCTTAGAAAATTATCGTCGTTTCAAAGAAAGTGCGACGGTGTCGATTTCTGAAGCTGAACAAGAAAAATGGCAAGATATTATCGACAACATGTACTTCCCAGAAAATAAGGAATTAGGAATCTTCGTCCAACATGATACTTTCCTAGATAAAGACCTAATGCCAGTTTCTGATCTTGACCCTGCTCAATTACCATTGAATCAAAACTGGTCATGGGATCGCATCTTGCGTTCTTGTTTTATCAAACAGGCAGATGTACTGCAAGGAATTTATTTCTTCCAAGATCAGTTTACAGAAGAACAAAAGCGCAATAACTTTAATTTCTACGAACCAATGACTGTTCATGAATCTTCCCTTTCTGCCAGCGTTCACGCCATTTTAGCGGCGGAGCTGGGAATGGAGGAAAAAGCGTTGGAAATGTACGAACGGACAGCTCGTTTAGATTTAGACAATTACAATAACGATACGGAGGATGGACTGCATATTACTTCAATGACCGGCAGCTGGTTAGCAATCGTACAAGGATTTGCACAAATGAAAACCGATCATGAAACCTTGCGTTTCGCACCATTCTTGCCTAAGACTTGGGACAGCTATGCCTTTCACATTAACTATCGCGGACGACTGATCGCCATTAATGTGACCAAAGAGACCGTTCGCTTGTCACTGGTTTCCGGCGAACCGATCGCCTTATCTCTCTACGATGAACCAGTTACCTTAACAGATGAACTTACTGTAGCGATTCCTGAATAAAAAGAAAGCGGAGATTTCCTCCGTTTTCTTCATTTGTCCGTAGAATCTTCAACAGAACTTTGATATGATGAACAAGAAAATTTTATCTTTAGCATGAGGAAGTGTTGATCCATGAGTATCACGGTTAAAGACGTAGCCAAAAAAGCGGGAGTTGCTACCTCGACTGTTTCCCGCGTGATCAATGACCATTCCAGCATTTCTGAGGAGACTAAGAAAAAAGTCCGCAAAGTGATGAAAGAACTGGGGTACGTACCAAACATGACTGCCCGCAATCTTGGGAAACAAATTTCCAGTGCGATTGGCGTTATCTTGCCACCGTTGGATTCCAAAGAACGTTTAGGTAATCCCTTTTATTTGGAAACGATCGAAGCAGTCAACGAGGAAGCCAGCCGGTTTCAAATGTCGGTGGCGGTTGCTTCGGCACCTGATTTTGACACCCTTTTAGAAAACGTTAAACGGATGCACCAACAAAAACAAGTGGATGGCTTCATCCTTACCTATTCAGACAATCATGATCCGGTGATTGATTATTTGTTTAAAAACAGTATTCCCTTCACCTTGATTGGACAAGCCTACAAAAACGAGGAAAAAATCGTTTTTGTCGATAACGACAATCAACTGTTGGGAAAACAAGCCACCGAGCATTTGATTGAAAACGGGCATGAACGTATTTTATTCATCACCAATACCGTTCGGGAAAATCTTTATTTTGAACGCTATTTTGGTTACCAAAAAGCCTTGATGATTGCACAATTGCCAACCTTTCCAGCAGTCACTTTTGAAGAACCGGAAGATTATGTAGCGTTTGAAACCGTATTAAAGGAAACCAAAGCAACTGCACTAGTAGTCATTGATGATTTGTTTGCTGTGCGGGTCATGCAACTGGCAAATCTTTTCGGGTATCACGTTCCGGACGATCTTTCTCTTGTCAGCTTTAATAACTCGATCTTTTCTACATTGACTCATCCTTACCTCACCAGTATCGATGTGGATGTCACGCAATTGGGAAAGATGGCGACTCAAAAACTGATGGAACAAATCAATCAACAAGTTTCTTCCGGTATCCGAGTAATCGTTCCCCACAAATTGATCCGTAGAGAAACCGTATTGAACCTGAAAAAAATCTAAAAAATGCTCAGAGCTCGTTCATTTCGGGCTCTGAGCATTTTGTTTATTTCCCTGGTTCAGAAGCGATAATCGTTAGTTCGCCCTCTAGTTGCCATTGATCGATTCCTGTTGGTAAAAGACAACTAGTGCCTTTTTTCAATTCATACGATTTTCCATCAATAATCAAATGTCCATAGCCGTCAATAACTGTCATCAACGTATAAGGGGCTTGTGCCTCTAATTTAAGTTGACCAACCACTTGCCATTCATATACGTTGAAGAAATCTGTTTTCAGGTAAGTGACTACCGACGATTTTCCTTGTTTGACTTCGGTGATTGATAATTCAGGCTTGCGTGCTGGAACTGTTGTCACATCAATAGATTGTTGAATATGCAGTTCCCGCGTATTGCCCTGATCGTCTTTGCGGTCGTAGTCATATACCCGATAAGTCGTATCTGAACTTTGTTGAGTTTCTAAAATCATAATGCCTTTCCCAATTGCATGGATCGTTCCACTCGGTACATAATAGAAATCTCCTTTTTTCACAGGGACCCGTTTTAATAAATCATCCCAACGTCCATCATGAATCATTTCTGCTAATTCTTCCCGTGTTTTGGCATGGTGACCATACACAATTTCTGCACCGGGCTCCGCATCGATAATGTACCAGCATTCCGTTTTTCCTAATTCGCCTTCGTGGATTTTTCCGTAGGCATCATCAGGATGGACTTGTACTGATAAGTCATCTTCTGCATCTAAAATTTTAATCAGTAATGGGAAAACTGGTTCACTAGGATTGCCAAATAACTCTTTATTGGTTTGCCACAATTCATCCAATTTTTTTCCTTTAAATTTACCGTTTTCAATTACGCTGACTCCATGGGGATGGGCACTGATTGCCCAATCTTCGCCAATTTTATCGTTAGGAATGTCAAAACCGAAAACAGAACGCAGACGGCTGCCGCCCCAAATTTTTTCTTGGAAGACAGGTTTCATAAATAGTGGTTCCATCTTAACTCTCCTCATTCATTTTTTTGGTATAAAATTTTTAGATTTCATACGATTTTTCATTACGGTCATCTTTCTCTTGCTTTGATTTACAAAATTAGACAGAATGACCGCACTTTCCTTAGCCATTATATCATTTTTTCATTCAAGGAAACGTTCTTTTTGATAGACCGCCAGAATTTCGTCTCGGTGTTTGATATAGCCCGCCCGATCATCATTGGGGTGAATGCGATTGCTCAAAAAGATACACGCCTCCTGCCTTTGAGGATCAATTAACAAAAAAGTGCCAGTATAACCGGTATGAAACAAAGCTGATTGTTTGGATGCTATTTTTAGATCCCAACCGAATGAGCGTCCGCCTTTTCCATCAGGGGTTTGATCTTTTAGCAGCTGAATAATTGTTTTTTTTCGCAAAAAAGACTGCCCCGCTATCATTCCCCAATCAAGATACATCTGCACAAATTTTTCCAAATCCGCCAAATTCGTAAATAATCCGGCATTTCCGGCATGTTCTGCTAATATTCGCGCTTTCGGATCATGGGTGATTCCCCGCAAAACAGTGCCGTCTGCTTGCTGCTGGGTGGGAACGATTTTTTTCTTATCTGAAGGCAAAAAGCAACTTGCAGTCATTTTAAGCGGTGTTAAAACTTCTTCTTGAAAGATTTCTATCACCGGTTTTTGAAACAATTTTTCCAACATGAATCCTAGCAAAATCGTACCGGCATCCGTATAATTAACGACTTTCCCAATATTTTCGCCATTTTCCATTTTTAGATACGCTTGTCGCAACGCCTCTTTATTCAGCTGATCCCGATTTGGAATCCAGGTCTGGATATCCGCCGTATGGGTCAATAAATGACGCAACGTAATTTCCCGATTCAAAAATTCTGGCAAATAGGTATGCAGTGATTGATCAATCATGAGTTTTCCTTGTTCCCATAATTTGAGAACCACCGTGGTTGTACATACAACTTTAGTCAAGGAGGCAACATCAAACAGCAGAGATTCTTCCATTCCCTGAAACTCCGGAAGGATGGCGGCAGCGCCGTAAATTCCCATCTCTTTATTTTTCCCATGAATCAATTCATAGATGACCCCGGGATAAACACCTTGTTGCATTTTTTTCTGGATGATTTTTTGTGTTGCTGGATACATGGTGTACCTCCGAAATTGGTTTTCTTTTTTCTTCATACTTTGATTCTACGTGACTTTTCTACTAATGCAATGATAAAAGCTGACCAAATGATTCGCGTAGTCTTAAACGAATTATTTAATCAGCTTTTATCTAAACATTAAATCTATTTCTATTAACAAGAAAAAATTCGACCTACCTAATAGATGATATATCAATATTCCTTTTCTTAGTATTTAGAACCTAAGGAAAGGAATCTCCAGCGATAAGAGATGTATATATTATTTCATCCTCAGTTTGTTCACCTTTTATTAACTGTATTATTTTTTCCGCGGCTACCATCCCCCAGCGGTGTTTCGAATAAGAAACAGTTGCTAATCTAGGATGTATAAAAGAGCCAAGTTCAATATTATCAAAACCAATCAAACGAACATCCTTACCAACTATTTCTGGTCGTTGAAAAAAGAACTTATACACACCAATCGCCATTTCATCATTAAAACTAAAAATATCAACAGGAAGATTCGGATTTGTCGCCATAATTTGTTCAGCAGCCTGATATCCTGAAGGTTCTGTAAAATCACCTGTGATTACTTCATATTCAATACCATAGCGCTGCAACTCTTTAACACTAGCCTGATAACGTTCTGTACTGTCATAACCCTCCGGACCAGTTATTAAATAAACTTTCCGACTGCCCGATTCCACAATTTTGTTTATAGCTAGCGTAGCTCCTCCAATATTGTCCAACAACACTTTGCAGATCGATTCTCGATTGATTTCACGATCCAACACTACTATCGGATGACCACGATCCGCCAATCTATCTATTTCTTTTGACTTAAAAGTCCAGTCTAAGACAATTGCACCATCGATCATTCGTTCCGGTATGAAAAGATGAGATCTCTGACCACTACAAACAATCATTTCATAGTCATAATTTGCTAGTCCTTTTTTTATTCCATCTAACAATTCACCGTAAAAACTACCACCATAGTCCGCTAAATAGACGCCAACGATATTTGTTTGCTGTTTTTTTAACGTCCTCGCTGCCATGTTGGGAACATAGTTCATTTCGCGGGCAATTTTCTCAATTCTTTTACGAGTCTGTTCAGTTACTTTAGGACTTCCATTCAATGCATACGAAACTGTTGAGATGGATACACCTGCAGCCTTCGCGATTTCCTTTATTCCCACCATGCCAATCATCCCTTATCCTTAGTATGTTTCTAGCAGAAGATTTCTATTTTGTTCTCATCCATATCCATTAATTTATTTTCTAAAAGAGACTTATCAATTGCAAGTGCACCATCTCTATATGGATTAGCCCCCAAATGGCTAGATAATATTTCCCCGTTTACTAACACTTTTCGTTCATTTCTCCCTAAGTAGAAATGTATTGTAACGGGTTTATCTCCTAATTGATAGGTCATCCTTAATCCATCCAATTTTACTGGCAATACAGGATCAAAAAGATAGTGATCAGCATCCGAACGAATACCCAAAATATTTGTAATCAATTGATTTAAATAAATTCCCGGTCCACTGGAATAGATTCGCCAACCACCTTTTACCTCTACAGTACCCTCTTTAAGTCTATCAAAGTTTTCTTGTGCTTCATAGCGAGTCTTGAAATCCCCATCTGAACTTGAGAAATAGACATTAGACTGACGTAACGTTGCATTAGCAACTCTAGTTTGGATCAAAATTGGATTAACAATCTCTAAAGCTCGCAATGCTTCATCTTTTTTGCCTAATTTTGCCATAGCTTCAGCAAATCGTATATGGGCATGAACATATTGCAATCCAATCTCTCGACCAAAGTTTGCCGCTTGTTCAGCTCTCTTAAAATACGTACTTACCCCACCTTGATAATTAGCAGGTCGATTCATCAATCGTACGCCATCTGGAAATTGAAGATTTTCTTTAATAACAGCCAAATGACTTTCAGCTTGTTCAGGTGTCAATAATTCCGCAATCATGCTACGGGTCATTGGTAATAAACGATAGCTGATTCCTGTTTTTTTATCAGTGGGATGAATGATAAACTCTATCTGATCGTCTTCTTTTAGGATAAATCCTGGCAATACTTCCCCTGAAAGAATATAGGTTTCATAATCTTTCTTTATTGAAGCAGTCAAAGCTGAAAGGTGCACAGCATAAGTAGGGTCTGTTGTCTTTAAAACCTCTGCTAACTTTCCAATCACTTGGTAAGTTAACGCTACTGTCCAACTACTAGCCATTTGTTTTTTCAAATATGGATCATTCGGTTGAAGTGTATCATCCCAATCGCCATCCCCATAGCAGGAGAGATAAGTTCCTTCCAGAAAATTACTTTCGATATAGTCTATTTCTTTTTTCAAATGTTCAAACAAAGTATATTTTTCTTTCGTTTTTTTATAGCTTTTTCGTTCTGTATAAGCAATTCTTTTATCCAAGATACTCAAATCGTCAGTTTTCCCTAGATAATCTGCTACAATTTTCATTGGCCAAACGATTACGTCTCCATGACTTTCATTCGCTTTTTGATGTTCATATCGATCAAACATAAACCATTGTGGCCAATTGCCATCGTCCAAGAATTGGTTTGCATAAACTTTCTCGATAATATCTGCCACAATTTCAGGTCTATCGAGAGCTAAGAAAAATTCTGTTGGACCTTGTGATACATCACGGGTTCCCCAAGCAGCCCCGCCATATTGTTCTAATCCATGTGGTGATAGATAATGAACTAACATATTATGAGTATACCAACGAGCTAATATATTTATGCTATCTACTTCTTGATTGGGATGACTTAAATGAAAATTACGCAATAAATCATTCACGAATGTATAGTAACAACTATCCTCATCGAACTTGTTTGTCACATGTTCTTCAAAAGCCATACCCGTCAAAGATCCTTGAATCAATATATCCATCTCTTTTACTGATCTGAATAGAATTCCCAGTAACTCCGGCGTCACCGTATCTATCCCTAAGATACTCTCATCAGTCAATGTGTATTCTTGATTCATTTTAAAGTAGTAAGTCAAATCAGGATATTCTTGATGAATAGCAGATTTATCTGTCGCCGTTATTTTTAGAATTCCATCTTGATTATCAATCGTATAGCTAGGAATTTCATCCCCACTCATCAATAAATGATTTGTTACTAGCACATCATACACTTGTCCTGACTGACTTCTTAAACTTGTACGTATTTCTCTACCATTAGTAATAGTATACGTTTCGATAATTATCAAGTCATTTTGTAATTTATAATACCATGTTGCTGAATTAAGCCCCATTTCAAAAATAGAAGGTAATCCTAACAAATGCCATTTGTCTGCCAATTTCAAATATATACGTTGACCAGACCGTTTCATTGCATTCAACGCATTGCGACTATTGCTCATTAACTTATTCATTGAAGTGTTCCCTAAAACAATTTGAGAATTAAACAGACCATGCATGTAAACGGTCGTACTCATCAATGGGTTGTCCACCGATAGATCTGTTCCACTAAGCAAAATATGTCCATGAGATCGTTCCATCAACAGTTCTTTTTCTTGGAGAACGACATGATGATCATTTTTTGTGTAGAAAGAAAGCAACTGATTATTTTGAACTTCTTCCATTAAACGATTAGGAAAAAGTGCATCGATCTCTGTTTCATCTAAAGTTTCTCCTGACAGTATTTCTCCTAATGCATTACTCTTTTTATTCACTTCATCTTTCACTATTACCTTCATCAGTGATAATGGAGTAGAGGAATAAGTTTCACTTATCTTTGAGGCAGCTATCAATGGAGACAAAACCGCTTCAGTATGATTTTCTACAAAATAACCATAAAAGATAAATTGTTGGCTTTCTGTTAAGTTAATCATTTTTGACTGTAACGCAATATAAGCAAATTCATACTGATATACTTCATTAGGTAATTTTTTCATTGATAGTGCTTTTGGTATTCCACTGCGAACATAATCTTTTGTAAAAAATTGATAACCGTCTGTAGAGTAAGCAACAATTTCTCCTAATCCACCCATTTGAATCGTTGGATATAAACCATCTTGTGGTTGATTTTGGCGCGAAACTACCTTATACCCCTGTTCGTCTTCAAAAACTGAGTGATTATTGTACTGTGATACATAGGCTTCATTAGCATGAACCGTATTCTTAGATGCATTTCCCACATCTTGACCATAGATTAAGTCAACATTCTCCCCAGCACCTTCTAGATCAACTTTCCAGAACCAAGAGCCTTGGTGCCCTAAACTAAAACTTACTTGATAAACGATCCCCTCAAAATGACCCGACCACACCAAACAATTCTCTAATTTATGAAAGTAACTTGAGCTATTCGTACCAATCAAAGGTGTACTTGTGATGCCGTCTGTTGTATGAATTCGCAAATATATTTGATTCAAACTTCCATCTAGCTGATTGCCATTTAATTGATTCAACATAATATCATTCATTGATAATTCAAAGAGATCACCAGAAGGCAAAAACGTCGCTGTTAAATCTCCCTGAGTTAGATTCACCGTGTTCATACTTGAAACCACTCATTTCTTATTTAGTCAAAATCATTTCAGTAATTAATAAATCTCTGCTGTTCGCTCCCAACATTAACTGGAATCGTCCTGCGTCACTCGTAAAACTTTGATTACTATGGGTATATCGTAATAAATCTTCTGTGATAATGAATTCCACTTTTTGACTCTCTCCAGGTGAAAGAAAAACTTTCTTGAATCCTTTCAGTTCCTTTACGGGGCGAGCCACTTCGCCTATGAGATCCCGGATATATAGCTGAACTGTCTCAGTACCCGCTATCAATGAGTTATTTGTTACAGTAATCGATACAGTAAGTGACTCATCAATAGTCATACTTTCTTTATCACTTGAAAGTCCACTATAAGTAAATTTACTATAACTTAAACCAAATCCAAATGGATATTTTGGATAATTACTAACATCAAGATATTTAGAAACATATTTTTCGTTCGGCGCTGATTCATAAGGACGACCTGTATTATCCTGGTTATAATAAATCGGTACTTGTCCAACTGACTCAGGAAAAGACATTGATAAGCGTCCTGACGGATTAATGCGTCCTTCTAAAATATTTCTTATGGCATTTCCACTTTCCGTTCCTGGAAACCAAGCTTCTAAAATTGCCTTTGCACCGTCAATTTCTCGTAAATCTAATGGTCGCCCATTAAATAATGTTACAATTACATTTTCATTTACCAAAAGAATTTTTTTAAGAAAATCAATCTGCGACTGTGGTAATCGAATATCCGAACGACTCGCCGCTTCACCGCTCATCCAGTCTGTTTCACCTAAAGCTACAATGACCTTGTCTGCCTGTTTAGCAAGATTTGTCGCTTCCTCGATTGCTTCTTCTGAAGGACTAAAGTAGTCAAATTCAGTTTTTCCAATTAGTACACCACTTCGACTTTCAAATGCGTCTGCTAACGATACTGCCTCATCTTTTTTGCCTTGCCACGACCACGCACCTAAAACATCTTTAGATAACACTCCCGGTCCAACCAAAGCAATAGTTTCAGCAGTTTCCAGAGGCAATACAGCTTCATTCTTCAAAATAACGATAGCTTTTTCTGCTATTTGACGAGCGCTTTCACGATGTTCACTAGATAAAATCACAGTTTTTTCGGCTTCTTCGTCTGCTCCACGATATGGATTTTCAAATAATCCCAAATCATTTTTTAGCTCTAAAATCCGTAAGACTGCCTCGTCCACCAATCCTTCATCTACTCGCCCTTCTTCAATCAATTCACTAAGATAAGTTGTGTAGCAAGAAGTCATCATTTCGATATCTACACCAGCCGAAATTGCTAGATAAGCAGCTTCTTTTTCATTTTCTGCCACACCGTGAGCAATCATTTCTTTCACTGCTCCCCAATCAGAAATGACCACACCGTTAAATCCAAAATCTTCTCGTAAAACTTTTCGATACAACCATTTATTTCCCGTTGCGGGAATACCGTCTACAGTGTTAAAGGATGTCATTACCAATTTTGCTCCTGCCTCTAAAGCAGCTCGATAACCAGGTAAATAAGATTCTCGTAATTGCCGTTCTGACATATTTACTGTATTGTAGTCGCGTCCGCCAATTGCTGCTCCGTATGCAGCAAAATGCTTCACACATGCAGCAATACGGGTAAAATCGTTTGTTAAATTTTCTCCTTGATATCCACGAACAAAAGCTTCTGCAAAGCGACTATTAAGATAAGGATCTTCACCCGTGGATTCCATTACCCTTCCCCAACGCGGATCACGAACCAAATCCACCATCGGAGAAAAAGTTACATGTAATCCCGATACCGCAGCTTCTTTTGCCGAAACTTTTGCCATCTCTTGAGCTGCTTCTAAATCCCATGTCGCTCCTAATGCCAACGGGATTGGAAATATTGTGCGAAACCCATGAACGATATCTGCCATTAGCAAAACTGGAATCTTCAATCGATTGTTGGCAATATAATCCTTTTGTACTCGAATCGCTTCTTTTGCACCAGAAATTCCTAATGTAGAGCCTGCATTTCGAATATTATTTTCATTTAATCCTAAATCACTCATCGGACCAGTTTTTTCTTCTGCTTCAGTAGAATAAAAAGCAGCCATTAATTGCAATAATTGATCAATTTTCTCACTTCGAGTCATTTGTGTTAGTAAATTCGTAAGTTTTATTTTTTCCAATATAATCACCTATTCATTTTATAATCATTTCAAGCGGAAAGTGATCAGATGGAAAACGTTGATCACAAGAATCCGTCAAAACCGCAGTTCCTGTAACAGAGAAATCTTTCAGGTAAATATAGTCAATTTCTTCTGCTGTAGCCCACAAAAAATTGTAGTTAAAATTCTGGAAAGTAATATCCGGTCCATAATGATAACCTTGATTAATCTTTTTTCCATTGATCAACCATTTTTGAATTTCTGTGTGGACTCTTTCTTCTGGCCACGCATTCAAATCACCCATTAAAATTGTAGGATATTCTAAAATTTTTTGTTCTAATTGTTTTAAAATAACTTTCATACCTATTGTTCTAGCACTCTCAGAAATGTTATCCAGATGCGTATTAATAACTAGTATTTCTTGGTTTCTAGCGATCTCTTTTACCAGTAGCCAAACTGCCACGCGCGCATATCCTGCCTCAGGATGAATACTGGGAACATCTGGTGTTTCAGAAAGCCAAAAAAAGCCATGATCTATTAACTGAAATTGATTTTTCTTAAAAAAAACGGCAACTCCCTCACCATACCCGTCTCCGTCTCTTTCAGCAGATATGCAATCATAGCCAGATAATTGACATAAATCCTTTAGTTGATTAGGCCGAACTTCTTGAACACCAAAAAGATCCCAATCATGATAACGGATCAAGTTTATTACATAGTCCTTGCGAAAAGACCATTGCCAACTACCATCGTAATCTGTATCTACACGCACATTATAGGTAGCAATCTTCATCGTACCCGCCCCCATTTTACTTGATTTGCTTAACAATTCTCATTTCCTCCATAAGCCGCCTTCTCTCACCGCCCTCATGACCCTTTCCCCAAAAAACGGTTAGTTCTTTAGGACTAGATATCTGGTGGTAAGTAACAAAAAAATCCTTCATTGGGCAAATCGGATCATCACTGGCTACTGAGATATACACCGGATTATGTATATTTTTGGCATAATATTGAGTATCGAAGTGTTTCAATGCTGTTAGTACCTGCTTTGTATTCAACGGGTTCTCATTCAAATATTCCTTTACTACGCCATATGATCCTGTACCTTCGGTGATACGCTGTGCAATATTAGAATGACTAGGCACATTTGCAAATGTTGCTAAAATTTTGCGCTGACAAATGCCATTTACTAATAGTGCAAGTCCTCCTCCTTGTGAATTTCCGTGTAGAATAATTCTATTTTGATCCAACTGAGATAATTCATCTATAACATCGAAAAGGCGTATCTGATCTGCCACTATACGTCTCATATAGCTATCCTTTGCCATTAAAAGTCCGCGTCCCATGGGTGTTAAATTGTTTACAGTAAGATATGGAACTGAATCAATAGTTTTTCCACCTTGATCTCGATTATCAATCACTAGGCAACCGCAACCACAATCTAGCCAATGAGAAAAATCACTTGGTTTTTGAATATGTGTCATATAACCTATAATATCTAAAACAACTGGAAATTTTCCTTGTCCGTCCGGTACTAGAAGCACGCCATAAATCTTTTCTCCATATAAACTTTGAAATGAAATAGAAAAAGCTTTTCCTTTTTCTATTTGTGGATCTTTTATTGGAATCACTTCCAAGTTTAATGGTAACCGCCTTAACTCATCAAAAGTTTCTTCCCAGAAAAAATTACTTTCCATCATTATCCACCAACACCTTATTAAAAAATATCGTTTGTAACCAACCGCTCAATCCAAAACCGACTATGACACAAAGCCATAGATTGATCTTACCCAAAATAAGAAGAACCAATACTGGAACTACTAATAAAACAATACCGTGAGCTGTACTGGATAATAAAATGTAGGCTGTTTCCCTCAGAGTTTTTTTAAAGGTAAATGGAAAACGAGCAAAGACAATGATAAAAATTGTTTCATAAAGTACAATTAGTGTCATTACTATTACCGCAAGAAATCCTAAAGTAGGCAGGTTTTCCATTAACAGGTAAACAGATCCAATTCCACCACCGATAATACAGATAAGAGTAATCGTCAGCATAAATCCTTTCTTCAAAGCATTTATAAGTTCAGTAAAATAAGTTTTTACAATCGAACCTTCTTGATGTTTCGTTAATTTATCAATTGTTTGGTAGAAAGCAATCAATGATGGGCCTGTTAAAATAACGGTCATAGCTGACATCAGAAACAGGATGTTGACAATAATCAGGTTCGCCAAAAAACTAAATATTCGATAATACCAGCCATCAAAAGAAAATATCTTTTCAATCATGATAAGTAAACGGGGAATAGCTGCTTGAATTGTCCGCTACTCCCCTGCCGTCCTTTCTCTTAGAATGAATTATTCCAGTTTTTCACGATTTTCCGCCATTTTTTCTGATTTTATTTCTTTAATTTCATCCCACTTATTATTCTTTAAAAAATCTTCAAAGGTATCTAAGGTTGAATCAAACGCATTCTCATCTTTCGCACGAATCAATGAAATAACCGTACTGTTCAATTTTGTTTCAATAGCTTCATTTGAACGTGCCTCTTGTGTTCCTTGGTCTGGATTAATATTCTCAATGACAAAATGAGGATATAGCTTACCTTCACCCCATTTTTGAATCTGAGTCAATGATGATTCTGTTTTTGCTTTTAACGCATTAGCTCGATCATTATTGAAATAATTAAACCGACTAATTCCATATTTTTTATTATAGGCATCGTTATCAGTTTTTTCTAATTCGTTAACTTCAGACAAATACTCAATTTTGCCATCAGAATTATAATCATAAGTAACACCTTCAACACCAAACTTCGTTAAGATTTGACCAGGTTCATCAATTAAATAAGTAAACAACTGGGTTACCTTTGCTGGATCTTCTGCATCTTTTGTAATGTAGTTACTTAGCCACCCAGAAATACCCGTTTGGTTCATCGTTGCATCACGACCGGAAGTACTTGAAGGGCCATCAATAGCAATATAACGAGTACCTGAGTTCTTGGTGAAATCGTTGAAGTTACCTCCTTGTCCGCTCGTACCAGCAACCAAAACTGTTGCATATTGTCCATCTTTTACTTTCTCATCATAGGTTGGTCCATCATCGGTAAAGCTATCATCAGAAATGTTTCCATCACGATATACTTCATTTAACGTTTTCAACCATGCGATATATTCTTCGTCCAGATTACGATCATAATAGTTACCATCTTTATCTTCTAATGGTACACCTAGGAAATCTTGCAATTTATCAGTGAATGGACCTGCTGTGTCACCTACAGTGGTAAATCCCATTGGGACTAAATCAGGATATTTTTCACTAATGTCCTTCATTGCTTTAACAAAATTTTCTGGTGTTGAAAGATCAGGCTTCCCTAACGCTTCATACACATCTTCACGAATCACAAAGTTATCATTGACCGGAATATTTCCGCTTTCATAATCAGCCGCAGTGTTAGAATAGTTCGGATAGCCATATGTTTTCCCATCATCCAGAGAATACCATTTGAATGTATCCTCAGTTACTGCTTTCATCAAGTATGGATCATATTTTTCTGCTAAATCATTTAAAGAATAAGCCCAACTATCAGCTTTTAAAGCAGCCTGACCAGTTTTATTAGTCAATGTTACGATATCCGGCAGATCTCCACCCGAAATCATTGCATTTAATTTAGAATCATCTCCAGAAATAAACTCAATGTCAATGTTCAAATCTTTTTTTATTTGTGCCGTAGTGACATCTTCACCAAAAGGCAGAGCCGTCCAATCTGAATTGATGTACCACGTAATTTTTGTAGTTTCTTTTTTTGTATCCAACTTCCAAGCAGGTGTAGTATCATCTAGTTTGTATCGATCTTTAATCGATACCTCTTTAGCTTCACTCTTATCATTATTTTTGCTGCTACCACATGCTGCTAATCCTAGTATTGCTGCTGCCAATAAAGTACCTGTGAACAACTTTTTCATTTTTTTAACCTCTTTCTTTTATTCTTTAACAGCACCGGCCATCATTCCGCCGATGAAATGTTTTTGAAGTAACGGATAGATAATCAAAATAGGAACGGTAGTGATTACAATTGTAGCCAACTGCACCCCACGGGTTGTTGCTTGCACTACGACATCAGTACTACCGCTCTCAGTCATCGTGCTAAGATTCGATTGAACGATAATTTCATAAATCTTCATTTGAAGTGGATAAAGAGCTTCTTTGGTAATATACAATTTTGTTGTCATAAAATCGTTCCATTGTCCTACCCCGTTAAACAAAATAATAGTGGCCAATGCCGGTTTTGTCAGCGGTAAAAAAATCTTAGTGAATATGGTGAATTCACTTGCTCCATCAATTTTTGCAGACTCTTCCAAAGACGCGGGAATTTCTCTAAAGAAGTTCATGAGAATAACTGTGTCGTAATAACTGAATAACGCTGGGATAATATATACCCAAAATGTATCTAGCAAACCTAAAGATTTAATTAGTAAATATGTTGGAATCATCCCTCCACCAAAGTACATGGTTATTACCCCTAATGTGGTGTAGAAGCTTCGGCCAATAAGGCGAGATTTACTAAGCCCATAAGCCACTAGCGCACAAAAAAATGTATGAGTGGCTGCACCAATAACCGTTTTTAAAATTGATATTCCAAATGCTCTTGGAATGCTAGCGTCAGATAAGACTTTTTTATAGTTTTCCAAAGTAAACTGCTTTGGCCATAAAACTAAATTACTCTGTCCTAAACCAGAATTTGCTGAAAAAGAAGAAACTAAGATATTCCAGATAGGTACGATAATCACGAGGGAAAAGACGATGAGGATCAGCGTATTAAAAAAGTAAAACCATTTATTTTCTTGTGAATGTCGTTTAATCATGATTTTTCCTCCTACAAAATGACCGATTTTCCATTATTCAAACTACGGGTTACTCGATCGGTAATCACCAGTAAAATCACAGAAATCACGGAAATTCCTAATCCGACTGCAGTCGCATATGAGAAATCACCTTGCGCAAGACCCATACGATAAACAAATGAATTGATTACTTCAGATTTACCTTGGTTCTGCGAGTTCATCAATACTAAAGTTTGATCAAGATTCGACCCCAAAATTCCACTGACATTTAGAATTAAATTCAATGATATAATTGGAGTCAACAAAGGTAATGTAATTTTTCTAATCTGCATCATCTTAGTAGCACCATCAATTCGTGCCGCTTCATAGAAAGTTGGATCAATTCGAGACATACCTGCCAAATAAAGAATCGTTCCCCAGCCAACTTCTTTCCACAAGTCGGATAAAACGGCAATCCACCAATACTTATCCGGATCTAACAAATGATTGACACCTTTATCCATAATCCCGGTAAACATCATTAATTGATTTAAAAAACCGTTTGAGGATAACCATGAAATCAGCATTCCACCTAAAACAATCCACGAGAAAAAATGGGGAATGTAAGAAATCGTTTGAATTGCTTTTTTCAAATGACCATCTTTCATTTCAAATATCATAATGGCTAGAATAATAGGAATACCAAACCCTAAACCCAATTTTAGTAAACTAATTCCCAGTGTATTTCTGACTGCTTCCCAGAAAAATGAATCTTCTAGAATAATTTTAAAGTTTTCTAAACCAACCCATGGAGCAGAGGACATAGTATCGATAATCGTATAGTTTTTAAAAGCAATGATAATTCCATAAATTGGGATATAGTTGAAAACAATCATAAATGCCACACCAGGTAGAACCATCCAATGGAGCTGGCGTTGTTTCCAAATTTTTGACAATCTCTTCATAAAGCTGCTCCTCTCCTATAACCAACTTTTATTTTACAAACTCCTTTCAATTAGTGAAACGTTTCTACAAATGATTATAATCACTTGTATCTGTAAATGCAAGCCCTTTCAGATAAAAAGATTCATCTTTTTGATCCGACGGTTTAAAAACCTATAATAACGGCATTTAAGGGTGGGGCGCACGTTTTAAAACTGTTTTTTATCCAGTAAATAAAAAATTTTCAAATGATTTAAAACTAAAAATTCGTCGAAACGTTTTTATTTATGCTATTTTCTTTTGTATTTAATCGGTAAATGATAAAAGAAGCTTTGCAAACTTCAACAATATTTTTGAGCATTCTTTAATTTTCGATTAATCACCTAACGAAACAGCTCTTTTATAAGACAACATTTTCCCAAGGAGATACGAATGTACAAAACTAAATGCAATACCAATCACAATGGATTTCCATCCATAAACAAAGAAGCCAAAAGCAAGAACAATAAAATTAATTGTGCGTATTCCATTTGCAATACTAAAATTCGGATTGTGTTTGTTTATAACCAGAGCTATAACGTCCATTCCAACTGTTGAAGCATTGGCAGAAATACAACAATAATAACCTAGCGCGATAACAAAGGAAGCAAAAATGAAATCAACGATAATATTTACCGAAAAATTTAGTGGAGATAAATAAAAAAGAGAAAAAAATAAATTATAGCAAATACTACTCAAGATAGATTTAAAAAAATTCTCTTTTCCCAAAAAAAGGAGACATACGCATAGTAAAATCAGGGTAAACCCATTTGTAAGCCATAAAATGGGGATTCCAGATGCCTTTTCGAAAATCATTGCTAGGCTCGTAACACCTCCATTGATAATATTATTAGGTTTCATCCATTTTGCATAAGCTAATCCTAAAAAGACATTTCCTAAGATTATCTTTGCGATACCTTTAAAATCACTAGCTTTAGCATGCTCATTCCACTTAAAAATATTTGATTGTTCAGACAAAGAAATTACCTCTCTCCTATAGAATGTGTTCCCAAAAGATTAATATTGAAGCCGTTCTGTAAATTCAACTGCTAGATGGCTGCCCCCCCCTCCTTCGATTTTGAGACAACTTTTATTTTTCCATCAAATTCTATGGATTTTTTGAGCTCAGCACTAAATTTAATATGTTGAATGTATCATTTCTTAGATGCAATTACAATGATGCCCTTGTTTGAATTTGCTTTTAACATATCGAGTACTCATTCTATAAAGTATTCTTAATTGAGAGTCTTTTTTTGCCATCTGTTCCACGAATGTTCTCTCCCTACGGAATAAATAAAGCATTTCCCATAATCTATTGGTGACCGTTTAAAAAAAATGTTTGTAGATGCCTTAAATGACTCCGGCACTCTACAAACATTTAGCTTTTCTAAAACTTATAGTGAATTGACTCTTTGTATCTATCGAATAGCTCTTGATTCAATTGATCCCCACCATCTAAATTGGCGGAGTAAAAGATTGGCGGATATTTAATTCCTGATTCTACCATTCTTTTGCAGACTTCAACGATGATTGAATTCAAGATCGCCGCTCCTACTACAGTCGATGTAGGTCCGACCTTCTGTTGAATTCCATAAATCTCACAGCCGGCATCGCCAAGGTCACCATGATTATCAATGATTACATCGGAAATCTCGAATAGCCGTTTTCCTGAAGAATGTCTGCTAGTAACCGATTGTGAATATTCTACATTTGTCAGACAAATGATTTTTACTTTCTTTTTCTTCGCAGCTAACGCCAAATCAATAATAATTGGGTTTCGACCAGAGACTGAGTGAAGTATTAACACATCATTTTCTTTAAAGTCGACAGTAGCTGCCAAAGAAGTTCCATAGCCTTCCAACCGCTCCATTTTGCTAGTAAAAGTGATAGGTGACCGGTCCAGCATCACTTCTCGACCAAAAATAGGATTAATCGTCATCATTCCGCCTGCACGATAAAACATTTCTTCCGTCAATATTCCAGCGTGACTCGCACCAAACATATATACTGAGTGGTTATTTAGATTTGCAAAAGTTAGTAGTTTAATAGCTTTTTGGATATTCTCATTTTCTTTTTCTTCGACAATTTTTAATAAATGATGAACTTTTTCAAAATATTGTAACATTTTATAATCCTCCAAACAAACTACCTATTCCTCGACCGATGATTCCCCATAAAGACAGATCATTTCCACCGAAAATCAGAATCCAGTTTTGGATTGTCGAACTGAATATTGCAGCAGAGATTCCAACTAAAGCCACCATCGCAATCGATGCGACTGCCGTACCAATGACGGCTCCTCGGAAACCA
This sequence comes from Enterococcus songbeiensis, assembly GCF_005405265.1. Classification (GTDB taxonomy): domain Bacteria; phylum Bacillota; class Bacilli; order Lactobacillales; family Enterococcaceae; genus Enterococcus_C; species Enterococcus_C songbeiensis. The sequence continues at coordinate 124,843 of NZ_BJDS01000009.1, forward strand.
CCCTGTCCTTCTCCAATAACAGCTGCTCCGCCACACTCAAAGAAACTGGTTATTACTAACGGCACAATCAAAACTCCAAAAATATTAAAGGTATTGGCTATGATAACAAGTACAGTAGAAGTTATCATTGCAACAATAAAACCGATAATTACTGCATTAGGTCGATAGTTGAATAAAATAGGAACATCAAATGCAGGTTTTGCTCCGGGAACCACTTTTTCAGCAATTCCTTGAAAGGCTGGAATAATTTGATTAATCAGCAACCGTACCCCATATAACATAATTAATAATCCTGCACCAAAATTCAGCCCTGCCTCAATTGCAAACATTACTATGTTGCCGCCTTCCGGAATTAAAACTGGGGCAATAATCCCTACAACAACATTCATTAGAAACATTACGATCGCACCGGTAATAGAAATCTCTCTAAAAAAAGATAAATTTTCAGGAACATTGATATCTTCCGTTGATTTTTCTTTATTCCCCACTCTTTTAGCTACGAATCCTGATATTAAAGATAAAATTCCAGTTGGATGACCAATTAAAAATGAATCATCTCCGGTAGCATCCCAAACATATTTACGCATAATCCAAGGCATAAATGACCAATAACAAGCTGACAATACCGCACTAATTATAATTAATAGCGTTCCTCTCATCCCCGCCTCAACACCGGCTGCTACAAAGACAAACGGAAACCACCAAAGCATATGACCAGTTAAAAAGATTGTTTTTACTGGCGTAAATCTAGCAATCAGCAAGTGGATTACTAATCCCAAAAACATTGCTAAACCAACAGTTCCGCCATATTCAGCAGTAAAGGTCACATCTGACAAACCTTCAGAAACTTGGACCCCTAATTCTGTTTGAACCGCTGTATTAATGGGTGCAATCGTTCCAACTAACATGTTGACTCCAGCAGTCAACGCAACCATACCAAAAGCAGCAGTTAACGAGCCTTTTATGATTTCAGAAATAGGCTTTCTTTGAACAATCAATCCAATCATTGCAATTATTCCTAATAATACTGGTGGATTTTTAAGAATATGTTCTGTAATAAAGTTCATATCATTCTCCTCTTTCCTCTAAATATTTTTCCATTTGTTTTCTTACCTCTGCAATGTCCATATATTTCTTCACTGGATAAACCGGTGCTTTTACAGATTTTTTTAAATCTGCTAACAGTTCATTACTCGTGAAGTACACATCCGCTGGTGTCGCCTTTGCCGATGAAAGATCCGTATTTTCGACAGTTGCTTTAAGCCCCAATTCCTTCACCACTTTATCAAGTGTCATTTTTAAAACCATAGAACTTCCTACACCAAATCCACATACAGCTAAAATTTTCATTATCATTTCCTCCTATTGAAATAATTGAACAATCTGTTCTTTTTTCCCATTTAAAATAGTTTGATACTTTTTGTTATCCATAAAAACAGCCATTATATCCTGAAGACTATTCAGATGACTCTGATTATCCTTGGCAGCTAAAATTAAAAAGATTTTGACCGGTTTACCTTCTAAATCGGTTTCTTCTTCCGTTACCAAAAGGCTTATGCTTTGCTGATTTACTCCTTCGCCAGCCTTTGCATGCATTAATGCAAAATAATCAGTCAATACCATGTATGGACCATTTTTAGCAACACTGGCAATCATATTATTTACATATAATGGCATAATTAATCCTTCATCTAACAATGGCTGACTGGCGATTTTCACGGCCTCTTTCCAATCCTTAACACTTGTTACAGTTTGGATATGACTCTCCGGCAATAATTTTTTTATTTCATTCATTTTTTCGCCTCCAACATTTTTGAAATAAACCATTCTTTATCTTCAATTCCATGCATAACTAGCTTCATCACTGATTCAACCTCTTTTGCATCCTCTTCACGAATCATCAGCAACACGATGACGTCAACTTTTTGATTCATCCAAGCAATCGAATTGTCCAAAATCAATATTGAAATCGATGTTTCTTCAACAAATTCTGGATTGCCGTGAGGAATCGCAAAACCATTATCAAGATAAGTTGACTGCAAAACTTCTCTTTCAAAAACCGAATGAGTAAAATTATTTTTTATACGCTCACTAGAAAATTCCTGTTTATCGATTAGAAATCGTATTGCTTCTTCCTTCTCAGAAAAATTATCAAAAAAAATATTCTTGGAAATAAATTTTTGGGTATCTTTTGAAATCTCTCTTAACTCTAATTTCTTTTGTTCATTATTTATTACTAAATCGATATAATAATTCATGATTTTCTTCATATCTCTTGAGGTAACCATTGGTGAAATACGAACAACAGGTCTACGATTCTCTGGTATATCAACGGTCGAAATAATAAAATCAACTTCCGAAAGATCCATAGCTCGTAATTTACTGATTGATGCTGTTTCGATACTGTTTATATCAGGTAAAATACGTCTAATTTTTGCAGACACAAAAGAACTAGTTCCTACACCATTAGGACAAACAAATAAAATTTTGTTCATTTTTTTTATTCGCTCAACGGCTGCTTGAAAGTGGATAGTAACAAATCCAATTTCATCCTCAGATAAACTTATCTGATAAGGCTTACAAAAATCATTCAGCGCAAACCAAGTGACTCCGTATAGAGCAGGATAGCTTTGTTTAATTTCATTTATCAATGGATTTACAATCGTTGTTTGTGCTTCAATCCTTAAAATCAATTGATACAAGTGAACAAGCAAATCTTCCTCTAAACGACTATCTTGTGTTAAGTCTACCTGGATTCCTTCACTGATTTTTTGGACCAAATTCCGAATCTTCCCTCTAAAAGAGAACGGAATATTTTCTTTTTTCATAAAAAAATTCAAGCCACTGCCAACAATCAAATAAGTAAGATACTGTACTTCATTTGAAGAAAACTTATAGATTCCCTGATCTTCCAACTTTTTCAACAGTTCGTAAACAACTGGATATTTGTTAAACTCCAGAAAAAATTTTCCATGTTGATTTTTTTCTTCTAATTGAATATAATGCCCTTCTTTTGAACGTTGAACGATTAATGCTATAGAAATAACGATATTTTGAATATAACTTTCAGGAATTTCTATTTTCTTCTCCTCAATAGCTTTTCTGAATCCATTTGAAATTTTTGTTAGTAGTGTGTTACTTACTACTAAATCAGTGCTTTTACCATTCTTTAACTGGTCTGTTACCATTCGTTTTAGTATCTTTTGTGCTTGAATCTCATTTCCGTTGAAATATGTTCCAGAATTATCAAAACTCAAGCTTAAGCTATCTTTAGCTAACAACTCTTTAATAAATGATAAATCTGCTGCAATACTACTTCTTGAAACTAAATATTCTTCAGAAAGCTGCTGATAACTTAAATGTTCAAAACTAACAAGTCGTAGCAAAATAATAATTTTCCGACTCTTGCTGTCAACATAATCTTTTTTTGTCATTCCATCACCTTCTATATATACTTTAGTCTTTATTCTATTTATCAGGAAGTACAAAAAAACCATTAGATATTAATGAGATACTCTGAACACCTTGATGAATAATGAATTAACACTAATTATACATTTATAAATAACGTTATTGAATTTTTTAAAAAAGGAACATTCCGTTTATTTCAATCTTTTATTACACATTGTAAAAAAAATTCCTTTTATGTAACAATCTTTATCCATTTGTGATGAAACGTCATCTTGTTTTTACCAATGAAATATAAATGCGTGTTAAAGTAGCTCTTGTACCTGAGAAACACACAATCCGCTTAGTGAACTCGGCCTAAGCACAGATGGAGGAATTTTTTATGAAATTAGGAAAAACAGTACTTTTTGGCGGCTTGCTTGCTGCAGGTCTAGGCTTTTCTTTTGGTTCAAATGCAGATGCGGCTGAAGTATATACCGTGCAAAGTGGTGATACGCTTTTTTCTATCTCTCAAGCATTCGTTGGAGATGACAGCTTAATCGACACTCTAGTTGCTGACAACGAAATCGCTGATCGCAATTTGATTTATGTTGGTCAACAATTAACAATCGATACTGAGGGAACAGTTACAACTGCACCTGCAGAAGTTGCTGAAACAACTGAAACAGCACAAGAATCAACTGAACCTGCTTACCAAGCGGAAGCAACACAAAGTACCGAACAAGCAGACACAACAGAGACGACATCGACCGCAACAACTTCTTCTGCAAAAGAATGGATCGCGCAAAAAGAATCTAGTGGTTCTTATACTGCACAAAATGGCAGATACTACGGTCGTTACCAATTAGACTCTTCTTACTTAAATGGTGACTACTCTGCTGCAAACCAAGAAAAAGTCGCAGACAACTATGTAGCTGAACGTTATGGCTCTTGGGAAGCTGCTCAATCCTTCTGGTTAGCAAACGGCTGGTATTAAGCCGACTAAATAAAAAAACAGGTTGGCTCTCACGAGTCAACCTGTTTTTTTTGGTTCTATAATATTTAGTGTTGTTACTCAAATCGAGTAAGGACACTAAATATTTTTTTATAACAAAAAGCATTTGGT
>NZ_BJDS01000010.1 GCF_005405265.1 Enterococcus songbeiensis
CGACTTTGTTATTTTAGCAATCTGTTTGCCGTCTGTCAATCACTTTTTTAAGTTTTTTCCAAACTTTTTTAATTGCTATTCTCAAGCGTTGTTTCTCTCTTGCGAACATGTAATAATATACCAAGCATTCGCTTCTAAGTCAACCAAAAGATTGTTGTTCTATCAACATTTTTAAGAATCCGTTTATAATAGAAAATAATGGTTTTTTTATTCGTTTTATTCTTTTTTATTCCGATGATTTTGTTGTTTTCAAAATAAACGTTCGTGTTTTTTCTATATGGAAGAATCATTCGCTATTTATAAATCGGAAGTATCGCACCAAAAATGGCTTTAAGTGTCTACTTTTGCTTTTTTTTGATACTATTAAGCTGTGAAGAAGGAAAAGTTGACATTATATAGTAGGAGGAATTTATTTATGAAAATATTAGTTGCTGATGATGACAAGGAAATTGTTGAACTACTGAGCATTTATATCCACAACGAGGGCTATGAAGTGGTAAAAGCTTATGACGGAAAAGAGGCTCTTTCGAAGATTCGCACGACGCCGGATATTGAATTACTGATTTTAGATATTATGATGCCGGAAAAAGATGGGATGCAAGTAGTGAAGGAACTGCGAAAAGAGTCGCAGATTCCAATTATTATGTTGACTGCCAAAACTACTGACATGGATAAAATCAAAGGCTTGGTGGCTGGAGCAGATGATTATGTGACGAAGCCCTTCAATCCTTTAGAGGTAATGGCCAGAGTCAAATCTTTGTTGCGCCGAACCAGCATGCAGGTCAAACCGGAACAACCAGATGTATTGGAGGTCAGCTCCCTGATTATCAACAAAGATTCCCACGAAGTCAAAACGGTGGAGGGTAAAGAGATCCAACTGACAGCGTTGGAGTTTGGCATTTTGTATCTCCTAGCCTCTCATCCTAATCGGGTCTTTAGTGCCGACGAAATTTTTGAACGGGTTTGGAAACAAGAAAGTGTGGTTTCTGCCAAAACCGTCATGGTACACGTCAGTCATTTGCGAGATAAAATCGAGGAAGCGACGGATGGCGAAAAGGTCATTCAAACTGTGTGGGGGGTCGGCTACAAGATAGATGCAAAATAAAACCGAAAAAAAGAAACATATCACGTTGACCTCAAAAGAAATCAGCGAGTTGTTTGCAGAAGGAATCGTAACGATTATTTTATTGTTACTATTAAATGTCGCTGTTTTGGTGGTACTCTCTTCTGTCATCAACAGCTCCCCTTCATTGACAGATGCTATTTGGGATTCAAAAAATATTTTTGCCAGCCGCTTGGATTCTGACATTTTTTGGAATGGCCGCAATTTTATTTTGCCGCTTTTTCTGATTCTTGATGTGGCGGTTTTGTATTGGCGATTGATTCGCCGGTATCGGCAAATGCAGCTGCGGCATATTATCAGCGAGCTGCACTACATCGCTAACGGCAATTACGATCATCGCATTCCCTTTGAACTACGGGGAGACTTGAATCGGGTTGTTTCCAGTATCAACGGGCTGGTAGACAGTACGGTGGCTGCAATCGAAGATGAGCGGCGAATCGAAAAATCTAAGGATGAGTTGATTACAAATGTCAGCCATGATATTCGTACCCCTTTGACTTCGATCATCGGATATTTGGGGCTGATCGAGGATCGGCAGTATCATTCAGAAGAAGATTTGCTGAAATATACCCACACCGCTTACGTCAAAGCCAAGCAAATGAAGTCGCTGGTGGAGGATCTTTTTGAATACACGAAGGTTCGGCAACCAAGTGTCCCTATCAACATGACCAGTTTTGATATGGTTCAACTGGTGGAACAACTTGCTGTGGATTTTGAACTGGAAGCCAGTAAAAAAGGTGTGCAGATTCAGACGGTGGCTGATGCTCCGCAATTGATCATGGATGGTGATACGGAAAAACTGGTGCGGGTCTTTAACAATTTACTGACCAATGCCCTGAAATACGGCAAAGGTGCCACACAAATCATCATTGAAGTGGAAAAAGCCGGAACAGAAGCTGTGCTGGTGGTTAAAAACAATGGGGAAATGATTCCGAAATATGCGCTGGATTCGTTGTTTGACCGATTCTATCGGGTGGAGGAATCCCGCAATCAGGAAACTGGCGGCACCGGTTTAGGGCTGGCGATCTCCCAAAGTATTGTCGCCTTGCACGGCGGCTATATCTATGCAAAATCTACGCCCCAGTGGACTTCCTTTATCATCCATCTACCTATCAAGCGCAATAGCGCAATGGCAAAAAAGGAATAGTTGACGAAGGAGATTTTTTTCGTTATTCTTAGTACAAACAAAAGAGCTAAAATACAGAGAACCTAGTACAAATCTTCTTTTTTTCAGAGAGCTGATGGGTAGTGCAAATCAGTAAGAGGCGATTTGGAATCCACTTCTCAATGGGTCTTTCGAAAGAAGGAACGTTTGACTTATGTTACAAGTCTTCAAGGGCAACAGAAATGTTGAACTTGGGTGGCAACGCGATCGTTACTTCGTCCCAAGCATAGCTTTGGGGCGGAGTTTTTTTTATTTATAATTTATAGGGGGAACGAAAATGTTAGATGTAAAAATGATTCGGCAAAATTTTGAAGAGGTAAAAACGAAATTAAGTACACGAGGCGTACCGGCAGAAATTTTGACCCGCTTTTTGACATTGGATGAAAAACGCCGTCAATTGCTAGTTCAATCGGAAGATTTAAAAAAATACCGCAATGACGTTTCTGCAGAAATCGCACAATTGAAACGGACGAAGCAAGATGCAGCAGATAAAATCACTGAAATGAAGGAAGTCGGGACGAAAATCAAAGCCTTCGACGAGGAAATCGCCGCAATTGATGAAGAACTGCGAACGATCACGACCACTTTGCCAAATCTACCGGCTGATTCTGTACCTGTTGGGGCAGACGAAGAGGACAACGTGGAAGTCCGCCGCTGGGAAACACCCCGAACCTTTGATTTTGAACCAAAACCACACTGGGATATCGCAGAAAAATTAGGTATTCTCGATTTTGAACGGGGAGCAAAGGTTTCCGGCAGTCGTTTCGTTTATTACCGCGGTCTTGGTGCACGTCTAGAACGTGCTTTATACAACTTTATGCTGGATCAACACATCTACGAACACGGCTACACTGAAATGATGACACCATACATCGTTAACAGCAATGCTATGTTTGGGACAGGACAATTTCCAAAATTCAAAGAAGATGTCTTTCAATTAGAAAATTCAGATTTGACATTGATCCCTACGGCGGAAGTTCCTTTGACAAACTTTTACAACGGTGAAATTTTAGATGGCAAAGAGCTGCCAATCTCTGTGACTGCCTTGAGCCCTTCTTTCCGTTCAGAAGCCGGTAGTGCCGGTCGGGATACCCGTGGTCTGATTCGTTTGCATCAATTCAACAAAGTAGAAATGGTCAAATTCAGTGATGAAGACCATTCTTATGAAGAATTAGAAAAAATGACCAACAATGCTGAAGACATTTTGCAAAAATTACATTTGCCTTATCGGGTTGTCGCTCTTTCAACCGGAGACATGGGCTTTTCTGCCGCAAAAACCTACGATCTTGAAGTCTGGATTCCTGCGCAAGACACCTATCGGGAAATCAGCTCTTGTTCTAACTGTGAAGACTTCCAAGCACGACGCGCCATGATCCGTTACCGGGATGCTGATGGAAAAATTCATTACGCCCATACCTTGAATGGCTCTGGATTAGCCGTTGGTCGGACAGTGGCAGCTGTGTTGGAAAACTACCAAAATGCAGATGGCAGCGTCACAGTACCGGATGTTTTAGTTCCTTATATGGGCGGCGTAACGGTCATTAAATAATAATGATCGTTAATTTAATTTTTTGTTTGTCTCTTGGGCTTGAAGGAATGTTACAAAGATGTTACAATGCCGTTACAGTTAATAATTTCTATTGTTTTACGGAGGTCTCTAAATGAGTGAAAATCAGCACTATTCGACCCGTAGCCAGCGCCATAGCCAACAGCCGAAAAAAAGTAACACTGGAAAAAATATTTTTACGATTATCAGTATTTTATTTGTAGCTCTCGTCCTTGTTGGCGGCTATTCGATTTTTTCAATGAAGCAGCATCAAGCCCAGGCGATGGAACACTTTACCGACAGCGCCAAAAGCTTGTTGGCAGATATTCAAGAAGAACGGGATCAAAGCGGATTAGCGAATAAGAAAACCGTTAAAGGAAACGAACAGGTCAAATTGGTGATCTACACCCCACAAAATGACAGTCCGATTCCTGATGCAGATAAAAAATTAACCGCACTTGCCAATCAAATCAAAAAACAGGTCAAAGCAGATGAAATGGCGGTTCTTGTCAGCAAAGTTGCTGTCAAGCATGTGACCGATCAATTGGATACCTACCAATTAGTGGCGGAGCATTATCGGTGGAACGAAAAAGAAAATACCTTTAAACAAGCCAAAGGTCTTAGCGAAGCCCCAGTTTATGTCTCACAAAAAACCGGTAAGGCGGTTGCCATCAAAGATGTTATCCCTTCCGAAGCAGATCTTTTGGGTATTCAGCAAGTGATCCAACAAAAAATTCTGGATGCTTCAAAGGAAAAAGGAATGATCGACAAGGTTTTGACTATGCCTCGGATCAGTTTTGATAATGAGATCACTTATACACCAGAAAATCTGACGATCTCCTTGCCAAAAAATGACACGGGAACATCGACCATCACCTTGGCTTACAAAGATATTGCAGCTTATGTCAATACGCAGCTGGTGGATCCGGCAACAGTGAAAGATGCCTTGCCGGTCATCGATCCAAAGAAAAAATATATTGCACTGACATTTGATGACGGGCCAAATGGTGTGACGACACCAAAATTATTAGATATTCTGAAGGAAAAAAATGCTAAGGCGACCTTCTTCATGCTGGGTGAAAATGTGTCTGCCAATCAAGAATTGGTAAAACGTGTCCACGAGGAAGGCCATGAAGTTGCCAGTCATTCCTATTCCCATCCTCAGTTGACGACTTTAAATGCCAAACAGGTCCAAGAAGAAGTTCGCAAGACCGACAAGGCGATTTTTGAAGCCAGCGGAATATTGCCACGAAATATTCGCCCTCCTTATGGCGCAATTGATGGAGCAACCGCAAAAACGATCGGCAAGCCGATCATTCAATGGGATATTGATTCTGAAGACTGGAAATCCAAAAACGCAGCGATCATTACGCCACGGGTGACAGGCAGTGCCTATAACGGGGCCATGATCCTGATGCATGATATCCACTCTGAAACGATTGCGGCAGTTCCCGGCATCATCGATACCCTGCAAGCACAGGGGTATGAATTTGTCACTATCGATACTTTATTGGCGGGCAAACAAAAACCTCTCCATCAATACTTCGGTATGACAGACGAACGTTATGTTGAATAAGAAAAGGCTAAGAGTTGCGGAAATTCCGCGGCTCTTAGCCTTTTTTGAATAATTGCTGAAGTTGTTAAAAAATAATGTTTTCTTTGATAATCTCCAGATTCTTGATCCAGATACGCCGATTTTTTACTGCGATGGCACCCATTTCTTTTAATTGCTGCATCATTCGATTGACAGAGCTGGCCGCTGCGATACCGCAAAAACGAGCGATTTCCTCATTGGTGACGACAAAATCGATCAAAATTCCTTTTCCCTCCACATCAACACCAAACATATCGTAGAGTTCATAGATCTGTGCGCAGACTGCCCCAAATTTGCCGTTCATCAGCATCTGCTGCATTTTTTTCATAGAATGGAGCAAACGTAGCCGGTAATAATCTTTAACGTAATTTTGCAGCTCCAGATTACTGTTGATGTGTTTCCAAAATTCCACCCGGTCGATGCGATAAAGCTCGGCTTTTTCTGATTCCACCCGAATATTGAAGGGGGCATCGATAAATTGGGAATACTCGTCTTTTAACAAGGAGACGATTTCAAGGCCGTTGATGTATTCAATGTTGAATTCCCGTCCATCCTTTGAGATCACGCTGGTCTTGATTACCCCGCTCTTCAAAATATAGACATGCTTGTCCTGTAATCCTTCATAAATCAGATATTTCTTCTTTTCCTTCACAATGATCGGAAATGAGTGTTCATTCAGATAGTCACTTAAGACCTTACTATCCATTTTTTGGTGCACTCCCTTTTTCTAATAAACAACTTTTTCTCAACCTATAATAACAGATGTACTCATAAGATACACTAATAATTATTTCTGAAAATTTACAAAAAATAGTAACAAATGTTGTTGATTTAGGTTTCTTCCTTTTGTCATTACCGAAAAAAAACAGCAAAGTCGCATTTTTTTTGGTTTCTGTCTTGGTATAGTGACACTCGTAAAGAAAAAAGAAAAGAGGTTTTTACTATGGAACAATGGACAGAATTATTAATTGACCGGCTAGAAGCTGCCTACCGGGCACGTTTTGACCGGGAAGCTGCGTTGGTTTTCCTCAACGATGCCTACCAAGAATATTTGCTTTTGCGAACACAACCCCTAACAGAGGAGAAAGAACAGCGAGAAATCTTGGCACGCTTCATGGAAACTCGGGATTTGTTTATTCGTCAGCTGGTGGATCGCTACCCTTCAAACTATGCCGATGTGGAACAAAAAATCCAACAACTGAAAAACGTTTGTCAGGAAGAAACTGCAACGGTCGATTTTGATATGCGTCTGCACCCAGCCTTTTAACAAGAAACTAAAACTTATTGGAGTGAATGATCCGTAATGGAAGAAAAATTATTTAATAAAGGATTTATTAGTATCACTGTTATCAATTTTATCGTCTTTTTGGTTTATTATCTTTTGATGGTCATCATCGCCGTTATCGCACAAGATCATCTTGGAGCTACCCCCGGACAAGCCGGACTTGCTTCTGGGATTTACATTATCGGCACATTGCTTGCCCGGCTTTATGTTGGGAAGAAACTGGAATTATTCGGTCGTAAAGCCGTCTTGCGTTTTGGTGCGGTATTTTACCTGCTGACCACCCTTGCTTATTTTTATATGCCAACCATTGCTATTTTGTATCTGGTACGTTTCTTAAACGGATTTGCTTATGGAACGGTATCCACTGCAACGAATGCGATTGTTACCGCCTATATCCCAGAATCCAAAAACGGCGAAGGCATCAACTATTACGGATTAAGTACCAGTTTAGCAGCAGCCATCGGACCTTTCCTTGGTATGGTTTTGCTGAATACCACCAATTTTTATTTCATTATTCTTTTCTCCGTTCTTTTGATCTTATTTACCACCATTGGTTGTTTCATGATGCCGGTAAAAAATATTACCTTATCTGAAGAACATCGGGCATTATTGAATAAATGGTCTTTAGACAGCTTTATCGAATACAAGGTCTTGTTTATTTCCTTTATCGCCTTTTTGATTGGCTTGGCTTATTCAAGTGTGTTGGCTTTTCTTTCTTCCTACGCACAAGTCATCCATTTAGTAACAGCCAGCTCCTTCTTCTTCGTGGTCTATGCTACAGTCATTACCTTTACCAGACCATTGTCCGGCAGAATTTTTGATGCCAAGGGAGAAAATTATGTCATGTATCCCAGCTATCTCTTTTTATCTTTAGGGTTGATCGTGTTGAGCTTTACTTCTGCTAGCTGGATGCTACTGCTGGCTGGTGCCTTTATCGGTTTAGGTTACGGTACTTTCATGTCAAATGGACAAGCGATTTGTTTGAAAAAGGTCAACAGCCATCGGATTGGGATCGCTCTTTCCACGTATTTCATCGGTTTGGATCTGGGCTTAGGTGTTGGTCCTTACCTTATGGGTGAATTACGCAGCTTCCTATCATTTTCCGGATTGTATCTATTTTCAGCGATCATTCCAATTCTTTGCACGGTTTTATATGCTATTTTTTATAAAAAAACCGTCAGCACCAAAGAAAAAAGCGAAGCCGTATCGGAGTCTGTCGCTGAATAATTAGACGGAAACTTCTTTCCTTTTTATCGAAAATTGATTTGTACCATCAAAAACCCCCCACAGCAACTGCTGCGGGGGGGTTGTTAGATTCTCAGTTTTTAAGATTCAACGGAATAGTTTGGTGCTTCTTTGGTGATTTGTACGTCATGAGGATGGGATTCCTTCAAGCCGTTACCGCTCATTTGGATAAATTGTGCATTTTCCCGCAATTGTTCCAAATTGGCTGCACCCACATAACCCATACCGGATTTCAACCCACCGGTCATTTGGAAAATGATGTCTGAGACACTACCTTTATAGGCAACTCGTCCTTCAATTCCTTCTGGGACCAATTTATTGGCTTCGTTAACGCCTCCTTGGAAATAACGGTCGCTGGAGCCTTTTTCCATTGCGCCTAACGAACCCATTCCTCGGTATGTTTTAAAACGACGACCTTGATAGATTTCAAATTCACCAGGGGATTCGTCTGTTCCTGCCAACATACTGCCTAACATAACTGCATGTCCACCGGCTGCCAAAGCTTTGACAATATCACCAGAATACTTGATTCCGCCGTCTGCGATGATTGATTTGCCATATTGACGGGCCACAGAAGCTGCGTCATAAATCGCAGTTAATTGGGGAACACCCACACCGGCTACTACCCGTGTCGTACAAATTGACCCAGGTCCGATTCCCACTTTTACAACATCGACACCGACATCATAAAGGGCTTTGGTTGCTTCTGCTGTCGCCACATTTCCAGCGATCAACGTTGCTTGTGGGAAGGTTTCGCGAATTTCTTTGATTTTACGAATCACTCCGGCACTGTGACCGTGAGCTGTATCGATCACGATGGCATCTGCTCCAGCATCCAGCAAGGCTTGCGCCCGTTCAAAGGTGTCACTGGTTACGCCAACTGCCGCCGCTACTAACAAACGACCATGTTCATCTTTGGCCGCATTAGGAAATTCGATGACTTTTTCAATATCTTTGATGGTAATCAAGCCGCTTAAGCGATTATTTTCATCCACGATTGGCAATTTTTCGATTTTATGTTTCTGTAAAATATTTTCCGCATCCGCTAATTTTGTACCAACAGGCGCCGTTACTAATTCATCTTTGGTCATGACTTCTGCGATAGGAATTCGATAATCCGTCACGAAACGCATGTCACGGTTGGTGATGATTCCGACTAATTTGCGGTTTTCCATCGTTTCAACGATTGGCACCCCGCTGATTCGGTATTTTGCCATCAAGTGCTCCGCATCCGCCACCAAATGTTCCGGCGTCAAAAAGAAAGGATCAATGATTACGCCGCTTTCCGAACGTTTCACTTTTCGCACTTCGTCAGCTTGCGCAGCGATGCTCATATTTTTATGGATGACACCCAGCCCACCTTGACGAGCCATGGCAATCGCCATTTTACTGTCCGTTACGGTATCCATACTGGCGCTGATGATTGGGATATTCAATCGAATATTTTTGGCTAACTGCACTTGCATACTTACCTCGTTTGGCAAAACATGACTTTCTGACGGAATCAGCAAGACATCATCAAAAGTTAAACCTTTTTTCGCGAATTTTGTTTCCCAGTTGGACATTTCCGTACCACTCCTCAAATTTAATTTTATTTATGAAATTAACAGAAAAAATCAGACAAGTCAAACAATCAAAATAAATTCTCATTTTATTGGCAAAAAAAGTAGGATTTATTAAGAATTGCCGCTGTCTTTTAAGATTTCCAGAAAGGCGGTGCCATATTTTTCCAGTTTGTTTTGACCGACCCCTTTGATCTGCAAAAAATCCAATGTTGTTTGGGGTTGTTTTTCTGCCAGCTCCTGCAACGTTTTATCAGAAAAAATCACGTATGGTGGCAGATTTTGTGCCTGCGCCAATTCGGTTCGCAACCGTCGCAGTTGTTCGAACAATTCTGTATTTTCCACAATCGTTTTGACCGTCGTTTGTTTGCGAGTAACTTTCTGTTTGCCCAGCAGGACTTCGACACCGGTTGCAGAGACCTTCAACATGGGAAACTGTCCTTCCGTTGGTGTTAAAAAACCGGCAGCAGTCAAATAATCAATCAGTTGAACCACTTCTTTTTGACTCCAGTCCTTCATCAAACCATATGTGGGCAGTCTTTCAAAATGCCACTGGCTGATTTTTTGATCCTTTGAGCCGGTCAATACTTTCCCTACAAGAGATTTCCCAAAACGCTCCCCCATCCGTTTGACACAAGACAGAACTTTTTGTGCTTCAATGGTGATATCTGTTACTTCCCGCTCATCCAAACAATTGCTACAACGGCCGCAATCGGGACCGTCCTCGCCAAAATAGCGCAGGATATAACGTTGCAGGCAGATTTGCGAATGGGCGTACTGGCTCATTTCCCGCAATTTTAAATATTCGTTTTGTTTGTAATCAATCGCCATTTCCGACTGATCAATAAAGAATTGCTGAATCTGCAAATCATGAGGAGCAAACAATAAGATTGCTTCACTGGGCAAGCCATCTCGACCGGCACGCCCCGCCTCCTGATAATATGATTCCAAATTACCGGGAACCTGCGCATGAATCACAAACCGGACATTGCTCTTATTGATTCCCATCCCAAAAGCATTGGTGGCCACCATGACCTGAATACGATCAAAAAGAAAATCTTCTTGGTTTTGAGAACGTTCTTGCTCGTTCATGCCGCCATGGTATTTGCCAACCGCAATTTTTTTGCTTTTTAATAAGTGATACAGTCGTTCGACTTCTTTCCGGGTGCTGGCATAGATAATGCCGGCTTGCTCCCGATTCACCCGCAGATATTCCAGCAGATAGGTATCTTTTTGTTCCTTAATCACTTGAAAAGCCAGATTTTCTCGGGCAAAGCCGGTCATCACTTTATTTTCTGGGGGAATCTGCAATCGTTGCAAAATATCTTCCGCAACTTGCGGAGTCGCCGTGGCCGTCAGTGCTACTACCACCGGGCGCTGATCAAACTGCTGAATCGTTTCCGCCAATTTCAAATAACTGGGGCGAAAATCATGCCCCCACTGTGAAATACAATGGGCTTCATCTACCGCTAGCAATTCAATCGGCACATGCCGCAGCAGTTGTTGAAATTCATAAGATTCCAATCGTTCCGGGGCGACATACAGCAATTTGATCTTGCCGTCCACGGCTAAACGCAGCCGTTCATTCATTTCCGGTACACTCAAGGTGCTGTTGATAAACGCTGCCGGAATTCCCATATCGTTCAATGCATCCACTTGATCCTTCATTAAAGAAATCAAGGGGGAAATAACCAAGGTCAAGCCCTCTAAAACCAGTGCCGGCAATTGATAGCAAACCGATTTTCCGCCACCTGTTGGCATAATGCCCAACACGTTTTGATGATGTAAAATTTGATCGATGATTGCTGTTTGTCCCGGACGAAAGGCATCATAGCCGAATTTTTCTTTTAATAATGTTGTTAATTCCAATTCATCCCATCCTTTGGTTCTATTATACGCAAAAAAAGGAAAGAACCCACCTCTCCATTGATTTTCTTTTCAAAACGGATTCGTGAGGTTCTTTCACCTATCAAAAAAACGTCGAAAATTTTCGACGTTAGTTTCTTGGCACGGATAGGCTGCCAACGATGTGGTATTTTTTCTTTAAATAGTAACGCAAACCAAAGGCTGCGGCACCGATGACGATTGTAATGATTGGATCGAGAACCGGATTGATGGCTTTTGGCAACAAAGGCGAACTGCTGAAAACAATAATCCATAATAAGAAGGATGGTACCAGCAATAAGATGGTCTTCCATAATTTTGGTCGTTGGCTCTTGTCAGCACCTTTGCGTTCATACTGATAGATGTATTTGTACATCAGGTAGAAGACCCAACCACCGACCATAGCGGCAAGCAAGAGTGCCAGCATTCCGTAAGATTGACCTTGACCTTTGGCGATAAAGGACATCAGACCGATCATGACGGAGAAAAGTCCCAATAATAACAGGGTATTATCCAGCCACATCAAAACCGGAGAAGATTCCTCTTTTTCGGCAGGTGCACTTAGAATAGCTTCGGTTCGTTCAGAGACAGTACCGAACAATTGGCGGGCAGTTTTGCCCCCTTTTTGTTCTTTTACTAAAACCGGCAGCATTTCATGCAGCGCAATCGTTTTTTCTTCTTCAGAAAGATTGGCGGCATCCAAAGATTTTTTCAAATCAAAGATGTATTGTTGGTTACGTTTTGTTAGTTCTTTTTCTAATTCACGATTTTCTGAAACATATGTGCGCAGAGTTTCTGGCTCCATTTGTTATTCTCCCTTCGCTCTTGACATTTCCAGAGGCAATTTTACCATACCATTTTCTCGTATGATAGTGTTTTTAGACATTAAAACGAAACAACATGACATCTCCGTCTTGCACTTCGTAGTCTTTTCCTTCTAAACGGACCCGTCCTGCTTCTTTGGCGGCGTGCATTGTGCCATATTTGTCAAGATCTTCAAAGGAAACCGTTTCAGCTCGGATAAAGCCCCGTTCAAAATCGGTATGGATAATACCGGCAGCTTGTGGTGCCTTCATTCCTTTGCGGAAGGTCCAAGCCCGAACTTCTTGTTCTCCGGCAGTAAAATAGGTTGCCAAGCCCAATAAATCGTAGGCTGCCCGAATCAATTGATCCAACCCGGATTCTTCGATGCCCATCGCTTCAAGAAAATCAGCTTTGTCTTCATCATCCAATTCAGCGATTTCTTCTTCTGCACGGGCGCAAACAGCGATGACTTCTGCATTTTCAGTTGCAGCAAAATTGCGGACTTCCTGTACATAATGGTTGTTGTCGGCATCAGCTACTTCGTCTTCTGCCACGTTTGCCACGTAAAGGACGGGTTTGCTGGTCAATAGGAATAGCCCTTTAACGATTTTTTGTTGCTCATCAGTAAATTCCACACTGCGGGCGGATTTTCCGGCTTCTAATGCAACTTTGATTTTTTCCAAAACAGCCAATTCGGCAACGGCTTCTTTGTCTTTGGTTTTCGCAACTTTTGCTACGCGATCGTAACGTTTGGTGATGGATTCTAAATCAGCCAAAATCAACTCCAAATTGATGGTGTCAATGTCGTCTAAGGGATCGACACGTCCTTCTACGTGAGTGATGTTCTCATCATCAAAACAGCGAACCACGTGACAAATCGCATCCACTTGGCGGATATGACTAAGGAATTTGTTTCCCAAGCCTTCCCCTTTGCTGGCACCTTTGACGATTCCCGCAATATCAGTAAATTCAAAGGTTGTAGGAACTGTTTTTTTCGGATGCACCAGCTCAGTCAGGCGTTGCAAGCGCCAGTCCGGTACTTCTACCATTCCCACATTGGGATCGATCGTTGCAAAAGGATAATTTGCTGCTTCTGCTCCTGCTTTTGTGATTGCGTTAAATAAAGTTGATTTTCCAACGTTAGGCAAGCCAACGATTCCGGCGGTTAATGCCATGATTTCCTTCACACTTTCTTTTCTAGAATTTTTTTCATTTTCTTTTCAAAATCGCGACGGGTCAACATTACGATGTGGCCGCAATTGGTACATTTTATTTTAATGTCTGCCCCCATGCGGATGATTTCCCAGCGATTGGCTTGGCAAGCATGGGGTTTTTTCATTTCTACAATATCACCTAAATCATACATTAAAACACCTTCTTGTTCATAGTAAGGTAGAAATTTTTTCTGAAATTTCTTCCGATTTCACGACGCATATCATTCCACTAGATTACTTGATAAAAGTGGAACTGACATTCTTGTTCATAGTCACACTATCAGGCTTCGTCAAAGTGGATATCCAAAATATCCAGGATGCGGGTCAGGTCATTTTGCGAAAGGTATTCGATCTCGATCTTTCCTTTGCCGTCTTTTTCTTGGATTTCGACACTTGTACCGAATTTATCCATCAAACGGTCTTCGCTTTCCCGTAAATAATAAGGTTTGACTTTGGCGATTCGCGGCGTTTTCTTTTCTTCTTTGGCTTCGTTCATTTGTCCCACTAGCTGTTCTAGTTGACGGACAGTCAGGTTTTCCTTCACACAACGATTGGCAAGCTTCAGGATTTGATCTTTTTTCTTCAAACCTAACAGGGTACGGGCTTGTCCCATCGATAGTCGTTCATCTTGAACCATTTCCTTGACCAGCTTCGGCAAAGTCAACAGTCGCAGATAATTGGCGATGTAAGGGCGACTTTTCCCTAAACGTTCGGCTACTTCTGCTTGGGTCAGCTTGAGATTTTTCATCAACATATCGTAAGCCTCAGCTTCTTCCAAAGGATTCAAATCTTCCCGCTGCAAATTTTCTAAAACAGCGACTTGCATCATCGCTTCTTCGTCAAACTCACGAATAATTGCCGGAATCGTTTCTTTGACCGCCAATTTTGACGCCCGGAAACGACGTTCACCTGCGATGATTTCATAGCCCTTCACTGCTGATTTGCGCACGATGATTGGCTGAAAAACCCCAGATTGGGCAATGGACGCTGCTAATTCCTGTAACGAGGCTTCGTCAAATGTTTTTCGTGGTTGATAGGGGTTGGGACGCAATTCATTCAGCGGAATCTCAACGACTGCTTCTTTTTTGACATCCACATCTTCCAAGTTGGCAAAATCCTGAAACAATGCATCGATGCCGCGACCTAAGCCCTTGCCTTTATTTTTCACGAGCTAACACTTCCTTTGCTAGAGCTTGATACACTTCAGCACCTTTTGACCGCAAATCATAATCAACAATCGACAACCCATGACTTGGCGCTTCTGACAAACGGACATTTCTTGGGATGATTGTGTCATAAACTTTTTCTTGGAAATAGCGGCGAACTTCCTCCACTACCTCTGCTCCTAAATTCGTGCGGGCATCATACATCGTCAATAAAACCCCTTCGATTTTCAACGTTGGGTTAAAATGTTTTTGCACTAAACGCACCGTATTCAGTAATTGGCTCAAACCTTCCAGCGCATAATATTCGCATTGAACAGGAATCAAAATCGAATCACTGGCTGTAAACGCATTGATTGTCAAATGTCCCAATGAAGGCGGGCAATCGATAAATACAAAATCATATTCGTCTCTGACTTCTTCCAATGCTGTTTTTAACCGTGATTCCCGCGCCATCATGGAAGTCAATTCAATTTCGGCACCGGCTAATTGGATCGTTGCCGGTACGATGTCTAAATTTTCGCGAGAACTTGGTAAAATCGCATGCTTGATTGGTTCTTCGTTAACCAACACATCATACACGTCTTTCACGACATCTGGTTTACGAATACCCACACCGCTTGTTGCATTGCCTTGCGCATCGATATCCACAAGCAGGATTTTTTTGCCGGCATAAGCCAGACAAGCGCCAAGATTCACGGTAGTCGTCGTTTTACCGACCCCGCCTTTTTGATTTGCGACAGAAATAATTCTTCCCATCAAGTTTCCTCCTATTAGTTGGTCAAATGGATCAGAAAAACACTCTCATCTTCTGGTCTTGCCGGAAAAATTTTTACGGCATTATTTGATTGGTTGTTTATTGGGCAGCCCCGGTTTGCGGGGATATTTTTTAGGTGTTTCTTTTTTCTTTTCGATCACAATGATATGGCGCTCGTCACCGGTAATCGGCAGCGGAATCGCCCGTTCCTCGATAAACTTGCCGCCAAGCAGCGCAATCGCCGGTTTGGCTTCAGTTAATTCTTCGTCGCTTTTTGCGGCTTTCAGGGCAAAAAAGGTGCCGTTTTTCTTCACCAAGGGCAGACATAATTCTGCCAATACATTCAAACGAGCCACTGCACGGGCCGTCACGTAGTCAAAAGTTTCGCGAAACTGCTTGTTTTGACCGAATGTTTCTCCCCGATCATGATACAGATGAACATTTTCTAAGCCTAATTCCTGTACCAAATGGGTTAAAAAGGTGATCCGCTTGTTCAGGGAATCTACGATCGTAACCGATAGTTGCGGAAAAACGATTTTCAAAGGAATACTTGGAAACCCTGCTCCGGCACCCACATCGCACAAGGCGACTTCTTTCGTGAAATCCGCCGTCAGCGCCAACGTCAAGGAATCGTAAAAATGTTTGAGATAGACTTCTTTTTGCTCCGTGATAGCGGTAAGATTCATTTTTTCGTTCCATTCGACTAACAGCTCAAAGTAGCGGTGAAACTGCGCCATTTGCTTGTCGCTTAAAATGATCTGCTGCTGCAGCAATTGTTGCTGAAATTCTTCAGGTAACATCTCGTTTTCCTCTCTTTTTTGTGAAACAAATATTTGTTTCACGACTTCCTCTACTTTAACGCAAATGGGCTGTTTCTGCAATGGTTTGTGGGAAAATTTAACGACTGTTCTTGAGAACAACTCAATTTTATTGACGGAAATTGAACGAAATCCATCCAATCGAAAAAAGCTGGATATGGGTTGAGTTTACCCACATCCAGCTATCTTTATTTTCTCTTCACCCGCTGAACAAATTGTTCTAACGCTTGCAAATCATACAACTGCTGATTACATGCTTGGCTGTCGACACAAATATAGTTGCCTTTTTTCGTATAGGTGCCGTCGCCGCTTTCTTTGGTGGTTGCTAAAAATAGCGCCACCGTCGCGGTGTGGTTGCAAATGCTGCAAATATTTTTCAAATGATTCGGCGACAAATGACCAGAAACACCGGTCAACTGCTCCTCTTGATAAAGTAGGATGAATTTCTTTTGACTGCCAGGATCATTCCAACCAATGTATGAATTTTCCCGCAGATCCATGCTCTCCCAGTCAGGGATTTTTAGTTTCTTGGTTTTGCGAAATACTTTTTCCACTTGCTTGTTGGAAGGTGGGGCAAAAGGAATCACATGTTCCTTTATTTCCTCAAAAAAGCGTTCTGCCCGAACTTTCGTCAAGGTCGTGTCTAAAATAAATGGCGAGAGTTTCCTAAAAATTTCTGATGTTTCTCCAAGAATTTGTTGGATCTTTTCGATCGTCAATGCCTGCATCGTTTGTACCGTCTTCGGATCGTTAACGGATTGATAGGTATTGATCAGATGATCGACTTGTTTTTGGACGGCAAAATAATCATTGGGTTTTATTGTTGGTTGCATTGTTTTTCCTTTCTTCAAACCAGTGATACTTTGAAGAAATGCACCAAAGTATCACACTACCAGGCGACACTTTTTGGTGCAGAGGATACGAAACGTATCACATGACCACCCCCCTAAAATAATTTATCTCCTCGTTTTTTCTACAAAGGTGATAATAGCCAGTTTTTGAAAAAAATGCAACAAAAAACGTATCTTCAAGAAAAAGATACGTCATCTGTTACTTATTATTTATTACTATCTGCAGCATTCCAAATTTGTTTTAACGCAGGCACATTTCCCAGCTCTGTCATATTAGTCGGTAAAATCACCGTGTTGCCATTGTTTTCTACCACATGTTTAAAAGCTTCAATTCCAAGATAAGCCAGCATTTGATCGTTGAGTTGACTGTCTTGGATAGCCTGATTGATTTCTTTGATCCGTTGTTTTTCTGCTTCTGTGACGATACGGATACGTTCCGCTTCTGCTTGCGCATCAATATGAATACGTTCTGCCCGTGCAGTGGCATCGATTTTGGTTTGCTTCGACCGAGCAGCAGCATCGATCTCCATTTCAGAGGCTTTGGCTTCTGATTCCAAAATGACTGATTGCTTGCGGCCTTCAGAAATCGTGATTTGTGATTCTTTATCCCGACTGGCGGTAATCAATTTATTCATAGAATTAACGATTTCATCAGAAACGGAAATTTCCCCAATGTTAATCCGATCAATTGACAGCCCATAACCCGCCGTAATATCCCGAACACTTTCGTACAGTGCCACGTTGATTTCTTCCGTACCATTCAGCACTTCATTCAAATCCATCTTCCCGATAATGCCCCGCAGATTAGACTGACAATCTTGAATCATTGAGAGTACAGAATTTTGGTTATCATAAACAAATGCCCGCACATCGGTTACATGGTATTTAATTGCTTCGTCGATTTCAACGATAACATTATCCTTAGTAATAACACTTTGCGGATCGATTTGAATCGGAATCTGTTTCAAAGAAACCCGTCTTTTGACGTTGTATAAAACCGGAATCAAAAAATGCAATCCCGGTTCCAAAGATTTCACGTATTTCCCAAAACTTTCGACAACTTTGACTTCTCCCTGTTCCACGATGACTACCATCTGTGAAGCCAAAAAAACGACTAAGATAATAACTAAAATCAAGATAATAATACTAAAAATTGCCAATGTAATTCACATCACTTTCCATAAGATAGTTGTTCACCTGTACCAACAATTGATTTGCGTCATATGCGACGACTTCCAACATCACTCCTACATCCGGAATTCCAGCGACTACCTTGTAATCATACCAGCTGCCGTACACTCGAACGATACCGGTATACGTTCCTGTCGTTGTCCGAAAACATTTGCCTAATGTCTTTTCCATCTGATAATCTGCCACGACTGCGCCTCCACAAGTAACGATTTATCCGCATTATAGCAGAAAAAACACCCGCTATGTGAAATTTCACGCAAGAAGGAGGGTTTCCTCAAAATGTTTCACATGAAACATAAAAAAGGAAAGATGGATGCAAAATTTTGCATCCATCTTTCCTTTCCTATTAACCCAATTCTACGCTGTCTTTTCCACTAATTGTGGGACGGCTTTTTTGTTGTAGTTGATCAATCGCATAGCATTGAAGATAACCACTAAAATACTTGCTTCGTGGACAAACATTCCGCTTGCCATATAGATGAAGCCAGCCATTAGTCCAATCAGTAAGAAGGCAACTACGCTGATAGCAATGATCACATTTTCCCGTGTGTTCAATACGGTTTTCTTCGATAATTTGTAGGCATGAACCAATGCAGAAAAACTTGATTGCATCAAGACAACATCGGAGGTTTCAATAGCAACATCTGTTCCGCTGCCCATAGCAATTCCGATATCGGCAGTTGCCAATGAAGGCGAATCATTGATACCGTCACCGACAAAAGCAACCCGACGACCTTCTTTTTGGAATTGTTTAACGAATCCAACCTTTTGATCTGGCAGTAATTCAGCATGAACTTCATCAATACCTAATTTATTTGCGACATATTCGGCGGTAACTTGATTGTCACCCGTCAGCATAACCAAATGTTTGGCACCAGCTGCTTTAAGGTTGGCTAATTCTTCCGCAACTTCTGGACGAACGATATCAGAGATACCAATAATCAATTGAATCTTGCTGTCGATGGCTACGATTACGATTGAGCTGCCGGTTTGTTGCAAAGCAACCAAATCTTTTTGTTGTTGGCTGGTCAATGAGACATGGTGGGTTTCCATTAATTTAGCATTTCCGGCACAAACGGTATGACCGTCGATTTTTGCGGTGATCCCTTGTCCTTTAATGGTTTGGTTGTCGCTGATCGACAAGTCATGATACGCAATTTTCTTGTCGTCGGCGTAGCTCATGATGGCCCGACCTAAAGGATGATCCGAAAGAGTTTCAATTTTGGCAGTTAAGCCAATAAATTTTTGTTCCTCTGAGCCATAGCTTTTGATTGCCGAAACGGAAGTCGTTCCTTTTGTCAATGTTCCTGTTTTATCAAAGACAAACGTATCGATTTTTGAGAAAGTATCCATGGCTTCCCCACCCTTGACCAAAATACCGCGTTTTGCGCCATTACCGATCCCGGCAACGTTGGAGACTGGTGCGCCGATAACCAATGCACCTGGGCAGCCTAATACTAAGACTGTGATGGCTAATTTAAAATCACGGGTGAAAAGAAAGACAGCTAAAGCAATCAGTAGGACTGCAGGCGTGTAAAATTGTGAAAAACGATCAATAAATTTTTCTGCATGAGATTTTGTATCTTGAGCATCTTCTACCAATTCGATGATTTTTGCAAAAGTAGTATCGTCCCCAACTTTAGTGGCTTTGATTTTCAAAAAGCCGTCACTTAAAATAGTTCCTGAAAAAACTTCATCAGATAATTGTTTCGTCACTTCTTTTGATTCACCGGTTACGGCCGCTTCATCCGCGTACCCTTTTCCTTCAACAACGACCCCATCAACAGGAATCGCACCGCCGGTCTTGACCAGAACGATGTCTCCTTCTTCTACATCATCGATCTCAACTTCTTCTGTCGTACCATCCGCTTGCACAATCAAAGCAGTCGTTGGTGCCATTTCAGTCAACGATTTGATTGATTCACGGGTTTTTGACAAAGTTTTTTGTTCCAAAAAATTCCCGAACAAGAATAAGAAAGTAACGATGGCTGATTCATTGTATTCTCCGATAATAAACGCCCCGACTACCGCGATGGTTACCAACAGTTCAATACTGATAACTTTTGCCTTCAACGCTTGAAAGGCGTGAATTGCAATTGGGATGACAGCGATAATTGATGCCAATGCCAATGCAAGTTTATACAGTAGCATCACCCCGGCAAATTTTCCAACAAAACCTACGACAATCAACGCAGCGGTAATCCATGTAATATGGTTACTGTGGTCTTGAATCCATTTTTGAAATTTCATTTTTTACTCCTCCATCACTCATTTGATGTACCTAGTGTACGTCCAAAGAAGTGGAAAGAAATTGATGGCTGTCAAGTTTTCAAAAAATTTGCACAAAAAAACTCCCGCAAAAAGCGAGAGTGATAAACGGAAAGTAACTTAATTTCCCCAAAGAGGGTTGTGAATCAATTATTGTTTCTTCGAAAATCTAATCTGTGATAATTCATTTTCTCTGGAATGACACCTCGTACCCCACCAGCAGGATTCTCTGTATCATCCTTCTATCTAGGAATCAGGTGACAATGAAAAATCGTCTGTCCAGCGACTCCTCCACAATTCAATCCAATATTATATCCTTGTGGAGAATATTGGAAATCTAACACTTTTTTTGCTTCTAACAACAATTCGCTCATATTTTTTCGCTCTTGTGGAGACAGTTGAAAAAAATTTATCCTATGCACTTTAGGGATGATTAATAGATGCCCTAAAGAAACAGGCTTCTTATCATAAAACACAATACAAGTTTCATTCTCTAAAATTACCGAAATTATTGCGGTACAAAAAATACAATCTCACACTTTATCTCACCCATTCATAATTAAAATTTTCAGTAAGTTTTCCCATTTACTCTACTAATTTTTTATCTGATAAAATAATCATACCACCCTAAAAAACGATTACAATCCGTTTATTTCCTATTTTCTAGGTCTTCTTCCCATGCTATACTTCAAGTAATTAATCTATCACAGATAAATCAGATTAGAACGAATGCACGATTTTTTAATAAAAGTTGGGAGACGGGTGATTTCTTGCTTAGTGTATGTTATTTGTTCGGTCAAGCTGCAAAAAGTCTTTTACGAACAAAAGGGATAGTCAGTATTGGAATACTAACAACTTTATTAACTTTTTTTTCCTTTCTTGCTGTTAACGCCAGTTTGTTTCTAAACCATTGGCATGGGGTGATGGTAACAGATTTACAATCAGAAATAGGCTTCGCCCAAACAGCACCCTTGTTGGCATCCACTATTTTTAAAGGAATGGCGTTTATACTCGCTGCAGCTTTATTGTTTGCGACTGTAGGTTATTTGCGACGAACCTTTCTACAATTAGCAATCATGGAAAAGGAAGAATTTTTTACGATGTATCTTCTTGGTCAAAGCATTCCCAGAATCGGTATTGAATTCGGATTGCAGGCTGTTTATGCCACAGTATTTTTCTTTAGTATCGGCATAGGTTGTGCAAATTTTTTGTTTCATCGTTTCTTGATGGATGCTGAAAAATCGGGACTTTTCGCGAATATTATCCCTACTTTCTCTCCTTCTTGGTATAGCTATTTTCTTTTAGTTTTTACAAGTCTGCTTTATATTTTTGCTAGAACCTTTTTAGCTGTAAAAAAACAATTCAATAAAAATACCAAAGAATAATTTTCCACACAAAAACAGCCGGCTGGTTAGACCGACTGCTCTAAAGGGAAGAAATGAAAAAAAGTTTGGGTTATTGGGTTGAATAGACTATAACTGGTGCAACTTAAAACAAGCTTAATGCTATGAGCATAATTTTTATTTTTGTCGGTCTTTTTTCCAATCTTCCCGAGTCAAACGTGTAAAATGTTCTGTACGGGTGGTCGCCAACAAAGGCACCGGAATATCAAAAACCGTGTGGGCGTATGTAAAACCAGCCTTTTCCTGCACTCGTTTTGATTTTTCATTGCCTTCATAATAACCGCACCACATCACAGGAATTGTCAATTCTTCAAAGCCATAGCGCAGAATTTCTGTCATTGCTTCCGGCATCAGCCCTTTCCCCCAAAAGGGAACCCCCAGCCAGTAACCAATTTCTGCATCTGAAGAAGCCATAAAAGGCTGCCGTGCTTGTTCCTTATTCATCATAATACCAATACTTCCGATTACTTCTTCCGGTGCTTCCTTCAAGGCAAGAGCAAAGGTCAGCGGATCAGATAACACTGTTTCAATAATCTCCCGACTATTTTCCACGCTTATATGAGGCGGCCAGCCTGCCATCGGACCCACGCGATTATCTGATGCTAGTTCAAATAATTTGTCTCCATCCGCAGTCGTCCATGGTCGTAAAATCATTCGCTTAGTTTGTAACGCCATTTTTCTTCCTCTTTTCTAATACTATTGAACTTATTGTAGCATAATTTCTTTTTTCTACACCATTTTTAAAAAAGCCCACACAAAAACAGCCGGCTGGTTAGACCGACTGCTCTAAAGGGAAGAAATGAAAAAAGTTTGGGTTATTGGGTTGAATAGACTATAACCGGTGCAACTTAAAACAAGCTTAACCGATTTTATTTTTCTTCAATTGCAAAAACCGGTGCATCAGCAGTCAGTTTTTGTGAGCTCCCGGAAACGCCGAAATAGTTTTCCATCAACCGCTGCATTTCATCCATTGCTTGATTTGCCCGCTGTGCTTGTTCTTCGTTGATGGCTTCAATGACCAACAATGCTTCAGTCGTGTCGTCCGTCAACATGGTTCGTTGGGCTTCCCGCCAATTCAAACAGCGGCATACCGCGCCTTTTTCATCGTAATAAATAATTTCTTCTGGCAACGCCGGCGCATCCACTTCTGCTCCTAAAGGCAAAAAAGTTTCCCCACCGATGGCTTTACCTAAATGCAGGTCACCGGCGATTTTTTTCAGATCTTCCCCGCCACAAGGTACGGCATATTTCAAAGAAATACTGTTGTAAATATCCACCAGCGGATTGATTGGTGAAAATTCATGTCCTTGGTTGACCCGCTTCAAGAGAGCTTCGATGGAGGAACGGGCGCCTTTTTTTGTTTTAAATTGACTGAATGCTTGCCGCCATTGTGCAACAACAGGATTTTGGCTGAAGGTTTCTTCTGTCAAAAAATGTTGCGCTTCTTTGGCACCGTTTTTCAATAGTTCTTCAAAATATGCGTGATTTTCTGGCTGATTTTTTACTCCTTTAAGATGCAGGACGTTGACTTGTGCATCGGGAAAAAGTGTCCAAAATTCTGGTTCTACACTAACTTTCATAGGGATTCCTCCTCGATATTTTTTATCATAATCCAATCTGTCTGTTTGTCATCACCCATATAAAAGGAATGAGCACCAACTTTGGCAAAGCCCATTACCTGATAAAAAGCCTTTGCTGCTTCATTGTGCTCCCACACCCCAAGCCAAACTGTCTGATTGCCTTTGCTCTTTGCCAACTGAATCGCCTGTTTCAGCAAATAACGTCCTAATCCCTGCCTTTTAAAAGACGTGCGAATATAAATCCGTTCTACTTCCAAAGCATTCGCGGCAATCGATTCTGTTTGGGCTGTTCCTGTGTTTATTTTTAAATACCCCGCCAACTGTTCCTCAAAAAAAAGAAAATAAAATTCTGAATCCATCTGTTGCAATTCTTCTGTGAGTTTTGCCGAATCGTAGGCTTGCTCTAGATAATCTTGTAGATCTTTGGCAGTATTATATGCGCCAAACGTATCTGTGAAAGTTTCGATACTAAGTTGTTGCAGAGTCGCTAAATCCTCTAATGTACATTTTTTTAGTTGTGTCGTCATTCTTTTGCCTCTTTTCAATACACTCGTTTATACCCTTTTTTTACCTCGTTCCAATCGGTATCAATATTTTTTCTGACCTTTTCCAAAGTTGCGGCAAAATTTGCCACCTCTTCAGGAGTCAGCCCAGACAAAGCCCGTTGATTGGAATAGGCGTTTTCTTTAAGAATCAGCGGAGCAGTCGCTTTGCCTTTAGCGGTGGGAAAAAGTCGTTTGATTTTACGGTTTTTTTCGTCTTCCCGCTTTTCGATAAAGCCATTTTTCTCCAATTTTTGAATCGCTCGGGCAGTGGTGGTCCGGTCTACTTTGATCCGTTCCGCCAATTTATCTTGAATGATTCCCGGATCTTCAAAAATTCGCACCAAATATAAATACTGTCCTCTTGTCAAATCAAATTCTTTGAATTCAATATTGGCGATTGAATCCAAAGCACGGGCAATTACACCGATATCTCTCAAAACTTCCGTCATCCAGATCCCCTCTTCCTTGTAGAAATAATATACAACCTTTTTATTGCATTTGCAACAAAAATATATACAAAAAAACCAGCCGGCTGGTTAGACCGACTGGTTTCTAAAGGGAAGAAATGAAAAATGAAAAAGTTTTGGTTATTGGGGTTGAATAGAATATAACGCCGGTGGCTTAACTGAGGCTTAAGAATTTTTAGTGTCGTTTTTTTTCTAATTCTTTCGCCAGTTCTTTTTGTTCTTCGCTAAAGAAATTCATTGTGCCAAGATTTTCACCCGTCATATCAATGACCCCATTTGCCGCCATCCCGCCTTTATTCAAACCTCCAAGACCCGTATCCACCATCCTATTCCAACCTTTGAGAGGATCTTTGCCTTCTGCCCGCAACTTTGCATTTTTTATCCGCAATTCTTCAGCCTTCTCGCGTTTTTGTTCAGCCAACTGCTTTTTCATTTCCTCCAACATTTTGATGACCTCCCTAATTTTAGTTGAATTTTTTTCAAAAGCTCTACGCATTCTTTATAAGTTATTTTTTTACATTATACAACAAATCCCCGCAAATGACAGCCTTTTCAAAACCACTTACTATTAAAAGGCTTAGTGAAATCGCGCCCATCGATTTTTTTGATAGGTGATAATCGCAGAGATACCCGCCACAATCAAGGAAAAATACCCCAATGGAATACAGAAAAATGCGGGTTCGATCAGATACCCCTGTGCATCTACCCGTGACCCTACTATCGCTGCAACCAAAAAGAAAATGAAGCCAAGTACAGTAAATGTTTTCGTCAACGTATACTTTTTCATACCAATCCCTCCTGTAACAAAAGTACCAGAAAAGAATTAAGAAAAAGTTGAGATGACAAAAATGTTCGTTGGCGATTATGCAGGTATTAAAAGTGAGGCGTTTCTGCTAAAAAAGATTAGAATCCATTCATCCTGATTTCCAATCTAAAATTATTGCTCATGATAACCAGAAGAGAAAAAGTCCGTATAGCATAAAATAACAAAGATCACTGATTAGCCATGATTTTTTCCCACGGGTTGCTTTGGGAACGAAGTACAAGTCAATCGCAGATAATATCAAGATAACTATAGAAAATGCAATGAGTTGCGAAAAGTTAAAAATGAAAAAAATAGCTGCTATTAGAACAATTGCAATGATAATTGTGATTACATAAATTTTTTGCAGATTCTTGGGTAGTTTATCATAATTACCTAACATAAAAACCCTCCATTATCGAACAATTATTAGTTGTCTAAATAATAGCTAAATCATTGTTATTACGCAAATGAAAGCACTTAATAAAATTAAAGTTTTCCTACCGAAAAAAGAGCTAAAATCAGTAATATCAAAGCAGAAAAATAGAGAATACTCCCGATAGTTTTGCCCGTTTCCTTTGCTTCTTCTCCCGGTGGACTAAAGGTATTGCCCGCCATTAACCGCAGCCACTTGCCCTGCCTGAATTTTTTTCCGACTATGAGAAACAGACCCGCTGTGAAGAGTAGAATTAATGACATTAGGCTTCCTCCTTTTCCTACCGTCTTTTTCCTGATAAACTTATTTTAATTTTTTTTGAAATATTGTTTCTTGGTTTCCATGCATCGTTTTTTCCAAACCTATTTTCTCATAACCGAATTTTTCATACAATCCTTTTTCATCCGATACAAGATAGACCTGTCCAAAACCAATTTTTTTCAAATAGTTCTCAGAAAAAGTGAGGAGCTTTTGCGATAGTCGCTGTCCTCGATAATCTTCAAAGACGAATACATAGCCGATAAAGGGTGTATATTGCTTTGTTTGCAATGAGTCTTGTTTCACCACGGTGCAAAAACCTACTAATTCTCCATGAATTTTACCAACAGTGAGTCCTTCCCATTCGGTAAACGCGGAAGTATTCATTTTTTGATACAAAGATTCCCCGGCTGTCCATGAAATAGTTCTGATGGTATTGGCAAGTGTTGCCCATTCAGAAGAATTTACAGATACGAAATAAAAATCTGTCATTTACGTTTATGTCCCTTTCTTAATCTCCATTTAAATCATATTGTGATAGCTCATCTCGCAAAATTCCATACTTTACTGAGTCGAAATAGTGATTTTTCCAAAAACGAACCTTCCGAATACGACCCTCTTCTCGCATGCCACTTTTTTCACCGGCTTTTTGCATACCGATATTTCCAGACCAAGTTGTAAACCCGATATGCGGCAAATATGGATACATTTCAAAAAGCTGTTGATACCATAAACGAAGGGCAAAATGACCGATTCCTTTCCCCCAATAGTCCGCATCATAGATTGCGATTCCTATCTCTAACCATTGTTTGAGGTTTCCATCTTCCCAATAAGCTGTGACGATTCCGACTATTTTGTTGCCGACCAACATCAGATTTCTGTGTGAATCGTTAACCGCGGTCTTTCCCCAGCCAGTAGTAAATTCTTCCCAAGTTAACACAGAATCTTCAAAATAAGGACCATCAAATTCCATCCATTTCAAATCCGCCTTTGGTCCATAACTGACTTCCCATAGCGGTTTTAAATCCTCAGTGCCTACTTTCTTTAGCCAAATTTTTTTCCATAGCAGCTCCTTCTCTTTGCTAATTTTATTCTACTATAGATTTTCATATTTTCGATAGTTCAATTTTCTTGAAAACAAAAAACTCATCTTTAAAAGGACACAACAGTTACCTGTGAACTTTTAAAGATGAGTTTGTTTATCTTATATAAAATAGGATTGGTAGTCACTTTTAAATGTTTCACATGAAACATCGACATTTCTTACCCTCAAGCCGTTTCCTTCGATACCTTCGCAATCTTCCCTTGTTCGATATACACCATCAAAATACTTAGATCAGCGGGGTTTACGCCGCTGATTCGGCTAGCTTGAGCGATGGTTTCGGGTTGGATCTTTTGTAGTTTTTGTTTGGCTTCTGTCGCTAAGCCGTTGATGGCAGCGTAGTCGATGTTTTCAGGAATTTTTTTGGCTTCCATTCGTTTCAACTTTTCAACTTTTTCCATGGCTTTTTTGATGTAGCCTTCATATTTGATTTGAATTTCGACTTGTTCGACTTCTTTGTGGGTCAATTCATCGTTTTCAGGAACAAATTGCATCAATTCTTGGTAGCTGATTTCTGGTCGGCGCAAAAATTCATTAGCCAACACACCGTCTTTCAGCGGGGCAGATCCTTTGGCTTCAAGAAAAGCTTGAACCTCCGGCGTTGGTTTGATTCGAATGGTTGCTAGACGAGCAATTTCTGCTTCCACAGCGGCTTTTTTCTTCAAATACGTTTGATATTGCGGTTCTCTGACTAACCCGATTCGATGCCCCATTTCTGTTAGACGTAAATCAGCATTGTCATGGCGCAAAATCAAGCGATATTCTGCACGGGAAGTCAATAAACGATACGGTTCATTGGTTCCTTTCGTCACCAAGTCATCAATCATCACACCGATGTAGCCATCGCTGCGCTTTAAAATCATTGGGTCTTTGCCTTGTACCTTCAAACCGGCGTTGATTCCGGCAATCAGACCTTGTCCAGCCGCTTCTTCATAGCCGCTGGTACCATTGGTTTGTCCAGCAGTATAAAGATTTTCAATCAATTTGGTTTCTAATGTTGGGCGTAATTGATGAGGAACCACGACATCATATTCGATGGCATAACCGGTTCGCATCATTTCTACTTTTTCCAATCCGGCGATTGACCGCAACATTTCCACTTGAACATCCTCCGGCATCGAGGTAGAAAGTCCTTGCACATATACTTCTTCCGTATTCAAGCCTTCTGGTTCTAAAAATAACTGATGGCGGGGTTTATCTGCAAAACGGACGATCTTGTCTTCGATGGAAGGGCAGTATCTAGCGCCTACTCCTTCAACGATACCAGTAAACATTGGTGCCCGATGCAAATTGGCTTGGATGATTTCATGGGTTTTTTGCCCGGTATAAGTCAACCAGCAAGGCTCTTGATCGGTTTTGTAGGCACTGTCTGGAGTGCTGTAACTAAAATGATTAGGTTCTTTGTCACCTGGCTGAATCTCGGTCACGCTGTAATCGATCGAGCTGGATTTTACCCGTGGTGGCGTACCCGTTTTAAAACGGGCAATCTCAAAGCCCAATTCCTTCAAACTATTGGCTAAACCAACAGATGGTTGTGAATTATTGGGACCGGAAGAATATTTCAATTCTCCGATAATGATTTCTCCCCGCAAAGCGGTTCCTGCAGTGATTACCACCGCTTTTGCTCCATAACGAGCACCGGTATTGGTGATGACCCCTTTACAGACACCTTCTTCTACGATTAGCTTTTCTGCCATTCCTTGACGTAGCGTCAAATTTTCTTCTTTTTCAATCGTATGTTTCATTTCTGTTGCGTAGGCATGCTTGTCCGCTTGTGCCCGCAATGCGCGAACCGCTGGACCTTTTCCCGTATTCAGCATCCGCATTTGGATATAGGTCTTGTCGATATTTTTACCCATTTCGCCGCCAAGAGCATCGATTTCCCGTACGACGACTCCTTTGGCTGGACCACCGACTGACGGATTGCAGGGCATGAACGCCACCATATCCAAATTGATCGTTAACAGCAAGGTCTTGTTGCCCATGCGCGCATTTGCCAGTGCTGCTTCTGAACCGGCATGTCCAGCACCGACAACGATGACATCATAGGTTTCTGCTTGATATTCCATAAATTTCTTTTGCTCCTTTTTTGGGTGAACTGTTTTATCGTTTTTTGCGACTATTTTCCTAAACAAAATTGACTGAATAATTGGGTAATCAACTCGTCTTGTACACTATCCCCGACGATTTCTCCCAAATAATCCCAACAACGGGTCATGTCGATCTGCACCAAGTCCACCGGCATTCCCAGAGCAATTCCGCTGCTGACTTCGCCAAGAGCTTGACTGGCTTTTTCCAGCAATGCGATATGACGTGTGTTGGAAACATAAGAAGCATCCTTATCCCCGGTCTGTCCGGCAAAAAATAACGAAGCGATGGCTTGCTCTAATTGATCTAAGCCAGTATTTTCAATAACGGAAATGGTCAAGATGGTATCTGATTCTGTATATTTAGCCAATTCCGCAGCATCTAGCTGACTTGGCAAATCGGTTTTATTCAGCAAAATAATGCGTTTGCTTGCTTGCGTCAGTGTCAGTAATTCTCGATCTTCTTTGGTCAGTACCTCGCTTTGATTCAAGACCAATAAAACCAGATCTGCCTCCTTCAAGGCTTTTTTGCTGCGTTCCACTCCGATTTTTTCCACTTGATCTTGTGTCTCACGAATGCCTGCCGTATCCACCAGTTTCAATGGCACACCGCGAACATTAACGTATTCTTCGATGACATCACGGGTCGTTCCTTCAATATCCGTGACGATTGCCTTTTCTTCCTTTAAAAGTAAATTCAATAAACTTGATTTTCCGACGTTCGGTCGACCAATAATAGCTGTGCTGAGTCCCTCCCGCAAAATTTTTCCTTGTTGGGCGGTCACTAATAATTCCTGAATTTGTCCTTGAACTTGAGTTGCTTTTTCCTGTAATAGTTTAGTGGTCAGTTCCTCCACATCATCATATTCGGGATAGTCGATATTTACTTCAACTTGTGCCAAAGTTTCCAGAATTTCCTGCCGCAAAGCTCGAATCAAATGAGAAAGATTGCCATCCAATTGATTCAACGCCAAATTCATTGCTTTATCGGTCTTTGCTCGAATCAGATCCATCACCGCTTCTGCCTGTGACAGGTCGACACGACCATTTAAAAAGGCCCGCTTGGTAAATTCTCCCGGTTCGGCTAACCGAGCACCCTGCCGCAATAAGAGCTGCAACATTTGATTCACCACAACGATTCCGCCGTGACAATTAATCTCAACCACATCTTCTCGCGTAAAGGTTTTGGGTGCCCGCATCACGGAAACCATCACTTCATCTAAAAGCTGGTCATTTTGCGGATCAACGATATGTCCATAATGAATCGTATGCGTTGCCACGTCTTGCAGGTGTTTGCTGCCAGAACGATAGACCTCACCGGCAATCTTGATGGCATCCTCTCCGCTTAAACGTACGATGCTGATAGCACCTTCTCCCGGCGGTGTCGAAATTGCGGCGATCGTATCAAATTCTTTCGTAATTTCAGCCATTTTCTTCTCCTTCGCACAAAAAAAGTGCCTACTCCACCCTTTGAGAAAACAGGGTAGACTCTGCACTTTGACTGCTTGTCTGATTAAATTCTGGTCATAGATTAGCATAATTTCAAGGGTTATGCAAGTTTGTCGAAAAAAATTGCATCATTCTTTATTTCTTAGTTTATTCCTTTATTATAGAAGCTTTCTGTATCCTTATGTACAACAATCAGCTTTTGCAGTCAAACTGACGGAAACAAAAGCTGATTGTTTCTTTACTTTATTGGCTTCCTATTTCCCCACCATATGAGGATTGGTTCGCCGTTGATTTAACAAAAATCCAGTAAATATAGTCAAAATTGGTGCCAGTAATGGGAAAAATGCAAAAGGCAGGTACTGAACCGCACCAACTTTCAACGTGCCCATAATAAAGGTTCCACTGACTCCCCACGGAATCAGGGCGTTAACTGCCGCTCCCGCATCCGCAATGGTTCGGGACAGATATTTCCCCTCCAGATCGGCTTCTTCAAAAGAATGCTTGAACGTTTCTCCCGGCAAAATAATCGACAAATATTGTTCACCGACGATTACATTGATACCGATACTGCTGATAGCAGTAAACCCAATCAAACGAGAAGGACGATCCATCGCTTTTTTTAATTTATCAATAAGTGTCGCTACGATTTGATATTCCAACAACAAACCGCCTAAAGCCAGCGCCAAAAGAATCAAACTGACGGAACTGAGCATGCTGACGATACCACCACGGGAAAACAACGCATCCAGCTTGGCATCTGACGTATGGGCGATAAATCCATTCATCAAAATATTGGCTGTTTTAGTAACCGTGAGTTGCGGATTGTGAATAAAAGATAATACCACCGCTGAAGTCGATCCCAACAACAATGTAGGAATTGCGGGAATTTTTTTGATTGCTCCAAAAAATAAAATCAGCAGTGGAATCATCGTCCATGGTGAAATCCAGAAATTAGTCTGAATCGTGTGGATCATCTGATCTACACTTGCCAAATTGGCTGTATGGCTAGTGTGTCCTAAGACTATATAAAGGACCACACTCAAAAGAAACGCTGGCAAATCAGTAAACCGCATATTTGCGATATGTTCAAATAAATTGACGTGACCGATTCCGGCAGCCAAGTTGGTGGTATCTGACAATGGAGAAACATTATTTCCTAAAAAAGCACCGGAAACAATCGCTCCTGCTGTCAGCGCATCATTGAACCCCAGAATGTGTCCAATCCCCAAAAAAGCAATGCCGATGGTAGAAATCGTTGTAAAGGAGCTGCCGACAGTGACGCCCACAATTCCGCAAACAACAAAGACTGTTGGGATAAAGAAACGTACAGAGATCAATTGAAAACCGTAGACCATAATCGTTGGGATTGTTCCAGCTAAAATCCAAGAAGCTACTAACACACCGATTAACATAAAGATAATGATGGGAATGATTCCCGGCGTGATTCCTTTCGTAATTCCCCCATGAATCTCATCCCAACTATACCCGCGAAACCGTCCGTAAAATAACAACAACATGAAAACGACCAAAATCGGGATATGGGGAGTCAGATGAAAGCCGATAATAGAAATACCTAGTATAGCCAGCATTAAGAAAAGCAAAATAACGCTCTCTTTGATGGTATGATTCTTTTTCAATTTGATGTCCTCCTTCCATTGAAAACGACAAGGCCGCTGAACTTTTTTCAAGCAGGACCTTGTCGTATTTTTTAGTGACTATGAGAAACCTTTGAGTAATCCTCTGTCGATTTTTCTACATCGGATTGCCAAGACTGTTTCTTGAAGCCGTTGATTATCAATGGAATAACGAACATCACGATGGCAATGATCGCAACCAGTAAAGCATTTTGCAGTGTCGCTGTGCCTAACGTTGCAAAAGCGACTACCACGATTGAAAAGAGCAGCATACAGCTGACGATCCACGCCATCGTATTGCCGGTTTTACCGATACGATAAGGACGAGCCAAATCTGGTTGTTGACGGCGCATTTCCAGTAATGAAATGGCAATCAAAACATACACGATACAATAAATGATGGTGGTGGCATTGGTCAATGTCAGAAAAACTTCGCTGACATCATCCATTACTCCATAAAGCAGTGCAAACAACGAAATTACAACAGATTGCGTCAATACGACATTTTTTGATACGCCATATTTGTTTTCTTTATGAAAGCCGAATTTAGGTGGTAAAAAGCCTTCTCGTGCCACTTGGATGATGGTTTTTGATGGACCTGTGACCCATGCAGAGAGTTGTAGCAAAACACCAAGAAAGACCATGAAACTAAAAATATTGCCGATAATCGTTGGCAAACCTAAAATTTTACAATAAATCAAGATGGGTTGCGTAATATTTGCTAGTTCCATTTTGCCATTTGGTACGACATTTGCTACTAGCAAAGCATTGATCACATTCAACAATACCAAACCGATTAAAGCGGCAAAAACGCCCTTCGTGTAGTTTTTCGTGGAATCTTTTAATCTTGGCATATAGACCGAGCTCATTTCGATTCCGACAAAAATAAAGGTGATACCGGCTAAATATTTCAATGAATCCATATGTTGTAAATCTGGAAGAACCTTCGACCAAGAAAATGCGCCAAGATAACCGTTAGAAACCAGACCTACTTTAAATGCGGAGAACAGACCGAGAATAAACATTACTGCAACTGGAATATAAACCCCCAGCCAAACACCAATATTCCCGCCGACTTTTGCCATATCAAATTTTAAATTCAGTACTGTAATAATCCAATAAATAACTAGAATACTTGCTAAAACAAACCAATGATTGTTTCCAAGTTCTTGGTTGCCGATTGTATTGCCCAGCAAAGGGCCTAATGTTGAAGCGACCATGACCATTCCGGGGAACATTTGCACCCAAAGCAACCATGCAACAACAAATCCCCATTTGCTGCCTAATGCTGTTTTCACCCACAATTGTGGACCACCTTCTTGTGGCAGCATCGTAGAAAGTTCGCCGGAAATCATGGAGATAGGACCAGCAAAAAATAACACAGCAAAAATAGAGTAGAAAATCAATGTCCACCCGACTGCTGCGAGAGTCGGTATACTGCGGACTGTTGCACATAAGGCCATCGTTAACCCGATAAAGGTACCTAGACCGATTTTATTGATAGATGATTGACTCACTGTTGACATCCTCCTAGAAAATAGGAGGCTGCAGCCAGTGAAGAAAAACTGGTTGCAGCCTCGAATTAGTTATTTTACAGCTAATAATTCGTCTGCGTAAATTTTTTCCAGTTTTTCTTGAAGAGCCGCTTTGATTTTGCCGGCGTATTCCTCAAAATTTTCGGCTTGGTTCATGTAAGGTGTCATCACGCTGGCCCGTAAAACCGTTACTTTGCCGGCGCGCTTCCATTCTGCATCTGAAAAACCAAGCTGATTCACAAATTTCAATGGGCTATCGCCATAATCAGGAATCGCAAAATCAGTATGTGAAGTCAAAAATTCATTGCCATAAATACTTCCTTTGACGTAGGAAGAATAATCATAGATATCATGATTTAGTTTGTTCATCGCTTCTAAATCGTCCACGCCTTTTTCTTTAAAGACATAATCCACCATGTTGAAATCAGGATACGTCAACGGATGAACTTCGATTTCTTTATCCCCAACTGTAAAGGACAGGTTATTCAAGAAATTGAAGAAACGATGTGCGCCTTCGATGGAAGCTCCCATCAGTTTGCCATACCCATGAATGTTCAATGGCAATACATGATGCGCCGCCCAAACGCTGGCAGCCGTTGCACCGGCTTTTGATCCTTCCAAAATATAGGCACCTAAAAGAGCAGGAATGTCTGCGCCTTTTTCAAAGACATAGGTTGCAAAATACGAAATAACATCCCGCATCCGGATATCTTGAATCACGATACCACCGGCTGAATAAGGAACGTACCCCATTTTATGGGGATCGATTGTTACAGATTCTGCTTCTTCAATGGCTTTGTAGGCTTCATATACTTCTTTCAAGATATAATTTTTATTTTCAGTGAAGACGCCATTTTGATAATGAACATCTTTTAATTCTTCAAATGGGATAAAGTCATTGTTTTCATCCAAGAAAATTGCCCGACCATAGCCGCCGTATGCTGCATCAACATGCAAATAGAAGTAAAGTCCTTCTTTTTCAAGAGCATGGCGCAAAGCAACAATTTTGTCGATGCCGTCAATGGCCCCTTCTTCGGTAGAACCAACCACACCAACCACACCTAAAATCGGTGTTTTTTCTGCGGTCAGTTGACGGATGATTCGTTCCAGCTCATGGATATCCATCCGGTAATTGTGATCCACAGGAACCGGAATGACTTGATCTAATCCAACACCGATAATATCGGCGGCCTTCAACCAAGAATAGTGCTTGGTTTGTGGAACCAGCCATTTTCCTAATTTTTCTAAATGTTTGCCGCTGCGGGCAGAATGAGCTTTGATCTCATCGATTTTTTCTGGAACAGAATCTAATAAATCCATGATTTTTCTGGTAGGCATATTCAGCAATTCCCAATCGCTTTTGCCAGAAACAAGTTCTGGTGCGACTTCTTTCATCGCAAGCGGTAAGGATTTGATATTGCGGGCGTACCATAAGCCTTCTAAATTGGCTAATGAACCATCGGCAACGATGTGTCCCCAACCATTTTTGTAGCTCATCAAATGAGCAAATTCATGGCCGACTTCTTCTTCCATTTGACTCGTTGCAGGAGAAGATTCGTAAGCGACGTTGTTCCCGTTCCATAGCATCGCGAAGTTGTATGCTAGTAACGATGGCATCAAGGTTTCTGAATTCATGTGTCCCCAGTAACGCCCTGCATTATGCCATGGAACTGAGTGCGTCCGCATCCGCATGGAAATTTCGGATAGAACGTCTTTCATTTGGTTCACAGTGTTTTCGTAACTCTTTGAACTTTTTTCCTCTGGTGTGATGATGGGCATATCTTGTGGCATGTAATTTTGACGCCATCCGAGATGCTCATCCACCAATTCATTCAACAAAGCTTTATAGAGTTGGCCGTTCTCAGCTTTGTCACCAATGAATAGTGCGTGCAAGTTTAGATCATTTGACTTATCAGTCATAATGAACCCCTCCTAAAAAAATATTTTAAATTTTGTCGTTGCCTAGATTACACCTGTTATGGAGGACTGTAAACCAAAATCCGAACATTAATCTCATTATATTTTAATTTTAAGCTATTTTCTCAATTGTACCTACAATTATGAAAAATTAAAAAGGGAGGAAATTTGCAGATGCAAATTTCCTCCCAAGTTTGTATTAACGACGATCGCCGCTCTTTTTTTAGGATGGGTTCCTATATGGGAATTCTTTCATTCTCTCCCAGTTTCTCATGGGAAAAAATTACTAAATTCTAATCCACTACTTCGGCCAAAAAGTAGTTTTTCTTTCCTTTACGGATGACCACAAACTTTCCATCAAAGTGTTCTGATGGATCGATGACAAAATCTAAATCGGCAATACGATCGCCGTTAATACTAATAGCTCCGTTTGAAACATCTTCTCGTGCTTGACGTTTCGATGGTTCGATCTTCGTAGCGACTAAAAGCTCCACGATGTTTTCTGGTGTGCTGGAGATGTCAACTTTTGGCATTTTGCCAAAACCTTGCGCGATTTCTTGCGCATTCAACTCTTTGATATCCCCTGAGAACAAAGCTTTCGTGATTTTTTGAGCTTCTTGCAAGTCTTCTTCACTATGGACAAAACGAGTGACTTCTTCTGCCAAACGTCGTTGTGCTTCCCGTTTTTCAGGGGCAGTTTCGACTTTTTTCGCTAACTCATTGATTTCTTCTTGAGACAGGAAGGTAAAGAATTTCAAGTATTTCACAACATCCCGGTCATCTTGGTTCAACCAGAATTGGTAAAATTCAAAAGGTGATGTCTTGTTGGCATCCAGCCAAACCGCACCGCCGGCAGTTTTGCCGAATTTTGTGCCGTCTGCTTTTAACATTAATGGAATCGTCAATCCAAAAGCTTCTGCTTCTGGGCCTTCGATTTTTCGAATCAAGTCCAAGCCGGCGGTAATATTCCCCCATTGATCTGCGCCACCGATTTGCAGTTGGACGTCAAAGGTCTTATGCAAATGTAAAAAGTCGATGGATTGCAGGATTTGGTAAGTAAATTCTGTAAAGGAAATACCGACTTCTAACCGGCTGGCAACGATATCTTTTGCCAACATCGTATTGACGTTGAAGCTTTTTCCGTAATCTCGTAAAAATTCCAACAAGGAGATTTTTGACAACCAATCGTAATTGTTAACGAAGCTGATTGTCGCATCTTTCCCAAATAATTTGCGCATTTGAGCAGTCAGTGCATCAACATTGTGTTGGACTTGTTCCATGGTTTGCAACACCCGTTCGGTCTTCCGTCCGCTGGGATCGCCAATCGTTCCGGTTCCTCCACCAATCAAAATATACGGATGGTGGCCCGCCAATTGAAATCTTTTCATCATCATGAACGGGATTAAATGCCCGATATGCATGGAATCGCCTGTTGGATCAACACCGCAATAAAGTGAAATGCTCTTTTCGTTAACGAGCTTGCGAAGACCTTCTTCATTGGTTTGTTGATTGATGGCATCACGCCATGTTAATTCATCAATAATATTCATTTTATTGACCTCCATCTTTTTTTTGAAAGCAGAAACCTGCTAACTGACAAGTAGTGATTGTGGTGATTACCGGAAAATAAAAAAAATCCCTTAGCTGTTTTCAGCTAAGGGACGATTCTACGTGGTACCACCCAAATTCGTATGCACATGCATACCTCAAACATATAACGCTGTCGCGTGGCATTTTTGCCATAGACTCGCAAAATGTACTTCGTTTTAAAGCATGTGCTAGTTCGCAGCCCCACTAGCTCTCTGAAACATTGGCTTTATCCCTACTTCGTTTTGGTCATTGTCGTTTTCAATAATTACTATACCAGTATCATAGGACCCAACTTTTTCTTTGTCAACCGTAAATTTTTTAAATTTTCATTTCTCCTTGGGATTTTTTGAATAAAAATACTACTCTGACAAGGAGAAAAGCCGGTAAAAAAATTTTTTTCGTTTGTTATGATTTTATTAAAATAACAAATTACCAAATAGCTGTGGGCATAAAAAGGACATTGAGAAAACTCAATGTCCTTTTTATTAGACTGCTGCCACAGTTTCAAATTGTGAATTGTAAAGGGAAGCATAGTAGCCGCCTTTTTCGAGCAATTCTTCGTGGGTTCCTTGTTCTTTAATATCTCCGTCTTGCATGTAGAGGATCTTATCGGCATCTTTGATGGTGGACAACCGGTGAGCGATGACAAAGGAGGTTCTTCCTTGCATCAGGTTGTTCATTGCCGCTTGGATCAATTCTTCCGTACGGGTATCAACAGAAGATGTTGCTTCATCCAAAATCAAAATGGGTTTGTCTGCCAAAATCGCCCGGGCGATGGTCAGCAATTGTTTTTGTCCTTGAGAGATGTTGGAGGATTCTTCGTTCAACACCATGTTATAGCCACCAGGTAACGTCTTGATAAAGTGATCCACATGGGCTGCTTTTGCCGCCGCGTAAACTTCTTCATCCGTCGCATCCAAACGACCATACCGCAGATTATCCATGATTGTTCCTTTGAACAACCAAGTGTCCTGCAAGACCATTCCGATATTTTCCCGTAAGTCAGCACGGTTAAATTTGCGGATATCATGACCATCAATTTCGATTGCACCAGAATTCACGTCATAAAAACGCATCAACAGTTTCACCATCGTTGTTTTTCCGGCACCTGTCGGACCAACGATTGCAACGGTTTGTCCTGGGTCCACATGGGAAGTAAAGTCATTGATGATGATTTTATCCGGTGTATAGCCGAAATGAACGTGATCGAAATCTACCATTCCTTTGGCTTTCCCGATCTTCACTGGGTTTTCAACCGTTTGATCTTCTTCCTCTTCTTCCAAGAATTCAAAGACCCGTTCTGCTGCTGCTGCCATGGATTGCAGCATATTAGAAACTTGTGCCAATTGTGCGATTGGTTGTGTCAAATTCCGCACATATTGGATAAAGGCTTGGATATCTCCGACTGTGATCGTGCCATTGTAAGCCAAGACTCCACCGATGATCGCTACTGCCACGTAACCTAAATTACCGACAAAGTTCATGATTGGCTGCATCAAACCAGACAGAAATTGGGATTTCCATGCCGATTTGAACAAAACATCATTTTGCGCTTTAAAATCTTGCAGCGCATTTTCTTCATCATTGAATAAACGGACGATATTGTGTCCGCCGATTGTTTCTTCCACCTGCCCATTAATAACACCTAAGTATTCTTGTTGGGTTTGGAAATGCTTTTGTGATCTCTTGACAACAAACGCAATTAACAGAATCGAAAGAGGTACAATCAATACAGCAATCCCTGTCATCGGTACTGAGATCGACAACATCATTACGATAACTCCAATCACGGTAAAGACAGAAGTAATCAGTTGGGTGATGGATTGATTCAAGCTTTGTCCCAGTGTATCTACGTCATTGGTGATCCGTGACAGGACATCTCCCACCGTCCGGCTTTCGAAATAATTCATTGGCATCCGATTGATTTTTTCTGAAATTTCTTTCCGCATCCGGTACGTAATTTTTTGGGAAACGGTGGACATAATCCATCCT
The DNA here is from genome assembly GCF_005405265.1 of Enterococcus songbeiensis. Classification (GTDB taxonomy): domain Bacteria; phylum Bacillota; class Bacilli; order Lactobacillales; family Enterococcaceae; genus Enterococcus_C; species Enterococcus_C songbeiensis. The sequence goes on from NZ_BJDS01000010.1 coordinate 39,268, forward strand.
TGAATAATCCCAAAAAGTGATGCAACAAGATACAAACCTAACATAAATAACAGAATGCCACCAATTTTTTCAAAATCAATGCCGCCGGTTCCTTGATATTTTTCAAGCAATCCGTTGAACAATTCAGTAATTGCTCGGGATAAAATTTTCGGTCCCCAAATATTGAAGATCGTTGACGCGATCGCAAAGACGATAACGAAAAAGACCGCGATTTTATAAGCGCCGATATACGACACTAATTTTTTCAATGTTCCTTTGAAGTCTTTGGCTTTTTGCCCGCCGCCCATATGACCGCCAGGACCGCCGAAACCGCCGCCGCGAGGGCGATTGTTTGTTTTTTCACTCATTGTTTTCGCTCCTCCCTATTCAGCTTCTTCTATGCCTAATTCTGAATTGCTCAATTGTGATTGAGCGATTTCTTGATAGACATGGGATGTTTTGATCAGTTCTTCGTGGGTTCCTTGTGCGACTGCACGTCCTTCTTCTAACACGATAATATTGTCAGCATGAAGAATCGTTGAAATCTTTTGTGCAACAATGATTTGTGTTGCTCCGTGAATATTTTCAGACAAAGCTTTTCGCAGTGCCACGTCGGTTTTATTATCCAAAGCAGAGAAGGAATCATCAAAAATCAAGATTTTTGGATTCTTCGCTAATGCCCGTGCAATGGAAAGCCGTTGTTTCTGTCCGCCGGAAACATTTGAACCACCTTGTGAAATAGCACGTTCATAGCCGGTTTCGTTGCCATTGATAAACTCCGTTGCTTGGGCAATTTCTGCTGCTTTTTTCATTTGTTCATCAGAGATTTCTGCATCACCAAATTTGATGTTGGATTCGATATCCCCAGAGAATAAGATTCCTTTTTGTGGGACAAACCCAATCAGTTCATGCAATTTATGCAAGGATAAGTCGCGAATGTCGATTCCATCGATGGTGATTCGTCCACCTGTCACATCGAATAAACGAGGAATCAAGTTGATGACTGTTGATTTTCCTGAACCAGTAGACCCGATGATTGCGGTAGTTTCTCCCGGTTTAGCGGTGAAATTGATATGATGAAGCACATCTTCGTCCGCATCGCTATAACGGAATTCAACGCCTTCAAATTTCACTTCCCCCTTAAACTCAACGTCATTGTCTTTCACAGTTGGTTTGTCTGTAATGCTAGGTTCAGTTTTCAATACTTCATCCACCCGTCCAGCAGCAACGTTGGCACGAGGCAAAATGATTGAGACCATTGAAAGCATCATAAAGGCCATGACAATTAACATCGTATAGGTAATGAAGGCCATCATATCACCGACTTGCAGTTGACCATCGTTCATGTTGTGACCACCGACCCAAACGATCAATACAGAGATACCATTCATCAATAACATCATGACTGGCATCATGATTGACATTGCCCGGTTGACAAACAATTGGGTCTTCATCAAATCTGTATTGGCATTGTCAAACCGTTTTTCTTCAAATTTTTCCCGTGAAAAGGCGCGGATAACAGAAAGTCCGGTCAAAATTTCCCGTGAAACCAAGTTCACTCGGTCCACTAAATTTTGCAGGGCTTTGAATTTCGGCATGGTGAAGGCTAACAAAGTCACGACTAAAAATAAAACTGCCCCCACTGCAACGCCAACGATCCAGCCCATGCCGGTTCCCGTTTTGGCTACTTGATACACACCGCCGATTCCTAAGATTGGTGCATATAAAACCATCCGGATAATCATCACAATCCCCATCTGGATTTGTTGGATATCGTTGGTGTTTCGGGTAATCAAGGAAGCAGGCGAGAATTTTTCCATTTCATTATTGGAAAATTGCAACGTCCGTTCGTATTGTGCGACCCGTAAATTTCTACCGACAGATGCGGCTACCATAGAAGCAATCCATCCAACAATTACTGCGGCTGCCGCAGATAAGAAAGTCAAACCGACCATTTTACCACCGGTTTTGATCATGTAATTGGTTTGGATTTGTTGGGTGTCCATCTTCAAGGCTTTGTATTCTGCCAGAACGAATTGGATCCCAACGGTTTTCATAGAATCTTCTCCAAGATCCCCCATGGCTTTTTGTGTTGCTTTTCGAGCAGCAATGACTTTGTCCGGCATTGCATCAGCAGCTGTTTTCGCTTCTTCTGCAACTTCTTGTGCCTGTGTACCTTTTTCTTGGGCTTGCGCGGCTAAATCTTGTGCTTCTTGACTTTTTGCCTGTGCCTCAGCAGCAGTTTGTGCGGCCACTTGCGGGTCGGTTGCGCTGGCAGCCTCGGTTCCAAGTTTTTGAGCTTCTTCTCCGGCAGTTTTCGCTTGTTCACCGAGAGTTTTTGCTTCTTCTCCTAATTTTTCTGCTTCTGTTCCTTGTTCACTGAGTTTGGTATACGCCTCAATGATTGCCTTTGCTTCTGTGCTTTCTTCTCCTTTTGTTTGGGAAGCAGCCAACATCATCATCGGCAGTTCAAAAATTTTAGAAAGTTTTTCTTTCGTTACCCCGTCTTGAAGATCCAAGGTATAAATTTTTCCATCTTTTGAAAGTTTGTAGTTTTCTTCAATTGTTTTCTTTTCCGCAGCAGTCATAAACATTTCGACTGCTTGAAGGGATTCTTTGCGGATTTTTTTCGGTGTCGCTGTTTCGATCCCTCCTTGTTGAATACCGACATCAACGATATCAGAGGTTAGATTTGGTAAATTCAAATCACTGTTTGCCTGCACGATTAACAGGACAAGCACGGCGAGAATGGCATACCAGTATTTGCCAAGATGTTTAAAGATCTTCATTTAGGTGTCACTTCCTCTTTCTGTTTCATTGTGCATTTCGTGGGAGTATTTCATAAATTTCACGATCAATTCGAGAAATTTCTCGGTATCGTCTTTTCCCATTTTTTGAAAGACACAAACGATTTTTTCTTGCATTTTTTTCTTTTCAGCTTCAGCGGCTTCCTCGCCTGATTTGGTTAGCGTCACTTGGATTCGGCGACGATCATCCGGGTCCATTGTGCGCTGGATCTTCCCTTTTTTCTCAAGGCTTCCCAATAAAGCGGCGATTCTTGCGCTAGAAACATTTAACGCACCAGCCAAATGTTTAGGACTGACGGCCCGATTTTCATGACCAAGATACTTGATCACAACCGTTTCACCACGATTGCTTTTTTCCATCTCACTGAATGCACCATGACGGTTTCGCACCATCAACTGCTCTAATTTTCGTTGCGCTTCCTCAGCGTAGGACATGATTTTCCTCCTTCACGATTAATTAACACTATTAATCACTAACACTATTAATCACTAACACTATTAGTGAATTTCGCTTTGCTATAATAAGCCTATTTTTTTCTGATGTCAACCGATTAAAACCGTGATTTCGCTTACAGTTTTACTTTTTTTATTCCACCCTTCTATGGATGAAAAAATTCCCTTAGCGTGTGATAAAGATACCTTTTTCCTTTTGCAGATTTCGATGCTATACTGACAAAAAAAGAACCGTTTACAAAGAAATTGTTTCTTTTACCTCAAAATCAAAACAAGCCGGGTTCCTCCATCAAACGGGAGAAACTCGGCTTGTTTTTGATCAAAATGACAAACGCAACGTCTTTCACTTTGATAAGAATGATTTCTAGTAAAATATACTTGGTTTCGTAAACGTTGTCAATCGCTTTTTAAAAAGGGATACGTCCTTTTTAGTAATGTTTTTTGACGGGTTCGACAACGAGGTACCGGTAAGGTTCATCCCCTTCTGAATGGGTCTTGACTTGATCGTCATGACTCAAAACAGAATGGATTTGCTTGCGTTCAAAAGCCGGCATCGGTTCGAGGAAAACAGGACGTCCGGTTCGTTTGACCTTGTCTGCTGTCCGTTCAGCCAACCGTTGCAAAATTGCTTGCCGCTTTTGACGGTAATCCCCTACATTGACTACTACTGAAAGTTTATTTTCAGCAATACGATGGATGAAAACCTGTGCCAAATATTGTAAAGCATTTAGCATTTTGCCATGTTTTCCAATCAGAATCCCTTGTTTTTGCGTTTCTAGATGGAAAATGATCAATCCGTCTGCTCGCTCCATTTTGACTAACGCCGGTGCTTGCAGTTCGTTGGTGATATTGGTCAGATAAAGCGCCAATTCTGTCAAAGCAGCTTCATCGCCAAGTTCACTTACCTCGGCTTCAGAGACAGGTGCTGGAGCTGGAGCAACCGGTGCTTCTTCTCTTGCAACGGCTGTCACTGTATCCACGACAGCCTCGCTGATTTCTTCACTGACGGTTGGTTCGAGGGAAACACGGGCATCTTTTTTGCCCATTCCCAAAAATCCTTTTTTTCCTTCTTCTAAAACCTCGATGGATGCTTCTTCTTGCGTAAGTCCTAATGCGGCTAACCCTTTTTGGATCGCTTCTTCCACAGTTGTCCCTTCATAGATCGGCATCTGTTTGACCTCCCTTACTATTTTTTACGTTTTTTCTTCGGTGTCATCGCTTTTTGCAACGCCCGTTCCCGTTCACGAATTTTACGAGCTTCTTCTTCCCGTTCTTTGCGGATCTTGAATGGGTTGTTAATCAAAAGTGTTTGAACGACTTGGAAGGCGTTGGACACTACCCAGTACAAGGACAACCCGCTGGCTAAATTGACACCCATTACCAAGATCATGACCGGCATCACGAAGTTCATGATTTTCATGCTTGGGTTCGCATCGATTTGGCTCATGCTGGACAAGTAAGTACTTGCAAAGGTAAAGATTGCTGCCAGAATCGGCAAGATAAACGTTGGATCAGATTCCCCAAGGTTCAACCATAAAAAATGTCCTTGACGCAATTCGGGTACCCGTTGAATCGATTGCCACAACGCCATCAAGATTGGCATTTGAACCAGCAATGGCAGACACCCGGCATAAGGATTAACATTGTTTTCCGCATACAGCCGTTGTGTTTCTTCCTTTAACTTATTTTGAGTCTCAACATCTTTTGACGCATATTGTTTTTGCAGCGCTTTTAATTTGGGTTGCAATTCTTGCGTCTTGCGCATGCTCTTCGTTTGAAAATGCATCAATGGTAATAAAATGATTCGGATGATCAAGGTGAATAAGATGATCCCGATTCCGGCATTCCCAAAAGATAAGCCTTTAATCGCTTGGGCAAAAGTATAAACAATGTAGCGATCCCAAACTCCCGTACTTTCTGCACTGACATTTCCCGTTCCGCAGGCGGATAGGAAAAGAACCAGTCCTAGCAGACTTGCTAATAAGATAAGCTGTTTTCTCTTCACGAAACAAATTCCCCTTTACTTCTTTATTTAGTTTTTAAAATTTTTGCGAGTTTCAAGACATGTTCCAGATTTGTATAGACTTCCTTGCTATCCAGCTCGCTGATCGCTGGTCGAGCAATGACGATGAAATCAATCTCAGGCACTATTTTTTCCCGCATGTCATACAGGCAAGCGCGAATTTTTCGTTTCACGGCATTTCGTGTCACGGCATTGCCGATTTTTTTTCCTACCGAAAGCCCCACGCGAAAATGCGCTTGTTCAGGCTTATCCAAGCGATAGACCACAAACTTGCGATTGGCAAAAGATGCGCCGTTTTGAAAAACTGTTTGAAAATCACTTTCCTTTTTTACTCGATAGGACTTTCTCATTTCGCTTCCTTCATTTCTCTCTCATTTACTCACTCAACAATAATACCATATCTGCGCCGCTTACTTCATCCTTTTAAAGGAAAAAAGGGCATAAAAAAAACCACTGTGGTTTCAGTGGTTTACGCTGCAAGAACTTTTCTTCCTTTACGACGACGGCTTGCTAAAACACGACGACCGTTTTTAGTACTCATACGTTTTCGGAATCCATGAACTTTTTGACGTTTACGTTTATTTGGTTGGTAAGTTCTTTTCATTACTTCCACCTCCATCAAGATGATCTATCTAGATACTAGACATACTTTGATAGTATAACGAGAACTTATCTATTTTGTCAATAAGAAAACGTGAATTCTTCTGCCGGACAACCAACGAAATTATCCACATTTTTACTGCCAGCTTGGTAAAATTTGTGGATGCCTTTCAAAGATGTCAACAGCTTTTCAGGATTTTTCCGGAAGTTTTCAACAATTACACAGCCCTAAATAAGTTTTCAACATTTTTTTATTGTGCTGTGGACAACTTGCTAGAAAACGCCTAATATCGGGCTTTATAATTCACATCTGCTTGTGGATTACTTTTGGACAATGGTAAATAATCCCCAGAAACTTTTTTTGTGTGGATAACTTTATTGCTTTCTGTGGATAACTTTTATTTTTTTATGCACAGCTGTGGAAAAGATAAAAAAATTTTTTTCTGCCTTTGGCTTTTTTTTTCGTTAATCTGTGGAAAACTTTGCTAATCCATGCTAAATTAGTACTAGTATTCTAAATTGAACCTAGGAGGACATTCTATGTCATCTCTTAAAAGCATATGGGAGGAACTTCAAAACACCTTTCGAAAGGAACTCAATCCACAAAGCTATGAAGTGTGGATCGAGACGGTCAAACCGATTTCTTTTGAAAACAATCAATTGGTGATTGAAGTCCCTACAGATGTCCACAAGACATATTGGAAGAAAAATTTGGCGTCAAAAATCGTGGAAACAAGTTTTATGCTGTACGGCAAAGAAATTATTCCTACCTTTGTAACCCCGGAAGAGGCCCAACAGCTAACCCCGGTGAAAAAAACCGAAGAACCAAAAGAAGTCAGCAAACCAAATGCCATGCTCAATCCCAAGTACACCTTTGACACATTTGTTATCGGGAAAGGCAATCAGATGGCTCATGCAGCAGCTTTAGTGGTAGCGGAAGAACCCGGTTCGATCTATAATCCGCTCTTTTTTTATGGCGGCGTTGGTCTAGGAAAAACCCATTTGATGCATGCCATCGGACATCAAATGCTGCTAAACCGCCCCGATGCAAAAATCAAATATGTCAGCAGTGAAAATTTCACGAATGACTTCATCAACTCCATTCAAAAGAATAAAATGGAGGATTTTCGCAACGAATACCGCAGTGTCGATTTACTTTTAGTGGATGATATTCAGTTTTTAGTCAGCAAAGAAGGCACCCAGGAGGAATTTTTCTATACATTTGAAGAATTGTACAAAAACAATAAACAGATCGTCCTGACCAGTGACCGGTTGCCTCATGAAATCCCAACCTTGCCGGAACGATTGGTTTCCCGCTTTGCGTGGGGGTTGTCAGTAGACATCACACCACCGGATTTGGAAACTCGAATCGCTATTTTGCGGAAAAAAGCCGAAGCAGAACGTTTGGAAATTCCCGATGATACGTTGAGTTACATCGCCGGGCAAATCGATTCCAACATTCGTGAATTAGAAGGGGCGTTGGTCCGAGTGCAGGCCTTTGCTACCATGAATAATTCCGATATCACCACCAGTTTGGCGGCAGAAGCCCTAAAAGCATTGAAATCCAATCATGGCTTGGCACAGGTTTCTATTTTGCAAATTCAAGAAGAAGTGGCAAAATATTATCATATCCAATTAAAAGATTTAAAAGGGAAAAAACGGGTCAAAACTATTGTTGTTCCCCGACAAATCGCCATGTATCTCTCTCGGGAGCTGACGGACCATTCCTTGCCGAAAATCGGCGCAGAATTTGGTGGAAAGGATCACACCACTGTCATCCATGCCCACGAAAAAATCGAAAAATTAGTTGCCAGCGATGAAACCATAAAGACCGAAATCGGCGAAATCAAAAATCTGCTGATTCATTAGCATGTGGATAAAAGCGGCAGAATCCCAAAAGTTATCCACACGTTATACACATGGGGAAAACTGGACTGTCCGCACTTTTTCTGAGTTATCCACTGTTTAAACAGCCCTACTACTACTATTATCTTTAATTATCTATTAATAGATAAAGCGCCACCGAACAAACAAGAAAAATCCAGACAATAAACCGAATAAGGATGTCAGTTCCACTTTTCCAAGTATTCTAGTGGAATGATATACGGTGCGAAAATAAACTTAAATTTTCTTTTAGAAAATTTAATACACTAAAATGAGCAAGGAGAGTCATCTATGAAAGTCACCCTAAATCGTGCGTCATTTATACAAGAATTACAAACTGTTCAACGGGCAATTTCTTCTAAAACTACGATCCCCATTTTGACAGGCGTAAAAATCGTTTTAACCAGTGAAGGATTGACCTTGACCGGCAGCAATGCCGATATCTCGATTGAAACCTTTTTATCAGTGGAAAATGAAAAAGCCCAAATGCAGATCGAGGAAACGGGAGCTGTTGTATTACAGGCACGTTTCTTTAGCGAAATCATCAGACGATTACCAGAAGACACCTTTTCGATGGAAGTGTTAGAAAATAATCTCGTTGCCATCAACTCTGGAAAAGCCAACTTTACCGTCAACGGTTTGGATGCCGACAGTTATCCACATTTGCCAGTTGTCGAAAGTCAAAATCAAATGAAGATTCCGGTACATGTCTTGAACCAACTGATCAATGAAACGGTTTTTGCAGTGTCTCAACACGAAAGTCGTCCCATTTTGACTGGGGTCCATTTTGTTTTAGACAATCAAAAATTATTAGCTGTTGCGACAGACTCTCATCGTTTAAGCCAACGAGTGATTCCTATCGAGCAGGCAGCCAGTGATTTCAATATCGTGATTCCTGGCAAGAGCCTGATCGAATTATCCCGTTCATTGAGCGATGAAGAAGAAATCGTGGAAATCAGCATTATGGAAAACCAAGTTCTGTTCAAAACCGAAAATATGTTGTTTTATTCTCGCTTGTTAGAAGGCAATTATCCTGATACCAATCGTTTGATTCCAGCCAGCTTCAATACCGAAATCGAATTTTCCGTACCAAAACTATTGGCTGCTATCGAACGGGCGTCATTGCTGTCTCATGAAGGCCGCAACAATATTGTTCGTTTGTCTATCCGCAACGATGCAGTAACTCTTTACGGAAATTCACCAGAAATCGGGAAAGTAGAAGAAGCGCTGAATTACGAAAAAGTAACCGGCGAACCATTGGATATTTCCTTCAATCCAGATTACATGAAAGCTGCATTGCGGGCATTTGGCGATATGAGTATCACCGTCAAGTTCATCTCTGCAATCCGTCCTTTCACTTTGGAACCAACGGAAGGCGAAGCAGCCTTTATCCAACTGATTACTCCGGTCCGCACCAACTAAGAGATGTTTAGAAAGTGAAAATCCTCAGAAATTTTACAGAATAGAATCAATCACAGAAAACGGGCTTAAAATCGATTTTGAGCCCGTTTATTTATTTTTGTTAAAAAAACTCGATTTGGAACAAAACTTCTTAGAAAGAAAATAAACAAGATAAATTTGTTTTTCCCCCTAAAAAAAGGTATAATAAAGCCATATGTCTGCCATAGAATTGAGGGATGAAAATGAAAGAGAAAATCTTTTTGGAAACAGATTATATGACATTGGGGCAGGTGCTCAAAGAAGTCAGTGTCATCAGCAGTGGCGGACAAGCAAAATGGTATCTGGCAGAAAATACCGTATTTGTTGACGGAGAGCCGGAAAATCGCCGCGGTCGAAAACTTTATGCCGGTATGATGATCGAGATACCTGATGCAGGTACTTTTTTTATGACTAAAAAGGAACAACCCCATGAGGCTGACTGATCTCCATTTAAAAAATTACCGAAATTACTCAGAACTCTCTCTTTCTTTTTCCAAAAATCTCACTCTTTTTTTGGGAGAAAACGCACAGGGAAAAACCAATTTATTGGAAAGTATCTATGTATTGGCCATGACCCGCAGTCATCGGACGAATAATGAGCAGGAATTGATCCAATGGGGCAATGAATTTGCGCATATTCAAGGAACGGTGACAAAAAATACCAGCAAGATTCCATTAGAGATCACACTTTCGAAAAAAGGTCGGAAAACGAAAGTTAATCACATGGAACAAAAAAAGCTCAGCAGTTATGTGGGGCAGATGAACGTGATTTTGTTTGCGCCGGAGGATCTGTCGCTGGTCAAGGGCAGTCCGCAGGTGCGGCGAAAATTTTTGGACATGGAAATCGGGCAGATTGATCCTATCTATCTCTACGATCTGGTCCAGTACCAGCATGTACTGAAGCAGCGGAATCAATACCTAAAACAAATGCTGAACAAAGCCGATCCTCTGTATCTGGATATCTTATCCGAGCAGCTGGTGGCATTTGGCAGCAAGGTGCTTTTAGGACGAGCAAAATTTGTCAAACGTTTAGAGTACTGGGCAAATGAGCTGCATCATAAAATCAGCCATGAAAAAGAGACTCTGACGATCGATTATGTTTCAAGTATTCCATTTCACTCTTCAAATTTGGAAGAAATCCAAGCAGCTTTTACCCAAGAGTTGAAAAAAAGCCGAGAAAAAGAACGGCTGCGTTTATCTACGTTGGCAGGTCCTCATCGGGATGATCTGCATTTTGCGATTAATGGCAAAGACGTCCAAACCTATGGCTCTCAAGGACAACAGCGAACGACAGCCTTGAGCGTCAAACTGGCAGAAATCGATTTGATGAAGGAGGAGACCGGCGAATATCCAATTCTTTTATTGGACGATGTCATGAGTGAATTGGATGACACACGGCAGCTCCATCTCTTAGAAACCATTGAAGGCAAAGTCCAGACCTTCTTGACTACCACGACGTTGGAACATGTGAAAAATAAAATGACTGTTGAACCGGAAATTTTTTACGTTCAGCAAGGCGAATTAAAAGGAGAAGAAAACTAGATGACAGAAGAAGAAAAAAGTTTAGTCGAACGCGCCAAAGAATATGATGCCAGTCAGATCCAAGTGTTGGAAGGACTGGAAGCCGTTCGGAAACGTCCCGGTATGTATATCGGTTCGACTAGCTCTGAAGGATTGCACCACCTTGTTTGGGAAATCGTCGATAACTCCATCGATGAAGCGCTGGCAGGTTTTGCGACGAAGATTCAAGTCGTTGTGGAAGAAGACAACAGTGTCACCGTTGTTGATGATGGCCGGGGAATTCCTGTCGGCATCCAAGCCAAGACGGGACGTCCCGCAGTGGAAACTGTCTTTACGATTCTACATGCCGGCGGAAAATTCGGCGGTGGCGGCTATAAAGTTTCCGGTGGGCTGCACGGGGTAGGTTCCTCCGTTGTCAACGCCTTGTCGACAACACTAGATGTCAAAGTGTTTAAAGACGGCAAGATTTATTTCCAAGAATACCATCGGGGTGCTGTCGTAGATGATTTGAAAATCATCGGAGAAACCGATCAACACGGAACGGCGGTCCATTTTGTTCCGGATCCGGAAATTTTTACGGAAACCGTTGAATTTGATTTTGACAAACTAGCTACTCGGATTCGTGAATTAGCTTTCTTGAATCGTGGCTTGCATATCTCTATTGAAGACCGTCGTGGGGAACCGGTATTGAAAGAATACCATTTTGATGGCGGAATCAAGAGCTACGTGGAACATTTGAATGCCAACAAGAATGTATTGTTCCCTGAACCGATTTATGTTGAAGGGGAACAGCAAGACATTACGGTTGAAGTGTCGCTACAATACACAGACAGCTACCACACGAACCTGTTGAGCTTTGCCAACAATATCCATACCTATGAAGGCGGGACCCATGAGTTCGGCTTTAAAACGGCGCTGACACGGGTCATTAATGATTATGCCCGCAAACAAAAGCTGATGAAGGAAAATGATGAAAATCTGACGGGGGAAGATGTCCGAGAAGGCATGACTGCCGTGGTTTCCATCAAACACCCTGATCCTCAGTTTGAAGGTCAGACCAAAACCAAATTAGGCAACTCAGAAGTCCGGACGGTTACCGATCGTTTGTTTTCAGAGCATTTTACTAAATTCTTGATGGAAAATCCGACGATTGGTCGTCAAGTCGTTGAAAAAGGGATGCTGGCTTCCAAAGCTCGACTAGCTGCCAAACGAGCACGGGAAGTGACCCGACGAAAAGGTGCGCTTGAAATCAGCAATCTCCCTGGAAAACTGGCAGACTGTTCCAGCAACGATCCGGAAAAATGCGAATTGTTCATCGTCGAAGGGGATTCCGCTGGTGGTTCTGCAAAACAAGGACGAAATCGGGAATTCCAAGCGATTTTACCAATCCGCGGAAAAATCTTGAATGTTGAAAAAGCAACGATGGATAAAATTTTAGCCAATGAAGAAATCCGTTCTCTTTTCACAGCAATGGGAACCGGCTTTGGTTCCGATTTTGATGTCTCCAAAGCCCGTTACCACAAATTAGTGATTATGACGGATGCCGATGTCGATGGCGCCCATATCCGGACCTTGCTATTGACGTTGTTCTATCGTTACATGCGTCCAATCGTGGAAGCAGGGTACGTTTATATCGCCCAACCACCATTGTATGGCGTAAAGCAAGGAAAAAATATCACCTACGTTCAGCCTGGAAAACGTGCAGAAGAAGAGTTGCAGGAAGTGATTCAATCCTTGCCGGCAACACCAAAACCTAACGTACAACGGTACAAAGGTCTAGGAGAAATGGACGACCACCAATTATGGGAAACCACAATGGACCCTGATAATCGCTTGATGCTGAGAGTCAGCGTGGATGATGCTATCGAAGCCGATCAAATCTTTGAAATGCTAATGGGAGACCGGGTAGAACCTCGCCGTGCGTTTATCGAAGAAAATGCCCATTACGTGAAAAATCTTGATATCTAGATGAAGGATGTCAGCTCCACTTGTGTAAGTATTTTGTGGAATGATAGACGGCATGAAAATCGGTGGAAATTTAAAAGAAATTTCTTACCTTGACATAAATAAGGAGGAAAATCGTGAGCGAAGCAAAGAAAAATATCCATGATGTAAATTTAACCAGCGAAATGAAAGAGTCCTTCATCGACTATGCCATGAGCGTAATTGTTGCTCGGGCCCTTCCAGATGTCCGCGACGGCTTAAAACCGGTCCATCGGCGAATCCTTTACGGGATGAACGAATTAGGTGTAACACCGGATAAACCCCATAAAAAATCAGCCCGGATTGTCGGAGATGTTATGGGGAAATACCATCCCCACGGCGACAGTGCCATCTATGAATCAATGGTGCGGATGGCACAACCCTTTAGTTACCGTTACATGCTAGTAGACGGCCACGGAAATTTCGGCTCTGTCGATGGTGACGGTGCTGCGGCGATGCGGTATACCGAAGCCCGCATGAGCAAATTAGCGTTAGAGATGTTGCGGGACATCAATAAAAATACTGTAGGCTTTATCAGCAACTATGATGATACCGAAAGAGAACCAGAAGTTTTACCGGCACGTTTTCCTAACTTGCTGGTAAATGGAACTACCGGGATCGCAGTAGGGATGGCGACCAACATTCCTCCACATAACTTGAATGAAGTCATTGCAGCGATTGATTTGTTGATGGAAAACCCAGAAGTGACCAACAGCGAATTGATGGAAGTTTTACCAGGACCAGATTTTCCAACAGGGGGTCTTGTCATGGGAAAATCCGGCATTCGTCGGGCCTATGAAACTGGAAAAGGATCAATCACGATCCGCGGTCGGGTAGAAATCACCGAGATGCCTAACGGAAAAGAACGAATTTTGGTGACTGAACTGCCTTACATGGTCAACAAAGCCAAGCTGATTGAACGAATCTCAGAACTTCATCGCGACAAACGGATCGAAGGAATCACGGATCTACGGGACGAATCTTCTCGGGAAGGCATGCGGATCGTCATTGACGTTCGACGGGATGTCAGCTCTTCGGTTATTTTGAATAATTTATATAAAATGACGTCATTGCAAACCTCTTTTGGCTTCAATATGTTGGCCATCGAAAAAGGTGTGCCAAAGATTCTCAGCTTAAAACAAATCTTGGAAAATTATGTCGAACACCAACGGGAAGTTGTGACTCGTCGGACAGAATTTGACAAAAACAAAGCTGAAGCCAGAGCGCATATTTTAGAAGGTTTGCGGATTGCTTTGGATCACATTGATGAAATTATTGCGATTATTCGCGGATCAAAATCAGATGATGTGGCCAAAACCACGATGATGGACCGCTTCAAGCTGTCAGATCGACAAGCGCAAGCGATTTTAGACATGCGTTTACGCCGATTGACCGGTTTGGAACGGGAAAAAATCGAAAATGAATACCAAGATTTACTGACTTTAATTGCTGATTTGAAGGAAATTTTAGCAAATCCAGAACGGGTTTCTGAAATCATCCGAACAGAATTAGGTGAAATTGCCAATCGTTTCGGAGATAAACGCCGGACGGAATTGTTGGTGGGTGAAGTGTTGAGTTTGGAAGACGAGGACTTGATCGAAGAAGAAGAAATCGTGATTACCTTGACCAACAACGGCTACATCAAACGTTTGGCAAAAAGTGAATTTCGCGCGCAACGCCGTGGCGGCCGCGGAATTCAGGGGATGGGCATTCACGATGAAGACTTTGTGAAGACGCTGGTTTCTTGTTCCACCCATGATACGTTGTTATTCTTTACCAATAAAGGAAAAGTTTATCGGGCGAAGGGCTATGAAATTCCAGAATATGGTCGGACAGCTAAGGGAATCCCAGTAATCAATCTATTGGGAATCGACTCCAGTGAAAAGATCCAAACGATTATTTCCGTTGACGGTTCACCAAAAGATGGTCGCTATCTCTTCTTTACGACACTATTGGGTGTAGTTAAGCGGACTTCAGTAACGGCATTTGCCAATATCCGCAGCAATGGACTGATTGCTATCGGATTGAAGGAAGGCGATGAGTTAGTCAACGTCTTGGAAACAAATGGTGAAAATGTCATTATCATTGGCACGCATAACGGTTATTCCGTTACCTTCAAGGAAGAAGCCGTCCGAGATATGGGACGGACTGCAGCAGGTGTTCGCGGAATTCGTTTACGTGAAGAGGATTATGTCGTTGGCGCAGCTGTTATTACTCCTGATCGGGAAGTACTGGTCATTACCGAAAACGGCTATGGCAAACGAACCGGCGGCGATCAATACCCAATCAAAGGTCGGGGAGGCAAAGGGATCAAGACTGCCAATATCACGACGAAAAATGGTCCACTGGCTGGTCTGACGACGGTAAACGGAGAAGAAGATATTTTACTGATCACCAATCGTGGTGTAATCATTCGTTTCAATGTTGCGACAGTCTCGCAAACCGGACGGGCAACCTTAGGGGTTCGTTTGATGAAGATGGAAGACAATGCCAAGGTAGTTACCATGGCAGCCGTTGATCCAGAAGCGATTGAAGAGGAAGCAGAAAGTGTTGACCCAGAATAAGAAAGTAGACCGCCTAGTTTGTAGGTGGTCTTTTTTCTAAAGCGAGACGTAAAAAAAGAAATGTGGATAAATAAAACCGTCAAAAGTTTTCCCCAGTGGATAACTTTTGACGGTTTCTTTTTATCTTTTTTCACAAATTCGTTTGACATTTTGTGCTTTTTTTTCGTTATAGAGGTAAAGGGATCGGAGGGAAAAAGATGCGTTATTATTTGGATACGAAAATTGAACTCTTGTTTCAAAATGGGCGGGGACAGCTCTTTAAGCAGGGATTGAACGATGTCATCAAAGGACCAACAGAAGAAGCGCTGCACCGCTGGACTGAACTTTGTCAGCGATTGATGCCGTCAGAATTTGCAGCTGTTGCAGTTATTGAAACCACACGAAAAATACAAAAACTGGCAAAAGAGGAGGATTATTTAGAAAAAGTGAAGCTGCGAAATTTCAGAAGGGAGGGAGATGCTCGAAAAAAGCTGTCCTTAACTTTTTTGGATGGCAACAATCGTCCCCACACCTTTATGCCAATTGCCTGTCGAGAGGATCTGACCGAAGCAGAGGTGCGGGAGATTATGACAGAGATGACGAAAGTGAAACTTTTTGAAAAAGAAGGCGTTCGTCGGTTTTGCTATATGGAAAGCGCCAAGTATGTGGAGCAAGAAGAACAAATTCTTTTTGAAATAAAAGATTTGAAAAAAGATTCGACTGAAAAAGGCGTATTTAAAACTAGAGGAGAGAAAAACAGCAGCTAAAAATTCAGAAAAGCCGCAATTCTTTTACGAAAAAAGCCTGGAGAATCAGCGATTCTTTGCTTGCCTTTTAGGAACTTTTCCTGTATAATTTGACTTTGTGAGTAGTCTTTTATGACAGCTCTCCTTGCTCTTAGGGAATTCTAAGGGCCAAAGTCCATAGGGAGGTGAAAATCAATGGAAAACACGAAGTATGAAATCTTATACATCATTCGTCCTAACATTGATGAGGAAGCAAAATCTGCTTTGATCGAACGTTTCGATACAATCTTGAAAGATAACGGAGCTGAAGTTATCGAATCAAAAGATTGGGAAAAACGCCGTCTAGCGTATGAAATGAATGGATTCCGCGAAGGCATCTATCACATCGTAAAAGTTTCTTCTCCATCAAGTGCAGGTGCAATCAATGAATTTGATCGTCTTGCAAAAATCAACGACGATATTCTTCGTCACATGATTGTTAAAGAAGAAGAATAAAAATGTTTCACGTGAAACAAATTTTAACGATGAGGAGATGAATCGATTTGATCAATAATGTCGTATTAGTTGGACGATTGACTAAAGATCCTGATTTACGTTACACTGCTAGCGGATCGGCGGTAGCTACTTTCACACTTGCTGTAAATCGCAACTTCACAAACCAAAGCGGTGAACGTGAAGCTGATTTTATCAACTGTGTCATTTGGCGCAAACCAGCCGAAACAATGGCGAATTATGCACGCAAAGGTACTCTGCTGGGAGTTACCGGACGGATTCAAACCCGTTCTTATGAAAACCAACAAGGTCAGCGGGTCTATGTAACGGAAGTTGTTGCTGAAAACTTTCAATTATTAGAATCACGTTCAGCATCTGAACAACGTCGTACAGATGGTGGCGGGTATTCCAATAATTCTTTCAACAATACCAATACAAGTTCTAACTCGAACGCTAACTCCAATTCATTTGGTAATCAAAATCAATCATCTCAACCATCAACCGGAATGCCGAATTTCGATCGTGATACTTCTGATCCATTTGGAACAGATTCTTCGATCGACATTTCAGACGATGATTTACCATTCTAGTATTTTTAGTTGATAGGAGGGAAACAGAATGGCACAACAAAGAAGAGGCGGACGTAAACGTCGTAAAGTTGATTATCTTGCAGCAAATCATATTGAACACGTAGACTATAAAGATGTTGAATTATTGAAACGTTTTATTTCAGAACGTGGAAAGATTTTGCCACGCCGTGTAACAGGTACCGGCGCTAAAAACCAACGTAAATTAACTATTGCGATCAAACGCGCACGTATCATGGGCTTACTACCATTTGTAGGCGAAGAATAATTAGAATTTCAAAGATGGAACAAAAGTCAATTGATTTTTGTTTCATCTTTTTTATGTTATTTAAATGATGGGTTTTCGCGAAAATGTTTCACGTGAAACATCCTAAATCGCATTCACAGGCAAGTTGTGATAAAATAAAAGAGATGAAATGAGTTGTAGTGAGGAGTTATCTATGAAAAAAGAAGTTTTTGGGAAACTTGCTTTGCTTTGTTGTCTCTTGCAGGTCCTGAGTCTCCTGTTTCTCAATAAATGGCTGGCAGTTGGCATCGTGATTGTTGCCAATCTTTTTCTTTTTCAAATGCACATTCGTTTGCGCCGATGGCATCAAATCAGTGAGCAGGAGAGTATCCGAATGTCTGCCAGAGTTGCGCAGGAAAACTCCAAATATTTATCTGAGAAATCACCTTCCTTGATCTTTATCTATGATGAGCATCAGCAGGTAGAATGGATGAACCAAAATGCGCTGCAACTGCTGCACAAGTACAGCAAGTCTGTTTGGCAGGACTATTTGGTCAATTTGCTGAATCACAATAAGGAACAGGGCTTGCTGCATTTACCAGATGATGTATATACCTATTCCATGGATCGAAAAAAAGGAATTCTTTTTCTATACAATGTCACGGATCAGGAACGGGCAAAGAAGAAACAATTGGCAATTCGTCCGGGAATCGGAATTATTTCGGTAGATAATTATACCGACGTCGTGGATAAAATGGATGATAAGGAAGTTTCTTATTTGAATTCCCTGATTACCACGGTTATTTCTGATTGGATCAACGAATATCAGATTTTTTATAAACGCCTGAATGCGGAACGTTATTTTTTTGTAGCCCACAATGAAGACATCGATAAAATGGCACAGGATGAATTTTCTTTGATGGAGCGAATCCGCAAAGCCACGGAAGAACAGGCACCACCATTGACCATCAGTATTGGTGTAGCGTATGGTTCAGAATCGTTGGTGAAAATTGGGGAAGTTGCCCAAAATAATTTGGATATGGCATTGGTGCGTGGGGGAGATCAAACCGTTCTCAAAGAAGCGTTGGACGAAGCCAAACCGAAATTTTTCGGCGGCAATACTGCCGGCACTGCAAAGAGAACACGTGTTCGCTCTCGTGCCATGAGTACGGCGCTGAAAAATATTATCAATGAAAACAATGACATCTATATTATGGGTCACCGTTTTCCAGATATGGACGCAATCGGTTCGGCTTTTGGGGTTGCTTGTTTGGCGGACTTTCAAGGCAAGACCAATTATATTGTGATTGACGAAAATGAGCTGATTCCTGATGTGGAACGTTGTCTGGAGGAAATCCATAAACATGAAGAGCTGGAAGCCAAGCTGATTACGGTACAACAGGCGATGGGGCAAATCACCAAGGATAGTTTGCTGATTATGGTGGATTACCACAAGCCTTCTCTTTCGATTTCGCAACCTCTTTACGAGCAATTTGAAAAGGTCGTGATTATCGATCATCATCGACGAGGGGATGAATTTCCGTCGAAACCGTTATTGACCTATATTGAATCTTCCGCATCTTCTGCCTCGGAATTAGTCAGCGAATTGATCCAATACGAGAGCAACAGTCAGAAGAAACTTGATAAAATAACAGCAACACTCCTGCTTTCAGGAATGATTGTGGACACGAAAAGCTTTGCGGTACGAACCAGCAGCCGAACCTTTGACGTTGCCAGTTATTTAAAAGACAGCGGAGCAGATGGTGCAATCGTCCAGTACATGTTAAGTACCGATCTAACGTCCTTCTTGGAAATCAGTGAGATGGTGGCAAGCAGTGAATTTATTACCACCAGTATCGTGGTTGCCTGCGGATCGGAAGAAAAGCTGTACGACAGCGTTACCGCCGCAAAAACAGCAGATACGTTGCTTTCAATGAATGGCGTGGAAGCTGCGTTTGTCATCACGAAACGTGAGGACGGCAAAGTGGGAATCAGCGCCCGCAGCAGTGGCAAAGTCAATGTCCAAAAACTTATGGAAACACTAGGGGGCGGCGGACATTTTACCAACGCAGCGACACAAATTTCCGGAAAAAAGATTAACGAAGTGAAAACAATGTTATATAATGAATTAAAAGAGTACCAAGTGAAAGAGGGGACCACGGAATGAAAGTAATTTTTATTGAAGATGTCAAAGGCAAAGGCAAAAAAGGCGACATCAAAGAAGTACCAACCGGATATGCACAAAACTATTTGCTGAAAAATCATCTGGCAAAAGAAGCGACATCGGAAAGTCTTGCGGAAATGAAGGGCAAGAAAAAAGCCCAAGAAAAACATGAATCAGAAATTTTGGCAGAAGCCAATCAATTGAAGGCCTTTATTGAAAAAGAAGAAACAGTGGTAGAAATCAAAGCAAAGGCAGGAGAAGACGGCCGTCTCTTTGGCTCGATTCCTTCAAAACAAATCGCAGAAGGTCTGAAAAAGCAATACGATGTCAAAATTGACAAACGTAAACTCGAATTGGCGAATCCCATTCGGACACTAGGCTATACAAAAGTTCCAATCAAGCTACATCCTGAAGTATCAGCGACCCTGAAAGTCCATGTGGCAGAATAAGTAACCAAGTGAAAACAACAGCTTACAGGCTCAGAAGTTTCCTTCTGGGCCTATATTGTGCTTTCCTAAAATATCTTGTAGAATTAGTAGACCGAAATGATTTTAAAAGACTGATTTTTCCTAGTAACGCAAACCTGCCAGTTCCACTAATGTACAGTGTCTAGTGGAATGGGGATAGGGCATGAGAAACAGACTAAATTTTCTGTAAAGAAAATTTAATACTTTAAAACGAATAAGGAGAACACAATGGTAGAATGGCAAGATCGGATGCCGCCGCAAGACATTGAAGCAGAACAAGCTGTCTTGGGAGCAATTTTTCTTGAACCAGATGAATTGATCAATGCGATGGAAGTCGTTGAAGCCAAAGACTTCTATCAAAGACGGCATCAAATCATTTTTCAAGGAATGATCAATTTAAGCGACCGCAATGAAGCGATCGATGTAGTGACATTAAAGGCGGAAGTCGAAAAAAGCAATGCGCTGGAGGATATCGGTGGTGTCAGTTATTTGGTGGAGTTGAGCCAGACAACGCCTTACGCCGGCAGTATCGGCTTTTATGCGAAAATTGTCAGCGACAAGGCACTTTTGCGTAATCTGATCCAAGCAGCCAATCAAATCGTTACAGAAGGCTTTGAACAAAGCGGTGATATTTCCGCTATCGTTGAAAATGCAGAGAAACGGATTTTAGAGGTTTCCGAGCGCCGCAACAGCAATGGGTTCCAAATGATTGCAGATGTACTGACACAAGCCATCGAAAACATCGATCAATTGGCGCAAAATAATGAAGAAATCACGGGACTTCCCACCGGCTACCCAGCATTAGATAAAATGACAGCAGGATTGCAGGAAGAAGAATTGATTATCCTTGCTGCCCGACCAGCTGTCGGAAAAACAGCTTTTGCTTTGAATATTGCGCAAAATATCGGTACAAAAACCGATCGTTCCGTGGCTATTTTTAGTTTGGAAATGGGGGCAGAGTCCTTGGTACGGCGGATGCTTTGTGCGGAAGGATCGATTGAAGCCAGCCATTTGCGTACTGGACAATTGACGGAAGAAGAATGGCGTAATTTGATTATTGCCATGGGAAGTTTATCCAAGGCCAATATTTATATCGATGATACTCCCGGAATCAAAATCTCGGAGATTCGTGCCCGTTGTCGCCGATTAGCCCAAGAAAAGAAAAATCTTGGACTGATTTTAATCGATTATTTGCAGTTGATTGAAGGAACGGGTCGGGAAAACCGCCAACAAGAAGTTTCCGAAATTTCCCGGCAACTAAAAAAATTAGCCAAAGAATTAAAAGTACCTGTCATCGCCTTGTCCCAGCTTTCACGGGGTGTGGAGCAACGGCAGGACAAACGCCCCGTGTTGAGTGATATCCGTGAATCCGGATCAATCGAGCAGGATGCGGATATCGTTGCCTTTTTGTATCGGGAGGATTACTACCAACGAGACGGGGAAGAGGACGCCCCTGAAGAAGCCCACAACGACAATATCGTTGAAGTCATCATTGAAAAAAACCGGAGCGGGGCACGGGGGACGGTAGAATTGTTATTTATCAAGGAGTACAACAAATTCTCCTCCTTGTCACCAAGAGAAGAATTTTGAGCCAAAAGCAGAAGGTTGCGGCCTTCTGCTTTTTTTCTGCAATTTTTTTGATTATTCATGAAAAAAAGGTTTTTTTGACTCAATCCAAAATAATGTTCGTGTTTTACTAGATTAATTAATAAAATTAAAACGAATATTCGATTATTAGTTGCCTTAGGGGAGGATTATTGATACAATAATTCAGGATCAAGAAGAAAGAATGAGGTGTTCGAATGTCATCAGTAGTTGTAGTAGGAACACAATGGGGCGACGAAGGCAAAGGAAAAATCACAGACTTTTTAAGTGAAAATGCAGAAGTGATCGCTCGTTACCAAGGAGGAGACAATGCCGGACATACCATCAAATTCGACGGTGTGACCTATAAATTGCATTTGATTCCGTCCGGGATATTTTACAAAGATAAAATCAGCGTAATCGGAAACGGTGTTGTGGTTAATCCGAAATCCCTCGTGACCGAATTGAACTATTTGAAAGAACACAAGGTGCAAACCGACAATCTGCGGATTTCTGATCGGGCGCATGTTATCTTGCCTTACCATATCAAATTGGATCAATTACAAGAAGATGCGAAGGGCGACAATAAAATCGGTACCACCATCAAAGGGATCGGACCTGCGTATATGGATAAAGCCGCTCGTGTGGGGATTCGGATTGCCGATTTATTAGATAAAGAAATTTTTGAAGAACGGTTACGGATCAATTTGGAAGAAAAAAATCGTCAATTCGTGAAAATGTTTGATTCAGAACCAATCACTTTTGAAGAAATTTTTGAAGAATATTATGAATATGGTCAACAAATCAAAAAATATGTCACCGATACTTCAGTTATTTTAAATGATGCTCTTGATGCAGGTAAACGGGTGTTATTTGAAGGCGCGCAAGGGGTAATGCTGGATATCGATCAAGGAACCTATCCATTTGTGACCTCCTCCAATCCGGTAGCCGGCGGGGTAACCATCGGCAGCGGCGTTGGTCCATCAAAAATCAATAAAGTTGTTGGCGTCTGCAAAGCCTACACATCACGAGTGGGGGATGGTCCATTTCCGACTGAATTATTTGATGAAACCGGCGAACGCATTCGGGAAGTCGGCCGCGAATACGGGACAACAACAGGACGTCCCCGTCGTGTCGGCTGGTTTGATTCCGTGGTAATGCGCCATTCAAAACGAGTTTCCGGGATCACTAATCTGTCATTGAATTCGATTGATGTCCTGAGCGGATTAGAAACTGTTAAAATTTGTACGGCTTATGAACTTGACGGGGAATTAATTTATCATTACCCAGCAAGTTTGAAGGAATTGAAACGGTGCAAACCAGTCTACGAAGAACTTCCTGGCTGGAGTGAAGATATCACCAGCTGTAAAACACTAAGTGAATTGCCTGAAAATGCCCGTAATTATGTACGACGGGTGTCCGAATTAGTCGGTGTACGCATCTCGACTTTCTCTGTTGGACCCGACCGTACTCAAACCAATATTTTGGAAAGTGTCTGGGCACAAATCTAAGCAGCAATAAATCGATCAAAAAGAGATGCTGATTCCGTAAAAAAAACGGTGTCAGCGACTCTTTTTGTTTTTTTATTGCTATTCTATGATAAAATGGGAATAGATTTAAGTGGATACAACTTCACCGAGAAGGTTTCGTGAAGGAGAGACAAATGCGAAAATCAAACTAAATTTTCTAAAAGGAAAATGGATCACCAAAATAGGAGGCATCGTTATGTACCAAATCATTACTGACTCATGCTGCGACATTCCTTTTCAACAGTTGGAAGAAGTCGGGGTTGCTTATATTCCCATGCTGATTGAAATGGATGGACAAGAATATGTAGACGATCTTGGTAAGACCTTTGATTACGAACAATTTCTTGAAAAAATAAAAGCCAATCACCAAGCAACGACAACACAGATCAATGTCGGTCGCTACGTGGAATTTTTCCGTCCTTATGTGGAACAACAAACACCGATTTTGTATTTGGCATTTTCTTCTGGAATGAGCGGTTCTTATAATAGCGCCTTGCAAGCAGTCGCTTTGCTGAAAGAAGACTACCCGGAAGTACAGATTACTGTCGTTGACACATTGGCGGCTTGTGCCGGTGAGGGACTGCTGGTCATGGAAGCACAAAAACGCCAAGCTCAAGGCAAAACTTTGGAAGAAGTAGCACAATGGGTCGAAAAAAACAAAATGAACCTGCAATCATGGGTAACCGTGGATGATTTGAAACATTTGGAACGAGGCGGACGTATCTCAAAAACCGCAGCGGCAGTCGGCGGGTTATTGAATGTCAAACCGATCATTCATGTGGATGCTACGGGGCATTTAAAAAACGTGGACAAAGTGCGGGGACGGAACAAATCCTTGCAGAAAGTGGCGGACGAAACCATCAATCGCATCGCTTCTAAAGAAGATCAAATCATTTATATCGCCTATTCCGGAGATCGCCCAAGTGCTGAAAAAGTGGCAGATCTGCTAAAACAAAAAATAACCATCAAAGAATTGAAGCTGCTGCCGATGGGACCAACCATCGCCAGTCATACCGGCTACGGCTGTATCGCTGTCTTTTCCTTTGGTGAAGTGCGCGTGGATTAAGTTGAATAAAAAAATCTTGTATCCTCTTAAACAGTTAGTCTGAGGATACAAGATTTTTTTATTCAATTATATTAGTTAGAATTTTAGTAACAACGGTATTTGAATCAGTGATTTCTAGTTTTTCTTGAAGCAAACTGGCAACTTCAATTCCTAATTCATAAGGATTTTGTTTTACAAAGGTAATAATATTTTTAGAAAAAATCTGTTGAAAAGTAATTTGACCATAGGAAGCTATCGGATAAAGTACACGATCTTTATCACTAAAATTTTCATACATTTCTGTAATTATACCTGAAGTCATGGTATTACTTAATGAAATAATACCACATCCATTAGGAAAATCAGTTCTAATTTTTGAAAATATTTTTTTAGCATTTTTCTCGTTATATTGTCCATCGTAATAGTGAAAAGGAATATTTTTTTCTCCCAAAGCTTTTTTTACGCCCTGAATTCGCTCATACCCGATAGAAAGATATTCATAACCACCAAGTAAAGCAATTTCTTTAACAGTAGTTGTTTCCAAAAATTTAATAGTCAGTTCATAAGCAGATTTATTATTTGACTCTCCAACAAAATCTATTCGCGGTTTAATATCTATTAAGCGATCTACTGTGATAATTTTTGTTCCCATTTTTACTAATTCTTTGATAAATGATTCATTATAGCCAATAGTAGCTAAGACAATTATTTCAGCATTACTTTCGTATAATTTACGTAAAATGGACTCTTCTTTTTGAGGGTTATCATCAGAGCTAGCAATATAGAAAACATAATCTGAACGGTTAAAATGGTCCTCAATTCCTTTAATCAGCTGCATAAAGAATTCATTTGCCAATGTTGGAATAATTATTCCAATAATATTACTACTATTTTTTTTTAAATTTGCAGCAGTTTTATTTGAAAAATAATTTAATTCTTCAATTGCTGCATTAACTTTTTCCTTATTTTCAGAAGTTACCGTGTTTATATTATTTATGACTCGTGAGACTGTTGCAATCGAAACATTTGCAAGTTTAGCAACTTCTTTAATCGTAACTCGGTTCAATGTTTTTCTCCTTAGGTTAAAAATACTTTTTAAGTAAACGTTTACTATTACATCATATAGAATACAACTAAGCGGACTTAAAAACAATAAAAAACACGTTTCTAAACAATTATAAAATATTTTATTGAGGTATGAAAGTATATACACATAATGAAATTTAAATTAAGAAACAAATTAGAAACAAAAATAACGTATTGAATTCTTAAACGAGAGACTGTATTATTAATTTTGTAAAAAGCAAACGCTTTCAATGGAATGTGGGCGTTTGCTTGCTAAAAGCCTCCACAAGTAAACGTTTACTTGTGGAAAAAGCAAATCATATTTTTTTTAAAAGCGTAAGTAAACGTTTACTTGGAGGGGTATTTAATGGCTAAAATTGTTATATTAGGAAGCTTCATGATGGATCTTCTGACAAAAGCAACCCGTTTACCTGAAAATGGTGAAACACTAATTGGCGTTGATTTTGATAAGAATGCTGGAGGAAAAGGAGCTAATCAGGCGGCAACTATTGCAAAGTTAGAAGAAGAAGTTACTTTTATTGGAATGGTCGGAAAAGATGATTTTGGTATTGAGGCAAAAGAGGTCTTAAATAGAGTAGGAGTAGATACAGAATATATGTTATCTACGAGTAAGTCATCAACAGGTGTGGGGTGTGTTTGGGTAGATAAAGATG
This sequence comes from Enterococcus songbeiensis, assembly GCF_005405265.1. Classification (GTDB taxonomy): domain Bacteria; phylum Bacillota; class Bacilli; order Lactobacillales; family Enterococcaceae; genus Enterococcus_C; species Enterococcus_C songbeiensis. The sequence goes on from NZ_BJDS01000010.1 coordinate 65,080, forward strand.
GTAACAATAGAATAATAGTAGTTCCAGGAGCAAATTTGCAATTTTCAATGGATGACTTTAATGAAGTAAAGTCGATTATTTTGGATGCAGAATTACTAGTTTTGCAATTAGAGATGGATCTGAGTGTAACAAAAAGAGTGATTGAGTTTGCCTATAAAAATCAAATAAAAGTTTTGTTGAATCCAGCCCCGGCCGTTTTATTAGAAAAGGACATTTTACAAAAAATTAGCTACTTAACACCTAATGAAACAGAACTTGGTATTTTAACTGATAAAAAAATTAAAACAAGGAAGGATGTAATCGAATCCTCACGATTATTAATAGAAATGGGAGTTGAAAACGTCATTGTCACTCTCGGTGAAAAAGGAGCATTATGGATGGACAATAATTTTCAAATAACCGAAATGGGTGCATTCAAAGTGGAGCCTGTTGATACTGTAGCTGCAGGGGATTCATTTAATGGTGCGTTAGCTTATGGTCTTGTAAATAATATGAATAAAAAAGAAATCTTACTATTGGCAAATACTGTAGGAGCTTTCACTGTAACAAAATCAGGAGCAATTAAGTCTTTGCCAACGAAGAAAGATCTTGTAAATCTAAACAGAATATTAATTTAAGGTATTGTGATGAAAAGAAAAAGAACAACAATTCGAGATGTTGCTACTGAAGCACAGCTATCAATTGCTACTGTTTCACGAGTAATAAATAATCTCGGTACGGTCTCTGAAGATAATAAAAACAAGGTTTTAGAAGCAATAAAAAGAACGAATTATTATTCAAATATGACTGCCTCAAATTTAAAGAGGAATAGCAGCAACATTGTGGGAATCGTAATTCCTAATGTTACAAATGAGTATTTTATGCAAATTATAAAAGGGCTGGAGGATACGTTTAGCAAACAGAAGTATGTACTTTATATAGCTAGTTCAAATGATAATCCAGTACATGAAAAAAATATTTTGAAAAAATTTCTCGAAAACAATGTAGAAGCCGTTATTTTAGCTACTACCGGAGAAAATGATTCTTTTATTGAAGAGTTAGCTACTACAGGATTGAAAATTATTTCAATTGATAGACAAGTTGAAAAAGCTTCTAATATAAGCTTTGTTGGGGAGGCTAATTTCCAAAATGCTTATAAATTGACAAAAAAATTTTTAGAGAATGTTACACAGCCAATAGTTATAGTAAATGGGTTACAGAATTTATCAGTTGGAAATGATCGATTGTGTGGAACTATTTCGGCTTTAGAGGAAGTGGGGGAGGATTACTCCATATTAGATGGGAACTACACTGAAAAAGGAGGAGAAATTTTATTTAGAGAAATAATAGATAGATTTCCAAATGGATGCAATATTATTTCACTTAACAATGCAATGACTACTGGAATAATTAAAGCTATTTATGAAAGACTTCCACAAGACCAACGCGAATCATATAAAATTGCTTCCTATGGTAAGATTCAGTTTCAAAATTTATTTCAAAATTTTATTTTGTGCTATGTGCAGCAAGAACCAAGAGAGATTGGAATTGAAGCAGCAAAATTAGTAATAAGAATGAATGAAAAAAAATACTACGAAAATCAAACTAGGTTAGTTATGAAAACGGTTATTCAAGGAGGAAGTTAGATGGAAAATGTATTGGATCGAGCAAGAGCGGTAATTGATACCGAGCAACGGGCGCTAAAGTCAGTGGGAGACAATCTTAATTCGGAGTTTTTGAAAGTAGTACATGCTGTTCAAAAAAGAAAAGGAAAGGTTGTTTTTACAGGTGTGGGTAAATCTGGACACATCGGACAAAAATTAGCTGCTACTTTCTCAAGTTTAGGAATTACTTCGATTTTCGTTCATAGCACGGAAGCAGTACATGGTGATTTGGGAATGGTTAATAAAGAGGATGTTGTTTTTTTATTATCAAACAGCGGAGAAACGAGAGAGGTGTTAGCAGTAATTCCGTCATTAAGTAAAATCGGTTGTTTTAAGATAGCATTTACTTCAAAAAAAAATTCCTCTTTGGCACATGCTTGCGATCTTACTTTAGCTTACAGCTATGAAAATGAAGCAGATCAATTGAATTTGGCTCCCACAACGAGTGCTATTATTATGTTGGCTTTAGGGGATAGCTTAGGTGTTACCTTATCCGAATCTGCTAACTTTAGTAGTGATGATTTTCATCTTTATCATCCTGGGGGGTCCCTTGGAGAAAAATTAGAAAAAACAGGAGGAGAATAAAATGAATAAAAAAGTATTATCATTTGTTACAATTGTTGGAGCTGTACTACTTTTAGGAGCTTGTGGTAATAAAAAAGAAAATTCTTCTAGCAGTGACAAAACTAAAATTGAATTTTGGAACCATTGGACCAGTGAAGGTGGAGAAGGGAAATTTTTTAATGAAAAAATTAAAGAGTACGAAGAAAAGAATCCATCTATAGATATCGTTCAAAAAAATATTCCAATTGATGACTATACCGGTACTAAATTAACTACTGCCTTTGCTACAGGTGAAGGACCAGATGTTTTTAGTGCAAGTCCAGGTACAATTAATACGTTTATTGAATCAGGTATTACTTATCCTCTCGATAAATATTTTGATGAAGAAGTACTAAAAGATTATTCAGAAGAATCAATTAAAGATGTTACAAAAGATGGAAAAATCATTGCTATACCATTTGAGCAAGATTTAATGGCTTTGTTCTATGACAAAGACATGTTTGAAAAAGTTGGAATCCAACCACCAACAACTTGGGATGAAATGATAACAGCAGCAAAAAAATTAACTACGGATGAAATTTCGGGAATTACTTACGATTTAACGAAAGGAGCATATGGTAATTTTTCGTTCATGCCATTTGTATGGCAGTCAGGTGGGGATTTCTTCGATGGTGAAAAATCATTGCTTAATACTAAACCAGTAATAGATGCTCTGACTTTGTGGAAAAAAATGGTTGATGACGGCAGCGCTAACCTAAAGCCTTCTCGTTTTGCTAGTGATGTGGGGATTTTGGGAGATGAAGAAACTGCAATGTGGATTGGCGGAAGTTTTGGTATTAAAGCATTGGAAGACGATTATGCAGATACCAATGTTGGTGTAGTTCCGTTACCTATTCCAGAGGATGGGATGCCTACTTCAGTTGCAGGCGGTTGGAAATTAGTTGTCAATTCTCAAAGTAAGCATGCAGATGAAGCAGCAAAATTTGCTAAATGGTTATTTCTTGATAAGGATGCTAAGAACAGCACTGAATGGAATACAGAAGTGAAATTTTCCTATTCTCCTAGAAAATCAGTTATTAAAAATGCTGAAGATATCTATCAAAAAGGGTTACGTGCTAACTTTACAAATGATATTTACGGCACTGAACGCCCTGAATTATCAATGGATCCCAAGGTATCCGATATTATTGGAGATATGATTCAAAATGCTTTATTTAGTGATACCCCTGAACAAGCGGCTAAAGATGCAGATAAAAAATTAACGGAATATTTCGAAAGTAATTAATTTTTGAATTATGGAGGTCAAATAAATTTTGACCTCCATAAAGGGGGGAGAACAATGCAAAAAGTAGAACAAAAAAAGCAAAAAAAAACTAAGAAAAGTATAAACAAAACTTTAGGAGAAAGCCTAACGGCCTATTTAATGCTTCTTCCAGATATTTTAGGATTAGCAATATTTGTTTTTATACCTATGCTATATGCTATTTATGTTAGTTTTCATGAATGGAACGGCTTGACTGAAATGAGTTTTATAGGATTGGATAATTATAAAAGACTACTTAGAGATAGCGATTTTTTTAATTCACTAAAAGTCACATTTACTTATGCAATTATCTATATTCCAGCAGTTTATGCTGTTTCATTGGGATTGGCATTAATTACAACAAGTTTGAAAGGAAAATTAGAAGTTTTTGCACGTATGGCTTATTTTATTCCTTATTCAATCTCAACTGTTGTTGCTGCATTAGTATGGACATTTATGTATTCTCCAAAGAGAGGTTATTTCAATGAAATATTGAATCTTTTGGGTATTCCAAACCAAAATTTTTTAGCAGATAGGAATCAGGCACTTTTAAGTGTCGTAGCAGTCGGAGTATGGCTAATCGTTGGATATAATATGGTTATTTTTATATCTGCACTGAAAGATGTACCTCAAACATATTATGAAGCAGCAGAAATAGATGGAGCTAGTTCATTTCAAAAGTTCATTCATGTGACTCTTCCTCAAATAAAAAATACAACAATTTTTATTTTAGTTGTGACGACGATTGGATCTTTTCAGGTTTTTGACCAAATCAAAATTATGACAAACGGAGGACCAGCAAAAGCCACCGAAGTAACAGTATTTAGAATTTATGATCAAGCATTTACAATGTACGATTTTGGATATTCATCTACAATGGCGGTTGCCTTATTCTTATTGATTATGGGTCTATCATATTTCCAATTTAAAACAATGAGAGATGATAAAGTTGATATGGTTAAACACAAAAGGGGGAAGAAAAAATGAGAAGTAGAAGAAAACAAATTATTATTAATATTTGTGCAGTACTGCTTGCTTTATTGTTTCTATTCCCCATCTACGTTATGGTTCTAAGCTCTTTTAAACCGAACAATGAAATATTTAATATGTCTTTGATTCCTAACTTTAAAACGTTAACATTTGAAAATTTTAGACAAGTTTTTGCGAATGGTTCATTTTTTAGGAGTATGATAAATTCTTTTATCATTGCTATAACAATTACAATAACTGCGCTTATTTTCCATTCAATGGCTGGTTATGCCTTAGCAAAGCTTAAATTTCCGGGAAGAAAACTTGTTTTTGCATGGTTTATGAGCACGATGATGATTCCTTTTGCGGTAATCATGATTCCGTTGTTTACGATTGTAAAAGGGATGGGATTAATGAATACCCTTTGGGCAGTTATTCTTCCATTATTGCCTAATGCATACGGTATTTTCTTATATCGACAGTTTTTTATGGATATTCCAGATTCATTGATGGAAGCTGCACGAATTGATGGGTTATCTAATTTTAAAATTTTTTGGAAAATATATATGCCGCTTTCCAAACCAATTACCGTAACTCTTGCAATTACATTCTTTGTTACTAACTGGAATACCTATTTATGGCCATTGATCGTTACTCAGCGTCAAGATTTATGGGTAATTCAAGTTGCAATGGCAAACTTTAAGCAGGAACACACAACTGCTTGGAATCTTATATTGGCTGGAGCAGTAATAGCCGCATTACCAACGGTTATCTTATTTTTCCTATTCCAAAATTATATTAAAGATGGGATAAAAACATCTGGTATGAAAGAATAGTGGTTGAATATACAGTAAATTTATATATATGAGGAGAGATATTATGTTAGGAAGCTCATTGAGAGATATTTGTAAAGAAAGATCAGGTAAAAGAAAACGCTTTTCTAGTTATGATGTCACCGGAGGAAACCGCGACTTCCTCAAACTTTATCCAAATGACAGAAAAGTACTTGCTAATATTAATAAACCAGGTTGCATCACACATATTTGGATAACTATGGCACCGTTAGAAAATATGATGGAGGACTATCTATATAGAAAGATTATTTTGAGAATGTATTGGGATGGAGAAGAGAACCCTAGCGTAGAGGTTCCTATAGGTGATTTTTTTGGCATGGGACATGGAATTACTAAGAACTTTGTTTCAGCACCATTTCAGATGGGTCCTGAAAATGGTCAGGCTTTGAATTGTTTTCTTCCAATGCCGTTTAATGAAAAAGCAGTCATCGAGGTTCAGTGCGAATCAGAAAGACCATTAAAATTTTATTACTACATTGATTATGAAGAATATGAGGAAAACGTTGATACGAACTTGCGATTTCATGCACATTGGCATAGAGAAGTCACTCAAGGATTAAAAGATGAAAATAATGATAATGCCTATTTTGAATTTGGAGGTAAAAATACCTCTGGAGAAAATAATTATGTACTACTAGAAGCGGAAGGAAAGGGACATTATATTGGATGTAACTTGAATATTCACAATTTGCGTTTTACGAATGAATGGAACTGGTACGGTGAAGGCGATGACATGATATTCATTGATGGAGAAGAATGGCCTCCTTCTCTACATGGAACTGGCATGGAAGATTATTTTAATACGGCTTGGTGTCCAACGCAGGAATACAATAGCCCATACTTTGGGTTGATACTTGGTGGCGATCCAAATTGGGCTGGAAAAATATCGACCTATCGTTATCATATAGAAGACCCTGTTATGTTTGATAAATCAATAAAAGTTACTATCGAACACGGTCATAATAACCATCGAAGTGATGATTATAGTAGTACTGCGTATTGGTATCAGACCGAACCTCATAAAGAATTTTTACCAATCATAGGTGTAACAGGCAGATTGCCTTTATCAGATATCATTGAACCAAAAGAATCAGAAACAGAAGATTTTTTTAACTATTAAACAGGCTAAGGAGTAAAGACATGAAAAAAAGTGTTTGGGGATTCTTAATAGTAATAGTTTTCTTTAGCTTAGCTGGTTGTGGTAGCAATAATAATACTGAAGAGAACAATGATAAAAAAATACAATTAAGTTTTTGGAACTTTTGGTCAAAGGGTGGTGGAGAGGAAAAATTTTTTAATGATCGTATCAAAGATTTTGAGACGTTGCACACAAATGTGGAAATTACACAAACGAATGTACCAGTAGACGAATATATGGGAACCAAACTTGCAACTGCTTTTACTTCTGGAACTGGACCAGATATATTTGTTGCAAGTCCGGGAACCATAAGTACATTTATTAATGCTGGAATTCCCTATCCAATGGAAAAATATTTCCCGAAAGAAGTGTTAGCGGATTATTCAAAAGCTTCTATCGACTCTGTTACTGATGAAAAGGGCCATATTTTAGCAGTACCAACAGAACAAGATCTAGTGGCTCTTTTTTATGATAAGAATCTTTTAGATAATGCTAATATAACACCTCCTAAAACATGGGATGAATTAATTCTTGCAGCAAAAAAACTTACAACACCAGAACGAGCAGGTATTACCTTTGAAATGACGAAAGGAGCATTTCAAAATTTTTGTTTAATGCCATTCATTTGGCAGCAAGATAGCAATTACATCGTTGATGGAAGAGCAAATTTAAATTCTCCTGAAGTTATCAAAGCACTAACATTTTGGAGATCTTTTATTGAAGATGGAAGTGCAAATGTTAAACCATCACGTGGAGCAGGTGACGTAGGGATTCTTGGTGATGATGAAACAGCATTGTGGATTGGAGGAACGGTAGGTATACGTGTATTGAATGAGGAGTATAAAGATAGAAATATAGGTGTAATTCCTTTACCTAAACCATCACTAGATGCAAAAGATGTCACGGTTGCTGGAGGGTGGAATTTCGTAGTAAATTCCAAAGGTAAACATCCTGATGAAGCAGCAGAATTTGTTAAATATATGTTTTTAGATGAAGATGGTGTGAGTAGTACAAAATGGAATACAGAGGCTAAATTTTCATACTCCCCTCGCCGAAGTATCATTGACGGATCGCCTGAGTCCTACCAACAAAATTTAGCTAAAGATGTTACTGATAAAATTTATGGAACACAGATTCCTGAATTAACTCTTTCACCAGAAGAAAGTAATATTATTGGTGATATGATTCAAAATGCTTTATTTGCTACATCTCCAACAAAGGCTGCAGAAGAAGCTCAGAAGAAGTTAGAAGCTGCCTTAGCCAAAGAATAAAAAATATACCTTTGGATGAGAATTCATGAAGGACCCGCAAAAGTTAGATTTTATTGTCTAACTTTTACGGGTCCTTCAAAACCCAATGGGTACATTTTTATAGTAACACACGAAAATCACGCATAAAGTGCGGCAACGCGATCCTGTACGTCTTTACTTTCCAAAAATTCATCATAGGTAGTATCCATCCGGTCAACCACACCTTTATTGGAAACGGCGATTACGCGATTTGCCAAGGTTTGGATGAATTGGTGGTCATGGGAAGCGAAAAGCAGTGAGCCGGTAAAGGCCATCAAACCGTCATTCAGCGCAGTGATGGATTCCAAATCCAAGTGATTGGTCGGATCATCTAAAACCAGCACATTGGCTTTTGAAAGCATGATTTTTGACAACATACAACGGACTTTTTCTCCACCGGAAAGGACATTGACCGGTTTCAAGACATCTTCACCGGAAAAGAGCATCCGTCCTAAGAAGCTGCGTAGGAACGTATTGTCGTCTTCTTCCTTCGCTGCATATTGCCGCAACCAATCCAGAATCGTCATTTCGTTGGCGAACTCCTTGCTGGTATCTTTAGGCAGGTAGGCTTGGCTAGTAGTAACCCCCCAGCGAACGCTGCCGGTATCCGGCGTCAATTCCCCCATGATAACCTTAAACAAGGTGGTGGTCACGATATCGTTGTCTGCCACGAAGGCCACTTTGTCTTCTTTGTTCAGGGTAAAGGAAATATTATCTAAAATTTTCTTGCCGTCAATTGTGACACTGACATTTTCTACTTGCAGTAAATCATTACCGATTTCCCGTTCCGGTTTGAAGCCGACAAAAGGATAGCGGCGGGAAGAAGGCTGGATGTCGTCCAATGTGATTTTTTCCAGCATTTTTTTCCGTGAGGTCGCTTGTTTTGATTTCGACGCATTCGCACTGAAGCGAGCGATAAAGTCTTGCAATTCTTTGATTTGTTCTTCTTTTTTCGCATTTTGTTGGGATTGCAGTTTTGTTGCTAACTGACTGGATTCCAACCAGAAATCATAATTGCCGACATATAATTTGATTTTACTGAAATCAAGGTCAGCCATGTGGGTACAAACTTTGTTTAGAAAATGGCGGTCATGGGAAACCACGATCACGGTATTTTCAAAATCAATCAAAAAGTCTTCCAGCCAATTGATGGATTGGATATCCAATCCATTGGTAGGTTCATCCAGCAGCAAAACATCCGGCTTGCCAAACAGTGCCTGTGCCAACAATACTTTCACTTTTTGTCCCGCAGTCAATTCACTCATTTGCAAATGGTGAAGCTCTTCCGGAATGTTTAATCCTTGCAGCATAACTGCAGCTTCCGGTTCCGCTTCCCAGCCGTTCAATTCCGCAAATTCACCTTCTAATTCCGCTGCCTTGATACCGTCTTCGTCTGTAAATTCTTCTTTCATGTAGATGGCATCTTTTTCTTTCATCACGTCATAAAGCCGTTTGTGTCCCATAATAACGGTCTCGATTACGGAATAATCTTCAAAGTCAAAATGATTTTGCTTTAAAACTGCCATCCGTTCGTCCGGACCAATTGTAACATTTCCGGTAGAAGGTTGGATTTCGCCAGATAGTACTTTTAAAAAGGTCGATTTTCCGGCGCCGTTTGCACCAATCAAGCCGTAGCAGTTGCCAGGGATAAATTTAATGTTCACATCATCAAAAAGTTTACGATCAGAAAACTGTAAACTTACGTCACTTACTGTAATCAATGGGTATCCTCACTTTTTCTTATTATTGTCAAGTCTTATAGCATTATAGCGGGGAAAATGGGAAGTTTCAACAAACTTTAAGTAAATTCACATTTTCTGAAGAAATCACCAGATCCTGTTTTTTCAAAAGGTCCAGAGAAAAAGAGCAGAAAAATAAGTATCAAACCATTAAAAATTTTGTTTGACAAATAAATTTATTAGGCTTACCATAAAAATAGAAAATTATCATAGCGATAGTAGGCGATTGTGCTATTTTGAAGGCGGAATCATTGTCAAAAAGTGGTCTGCCAAACTATGATAAAGGAGAAGAATAGTTTTGGAGGGTGAGTAATGATCGATTGGATTTTGAGTTTGGCACCATGGCAGCAAGCCTTGGTGGGGACAGGATTTACCTATTTTATGACAGCTTTAGGCGCGGGATTGGTTTTTTTCTTTAAAACCATCAAGCGGGATGTATTGAACATGATGTTGGGTTTTGCTTCAGGAATCATGATTGCAGCAAGTTTTTGGTCCTTATTAGATCCGGCGATCAGTCGTGCAGCTGAGAATGGGGATATTCCTTGGCTGGTGGTCAGTATCGGTTTTGGTGCCGGGGGATTATTTTTGTATGTGGCGGATAAAACGTTGCCCCATATGCACTTTGGTCCGAACAAAGAAAGAGAAGGACTGCCCAGTCATTTAAAACGAACGGTGTTATTGGTATTTTCAATTACGTTGCACAATATTCCGGAAGGGTTGGCAGTTGGTGTGGCCTTTGGTGCGGCGGTAAACGCCCCTAATCCGCAAACCGCCGTTTTAGCGGCGATTTCGGTGGCATTAGGTATCGGTATCCAAAACTTCCCAGAAGGCGCTGCTGTCTCAATTCCTTTGCGGCAAGAAGGCTTAAGCCGTCGAAAATCCTTTATGTACGGTCAGGCGTCCGGAATCGTTGAGCCGATTGCCGGCGTTATCGGTGCAATCTTGGTGACAAAAATGACACCGATTCTGCCTTATGCTTTGGCTTTTGCAGCCGGTGCAATGATTTATGTCGTCGTGGAAGAGCTGATTCCAGAAGCACAGCAAACCACTTCGAGCAAACGCCATTTTGCAGTCTTTGGCACGATGCTGGGCTTTATGGTGATGATGATTTTGGATGTAGCGTTAGGGTAGGAAAAACAAAAAAATCAGTCGATAGAACATCGACTGATTTTTTTATTTCGGGGAAGAATCTCAATTTTTAATACCGGCGAGACGTGTTGCGATTACTCAACCAGCGAAGAATGAAGTAGACGATTGCCACAGGGATCCCAATTTTGAAGACTAGCCAAATAAGAGAACCGGCAAGACCTAAAACGATTTTTAATAAAAAACTGGCAACGACTAAAAAGCCGACGAATGCTAAAACTTTATAAAGCGTGGATTGATTACTCATAGTATTCTCCTCATTTCCTTTTTTTTAAGAATAACAAAAAAAGCGAAGACTGCCATCGGTCTAGGGAAGTATTCTGGTTTCCCGATTTGTCAGACTTTGGTATGATAAGAAAAAAAGAAAGGGCTGAAAAAATGAAGTTAGTTGTAGGCAATCAGCGTTGGCAGAGGGCGGCTAGTTGTTACATAAGGCTGCAGGTGTTTGTGTTGGAACAAAAAATTCCGCTGGAAGAAGAATTTGATGCCCATGATTTAGATGAAACAATCTATGCGGTTTTGTATGACGAAAACAAACCAGCCGCAACCGGTCGTTTTTTGCAGGAAGGAACAACTGCTCGGCTGACCCGGATTGCGACCTTGCCGGAATACCGCAAACAGCATTTAGGCAGCCAAATTATTGAGGCGCTAGAAGTCTATGCATTGGCTCAAGGATTAAAAAAAGCAAGTATTCATGCTGATTTAACGGCTTTGCCTTTCTATCAAAAGTTGGGGTATGTGCCTTACGGCGAGGTGTATTTAGAAGACGGCGTTCCTTGCCAAAGTTTGGAAAAAGAGTTTTAAAAAAAGACCGGAAAGTTGGCTACACTAGCCAAACTTTCTGGTCTTTTTCCTATTTTCTAACTTGTCCTTCGCCATAAATAATGTATTTTGTGGAGGTTAGAGCTTCCAGCCCCATAGGACCACGGGCGTGGAGTTTTTGGGTGGAGATGCCGATCTCAGCGCCAAAGCCAAAGACGAACCCATCCGTAAAGCGGGTGGAGGCATTGACATAGACAGCCGCAGCATCGACTTCTTTCAGAAATTTTTGGGAAGCAGAGTAGTTCTCGGTGATGATCGCTTCGGAGTGCTTCGTGTTGTATTTATTGATATGTGCGATTGCTTCCTCCACGGAATCAACGACTTTCACTGCGAGAATGTAATCCAAAAATTCGGTTTCCCAGTCGGCTTCTGTTGCGGGAACGGCTTGTTTTAAATAAGCCAAGGCTTTTTCGTCAGCCCGTAGTTCAACTTGTTTTTCTGTTAAAGCCGCTTCGATTTGTGGTAAAAATTCGGCGGCAACCGCTTGATGAATCAATAAGGTTTCAGCGGCATTGCAGACAGATGGTCGCTGGGTTTTGGCGTTGACGATAATATCGATCGCCATAGCTAGTTGGGCATCTTTGTCAATATACACATGATTGTTGCCGGTGCCTGTTTCAATAACCGGAACAGTAGCCGTTTCTTTGACTCGACGGATCAGCCCTGCGCCACCGCGGGGGATCAACACATCCAAGTAATCCGTCAAGCCCATCATTTCGTTGGCGACCTTATGGGAAGTGTCGTCGACAAATTGGATGGCATAAGGATTCTCTTTTTGGGCAGCCAGGCTTTCCTGCAAAATATCCACCAGAACCTGATTGGAATGGAACGCTTCTTTTCCTCCACGTAAAATTACGGCGTTGCCGGTTTTAAAACAAAGAGAGGCAGCATCAGTCGTGACGTTTGGTCGGGATTCATAGATAATACCGATTACCCCAAGAGGAACTTTTTGTTGTCCGATCATCAAACCGTCGACATTTTTCCACATTTTGTTGACTTCACCAATAGGATCGGGCAACTGGGCTACTTGTCGGATGCCTTCTGCCATTGCGGCGATGCGTTCATCTGTTAAACGCAGTCGGTCTTTCATCGTTTCTTTGATACCGTTTTGATCGGCAACGGCTAAATCTTTGGCGTTGGCAGCTAGGATTTTTTTTGTATTGGCTTCTAAATCAGCTGCCATTTGCAACAAGAGCTGATTTTTCTTTGGGGTATCCATCAAACTTAATTGATAGGCACTTTCTTTGGCTTGGGCGCCTAAAACTGCTAATTGCGTCATTCCTATTCCTCCTTGAATAAAGTACCGAGTTCTTTGCCGGCTAAAAGATCAAAAATAATCGCGGGTTGCTTGCCGTTGGCTAAAATCATAGCTTGATGATTTTCTAAAATTCGTTGGGCGGCTTTTAATTTGCTGTGCATACCACCGGTTCCAAATTGGCTGCCTTTGCCCCCCGCTTGATCCATCAAGGTCTCATTGATGGAAGAAATGCGAGGGTACAGTTTAGCAGCAGCGTTTTTGCTGGGATTGTCTGAATAAAAACCGTCGATATCTGAAAGCATGATTAGCAAATCGGCTTTTAGAATTTGCGCAACGATGGCAGAAAGCTGATCGTTGTCGCCAAATTTGGTCAAGTGATCCATTTCATCAATCGACACAGTATCATTTTCATTAATAATCGGAATCACACCCATGTAAAGCAGTTGTTCGAGGGTATTGATCACATTTTTGCGGCTTTCAGGATATTCAACGATATCGCGAGTCAGCAAAACTTGTGCGGTTTGTTGGCTGTAACTGGCAAAACGCTGAGTGTAGATATTCATCAGCTCTACCTGTCCGACGGCGGCTACGGCTTGCTGTTCGGGAATGGCTGCCGGTCGTGTCCCAATATGTAATTTGTTCATGCCGACTCCAATGGCACCAGAAGAAACCAAAATAATTTCTTTTCCTTGATTTTTTAAATCGGCCAAAACAAACGCCAGTTGGTCGATTCCCGACAAATTGATATTCCCATTTGGATAAATCAATGAACTGGTTCCGATTTTAACTACGATTCGCCGTGCTTCTTTTAAAAATTCCCGCATCTTTCCACCTCAAACTGATAGCTATATTGTTTTTACTATTGTACTAGCTTTTGCCTTTTTTTTCATCTTTATTGTCATGTTAAAAAAAAGGTAGTAAAATCGAGGGATTTCTGGCAAAAATAACCGCACATTATTTTTACAAATGGCTTGATCGCAAAATTGCCAAGAATAGCAAGTCTGCCCGTCAATCTATCCAATAGAACGTAACTAAAGACCGCTAGTCTCACACCCTAGCGGTTCGTTGACTGTACTTTAAGCACTTCTTATTGCTTGTCTAGTCCAGCATATTTCCCCTATTTCTGCAACTTGACAAGTGATGAGCCTCCCACCTTTCTCATCATGTAAAAATCTCTCAAAATTTTTCCAATAGGATCTGCGTAGTTTCTTTCAGATTGTCGACTTGCCTGCTATCGTGGTTTTTTACGGGGATTTTTTCTTTTCCCGGCATTCGTGAAGAAATTATGTAAATTTACAGAATAATTGGCATAAATCCCATAATCAGTGGTGAATTGTGTTAAAATTACACTAGGAAATTTTAGGAGGAACCCATGAAAAAACGAGGCTTTGAAATACTTACCACCTATCAAGAGGCGGAGATCACTTTGCCTAAACGGGCAACGCATCACGCAGCGGGCTATGACTTTGAAGCTGCCGCAGAAACAGTGATTCCCAGCATTTGGAAATCAGGAGTTATGGATGCTGCTAAACTGTTGCTGGGGGATCGGGAAAATCTTCAGAAAAAAATCAAACCCGTGTTAGTACCCACAGGGATCAAAGCATATATGGGAGAAGACGAATTTTTGCAGCTTGCCAATCGTTCCAGCAATCCCTTGAAGCGTTTTTTGCTTTTAGCAAATGGCGTGGGAGTCATTGACAGCGATTATTATAATAATCCAGACAATGAAGGACACATCATGTTCCAATTTCTTAATTTTGGTTTGACGGATGTGACCATCAAAAAAGGGGAACGAATCGGGCAAGGAATCTTTCTACCTTTTCTAAAAGCAGACCAAGATGAAACGATGACGCAGCGCCAAGGCGGCTTTGGTTCATCCGATAAATAACTGAACAAAGCGGGAGGCTGAAAATGGCAAAAAAAGCGAAAGTCCAGTTTGTTTGTCAAAATTGCGGCTATGTTTCCCCAAAATATTTAGGAAAATGCCCCAATTGCGGCAGCTGGAATTCCATGGTGGAAGAAATCACTCAGGATACGACAGATCGCCGGGTACGGACAACGATCACCGGACAAAAAATGCAACCCACCAAAATCGCAGATGTCGTACCGAAACGAGAACCACGGGTGGAAACAAAATTAGCGGAACTAAATCGCGTACTGGGAGGCGGTGTGGTTCCCGGCTCACTGATTTTGATTGGCGGTGATCCCGGTATCGGAAAATCAACGTTGCTGCTACAAGTATCACAGCAATTAGCAGAGATCGGCGGCAAGGTGCTTTACGTATCGGGAGAAGAAAGCGCAGAACAAATCAAAATGCGGGCGCAACGGTTAGGTTCAATTGATACCGAATTTTATTTGTACGCAGAAACAGATATGCACGACATCAGTCGAGCTATTGAAAATATTCGTCCAGATTATGTCATCATTGACTCTATCCAAACCATGACCCAACCGGATATCACCAGTGTGGCGGGCAGTGTCAGTCAGGTACGGGAAACAACAGCAGAACTGCTGAAAATCGCCAAGACCAACGGCATCGCGATTTTTATTGTTGGTCATGTGACCAAAGAAGGGTCAATTGCTGGACCGCGAATGTTAGAGCATATGGTGGATACGGTTTTGTATTTTGAAGGAGAAAAGCACCACAGTTTCCGAATTTTGCGAGCGGTCAAAAACCGTTTTGGGTCCACTAATGAGATTGGTATTTTCGAAATGCAGGAAAATGGTCTGCGAGAAGTGGCAAATCCCTCCCAAGTCTTTCTGGAAGAACGATTGGAAGGGGCGACGGGATCAGCAATCGTGGTAGCAATGGAAGGCAGCCGCCCGATTCTGGTGGAGATTCAAGCGTTAGTCACGCCGACGATGTTCGGCAATGCCAAGCGCACCACCACCGGATTGGATTTTAATCGGGTCTCCCTGATTATGGCAGTATTGGAAAAACGTGCCGGTTTGCTGCTGCAAAATCAGGATGCGTATTTGAAAGCTGCCGGCGGAGTCAAACTGAATGAACCGGCGATTGATTTAGCCATTGCCGTCAGCATTGCCTCCAGTTACAAGGAAAAAGGGACCAGTCCCACCGAATGCTTCATTGGTGAAATCGGTCTGACCGGTGAAATCCGCCGCGTGAATGCCATCGAACAGCGGGTCAAAGAAGTACAAAAACTAGGCTTTACCAAAGTGTATTTACCGAAAAATAATCTGGTGGGCTGGCAGCCGCCAAAGGGAATCGAAGTTGTCGGAGTCACTACATTATCGGAGACCTTGAAGAAAGTTTTTCGTTGATAAAAAAGAAAAGGAAGACGATTTTACGTGTTCCTTTTCAAAAATAGGAGGAATGACCATGCAGAAACGCGTCATTGTAATTTTAATGGTCGTTGCCGGAGCAAGCTTAGGAATCTCTTTGTTTCCCTTGGCTTGGCAGGCAATCGATCAGGCAAGTAATCAATGGCTGAACAATCCATTTACCAACAGTTTGTTAGGCGCACTTATTTTCTTTTTATTTTCTTTAGTGTTGGCAAAATATGTTTCAGCCGGAATCAAAAAAATCGAGGAAAAGTTAAGCGAGCTGAGTTTGACTTATTTACTTTTCGGAGCGGCCGGAGCAATCATCGGTCTGACGATCAGTGTAATCATCTCCATGGCGCTTTATAATATTCAAATTCCCTTTATCAACAGTGTAGTACCGATTATCCTGATGATATTGTTCGGCTATTTGGGTTTTCGAATCGGAACGACCCGCATTGATGAATGGAAGAAAATTTTTGCTCCGCGCAACAAAAAAAGCGAAGGCAGCGAACAAGTACTGGAACGTAAAGCGGAAGATTCTTTTCGACGGTATAAGATTTTAGACACCAGCGTCATCATCGACGGGCGTATCTACGACATCGCCAAAACCGGCTTTTTAGAAGGAACGATCTTGATCCCCAATTTTGTTTTGTACGAACTGCAATATATTGCAGATTCTGGTGACAGCTTGAAACGGGTTCGCGGGCGCCGAGGGCTGGATATTTTAAATGCGTTGCAAAAAGAAGATGGGATTTCCGTTGAAATGTACGATGGAGATTTTGAAGAAATCAATGAAGTTGACAGTAAGCTGATCAAGCTGGCAAAATTATTGGATGGGGTGGTCGTCACAAACGACTACAACTTAAATAAAGTTTCTGAGTTTCAAAATGTGCCGGTCCTGAACATCAATGAATTGGCTAATGCAGTCAAACCAGTGGTTATTCCTGGGGAAGCAATGGAAGTTCTGGTAGTCAAAGCCGGAACAGAGCGCCAACAAGGCGTCGCTTATCTGGATGACGGCACGATGGTCGTGGTGGAAGACGGACAGCACTATATGAATGAACGAATCAAAGTAATCGTCACCAGCGCCTTGCAAACGGCTGCTGGTCGCATGATTTTTGCAAAACCGGCCCATTCTGGTCGGGGAATTGATAATAAAAAAGAGGCAAACGGCTGATCCAGTCGTTTTGCCGGTTGTTCTAGTTTTGCTGGTCGGTTGGCTTTACTAATTGGCTTATTGATTGTACAATTCTAGCTGAAGATTGTATTTTCTGACGGTTAAAAAATCGCCTGAAATGCGGATTGCTGTACAATAGATTCTGAGCAGTCAGTTTGACTGACTGTTATTGGAAATTAGTGTCGGCAGTCTCAAAAAGACATCAAAGGAAGAGGAAAAAAGATGACAAAAGTACGTGTACGTTATGCACCAAGCCCCACCGGACATCTACACATTGGAAATGCGCGAACCGCTCTATTCAATTATTTATTTGCCCGTCATAATGATGGAGAGTTTATCATCCGCATCGAGGATACGGATTTAAAACGCAATATTGCGGATGGCGAAAAGAGCCAATTAGAGAATTTGACTTGGTTAGGGATGGATTGGGATGAATCCCCTCAAAATCCTGGGAAATACGGACCTTACCGTCAATCGGAACGTAAAGACATCTATCAACCATTGATCGATCAACTCTTAGCAAGCAATCGGGCATACAAATGCTACTGTACCGAAGAAGAATTAGAAGCCGAACGGGAAACCCAACGAGCACATGGGGAGATGCCTCATTATGGCGGAAAATGTGCCTTCTTGACACCAGAAGAACAAGCGGAAAAAGAAGCGCAAGGACTAGAAGCAGTGATTCGTTTCCGAGTGCCTAAAAATACGGAATACAAATTCCACGATATGGTCAAAGGAGAAATCGTTTTTGAATCCGACAATGTCGGCGGCGATTTTGTTATCCAAAAGCGTGACGGAATGCCAACCTATAATTTTGCCGTAGCTGTGGACGACCATTTGATGAAAATCACGCATGTTTTGCGAGGAGACGACCATATCGCCAACACGCCAAAACAATTGATGATCTATGAAGCCTTTGGTTGGACACCGCCTGAATTTGGGCATATGACTTTAATCATCAACAGTGAAACCGGGAAAAAATTAAGCAAACGGGATGAATCAATTCTGCAATTTATTGAACAATACCGGGAACTTGGCTATTTGCCAGAAGCAATGTTCAACTTCATCGCATTGTTGGGCTGGTCTCCAGTCGGCGAAGAAGAAATCTTCACCCAAAAAGAATTGGTGGAAATGTTTGATCCAAATCGGTTAAGCAAATCACCAGCAGCATTTGATGCGAAGAAATTGGAATGGGTCAACAACCATTACATCAAAGCGATGGATCTGGATGCATTGACGGAAATGTGCCTGCCTTATTTAGCAGCAGAAGGACGAGTAGAAGCAAATCCGACTTCTGAAAAACGAGAATGGGTGAAAAAACTTGTTTCACTGTACCAACCACAAATGAGTTATGCAGCAGAAATCGTTGAAGTTTCCGACCTGTTCTTCAATGAACATCCAGTATTGGACGAGGAAGCGAAGGAAGTTTTAGCCGGTGAAACCGTGCCGACTGTTCTAGACGCATTTAAAGAAAAATTGGAAAAAATGACGGTCGTGGATGCAGCAACCGTGAAAGCAGCCATCAAGGAAGTTCAAAAAGAAACCGGGATCAAAGGAAAAAATCTCTTTATGCCGATTCGTGTGGCGGTTTCCGGACAAATGCACGGACCAGAATTGCCAACAACGATTGAATTACTAGGAAAAGAAAAAGCGTTGGATCATTTGAATAAAGCATTATAACAAACACGAGGAACAAACGAAGTACCAAAAAAACTGATTTCAGAGAGATTGCGGTTGCTGGAAGTGATCATCAGGTTTTGGGAAATGCATCTGGGAGTGGAGTCGGCGGAAGTTGGCTACGGGTCATGAACGTTACTCATTTTAAGCTAGCTGTCTTGGCTAGAAACAAAAGTGGAACCACGCATACAGGCGTCTTTTGAATAAGGAGACTTATTTGAAGGGCGCTTGTTTTATTTTATACGAAAGTAGCTGTGCGCTTTTTTAATACATAGGCTGATTGTATCGGTAGAAGTTTTTCGAAACAGCAAGGAGTCAGAAAAAATCGTTTAAAGGAAGGAGAGAGCTTATGGGGTGGATGAACCGTGCGATTGCATCGGCGAAGCGCAATGATCCGGCGGCGCGGTCAACGCTGGAAATCCTGTTGACTTATCCCGGTGTTCACGCGCTATTTTGGCATCGTTGGTCGCATTTTTTGTATCGCCATCACTGGTTTTTGTTGGCAAAGCTCAATGCACAATTCTGGCGTTTCTTAACGGGAATCGAGATTCATCCCGGGGCGCAGATTGGTCAAGGTGTTTTTATTGATCACGGCATGGGAGTGGTGATTGGTGAAACGGCGGTGGTAGAAGACGATGTGGTTTTATTTCATGGTGTGACCTTAGGAGGAACCGGCAAGCATACCGGCAAACGCCATCCCACTGTGAAAAAAGGAGCGATGCTCTCTACCAATGTGCAGATATTAGGTCCGGTAACCATCGGAGAATACGCTAAAATCGGGGCAAGCGCGGTTGTTTTGGAGGACATTCCGGCTGGGGCGACCGCCGTGGGTATTCCGGCAAAAGTAGTCAGAATCAATGGAAAGAAGGTTTCAAAATGATTAAAGTGTACAATACCTTATCAAGAGAAAAAGAAGAATTTCAACCAATCGAAGCCAATAAGGTGCGCATGTATGTCTGCGGACCAACTGTTTATAATTATATCCATATCGGCAATGCCCGCAGTTCTATCGCCTTTGATACCATCCGCCGGTATTTTGAATATCGGGGCTATCAGGTGGATTATGTATCGAATTTTACTGATGTGGATGACAAAATCATTCGCGCTGCTAAGGAATTGGGGATCACAGCGCCGGAAGTTGCTGATCGCTTTATTCAAGCTTTTGAAGAAGACACCCACGCCTTGAACGTCAAGCCCGCAACGTTGCATCCGCGAGTGATGGATCATATGAAAGAAATCGTTGCCTTTATTCAAGCGCTGATCGAAAAAGACTATGCCTATGTAGCTGAAGGGGATGTGTATTACCGCACCCGGAAATTTGCAGATTACGGAAAATTAAGTGACCAATCCATCGATGAATTGGAAGTTGGTGCCAGTCAACGAACCGGGGAAGAACAAGCCATCAAAGAAGATCCATTAGATTTTGCTTTATGGAAAGCTGCCAAACCGGGAGAAATTTCGTGGGCGGCACCTTGGGGGGAAGGTCGTCCCGGCTGGCACATCGAATGCTCCGTGATGGCTACCCAACATCTGGGGGAAACGATTGACATTCACGGTGGAGGACAGGATTTGGAATTTCCTCATCATGAAAACGAAATTGCTCAAAGTGAAGCCAAAACTGGCAAAAAATTTGCTAATTATTGGATGCACAACGGCTACGTTACGATTGGTGAAAACGATGAAAAAATGAGCAAATCTCTAGGGAATTTTGTCACCGTCCATGAACTGATCCAAACCGTCGATCCACAAGTGCTGCGCTTTTTCATGGCGACGACCCAATATCGCCGTCCGATTCGTTATAGCGAAACCACATTGAAGGAAGCTGCCACCAATCTGCAACGGTTGCGAATCACTGTAGAAAATGCGGCCTTTCGTCAACAAAGTGCAGACAGCTCTCGACCAGAAGATGAACAAAAACTGGCGGAATTGGCAGAATTGGAACAACGCTTCACGACGGAGATGGACGATGATTTCAATGCGGCAAACGGAATCACTGTGGTTTATGAATTGGCAAAATGGTTGAATACCTATAGTGAAGGGGCTGTGTCGGAAAAAATCCTGAACGCTGCTTTGGAAAAATTAAATGCATGGTTGGCAGTTTTTGGAATTTATTTTACTGCGGATGAGTTGTTGGATAGTGAAGTGGAAGCCTTGATCGCTGAACGCAATCAAGCCCGCAAAGACCGAAATTTCCAACGCAGCGATGAAATCCGCGACCAGTTTAAAGAACAGGGGATTGTGTTGGAAGATACCCCACAAGGCACCCGATGGAGACGAGAGAAATGAAAGATTACAAACAATTGAACGGGTTGGCGCTGGCGTATGTCGGAGATGCAATTTATGAAGTCTATATTCGGGATTATTTGATCGATCAAGGACAAACAAGACCGAATCAACTGCATAAACTGGCGACCCATTATGTTTCGGCAAAGGCACAGGCGGCACTGATTCATGCCATGCAGGAGGAAAACATTCTGACGGAAGAAGAGGAACTTTTTTATCGTCGGGGCCGCAACAGCAAAAGCTACACCAGTGCAAAAAATGCGGACATCACCACGTACCGCATTTCCACCGGTTTTGAGGCATTGATGGGCTATCTGCATTTATCAAAACAAACTGTGCGCCTAGAAGAATTGATTGACTGGTGCATCAAGAAAGTGAGGGATATGGATGAAAAAGCAAAATAAATTTGAAAAAAAACGCCCTAATCAAAACAAACCGTTGAAGCATCGCGGGCTGCAACATGCTGAAAAGTCCACAAAAGAAGAGACCACCGAGCTTTCCGAAAATTTTGTTTTTGGTTTCCATGCGGTGACGGAAGCGCTGAAACAACAGCGGGGGAATAAATTGTTTCTTCTAGAAGATGGCAGGGGAGAAAAATTTGAACAATTAAAAGAACTGGCACGGGAACTTTCTGTACCGGTCAAATGGGTGCCAAAGCAAAAACTTGAAACGATGAGTGATCGTGGTGTGCATCAAGGCATGGTTTTAGCCATCACCCCGTATGAATACCTTTCATTGGATGAATTGTTGGCAAAAACAAACACGGAGGATCATGCCCCTTTTTATTTGATTTTGGATAATTTGGAAGACCCCCATAATTTTGGTTCGATTTTACGGACTGCAGATGCCAGTGGTGTGGATGGTGTCATTATTCCAAAACATCGAGCAGTGGGCATCACCCCCATCGTGGTCAAAACCTCAACAGGTGCAGTAGAGCATGTACCGGTTGCACGGGTAACCAATCTTGCTCAAAGTATCAAGCAATTAAAGGAAGCCGGATTTTGGATTTTTGGCACCGGTATGTCCGGCACGAATTACCAACAATGGCAGGCAAAAGGCTCGATTGCATTGATTATCGGTAATGAAGGCAAAGGCATGAGTGCCGGTCTGCAAAAAGAAGTCGATGAATTGCTGACGATCCCGATGGTGGGACATGTCCAAAGTTTGAACGCCAGTGTGGCGGCGGGGCTTTTGATGTATGAGGCCTTTCGTCAAAGAAGTGTGACCGAATGAAGAAACAGCTATTACTTGTTGACGGCTACAATATGATTGGAGCCTGGCCGGAATTGATTGTTTTGAAGAAGCAGGAAAAACTGGAAGATGCTCGAGAAAAGCTGTTGGAGATGCTTTCTAATTTCTCAAAATACGAAGGCTTGGAAATCATCGTGGTTTTTGATGCTCAATTTGTGCCGGGAATCACGCAACGCTTTACCAAGTATCAGCTGCAAGTCGTTTTTACAGAAGAAGGCGAAACAGCGGACAGCTATATTGAACGAGTTGCAGGGGAGTTAAATACGCCATTGACTCAAGTGACGGTAGCTACCAGTGACTTGGCAGAACAGTGGGTGGTTTTCTCTCAAGGGGCGTTGCGCACGTCTGCCAGAGAATTGTACAAAGCTATCCAAAAGACCCAAGAAGCGATTCTGCGTCATCGAGAAGACATCAAGTTCAGTAATTTTCGCCGCAATTCCCCGTGGACAGCAGATCAATTGACGGAATTGGAAGGGAAGTTAAAGGAACTCACCACAGATAAAAAGCAACCAAAAAAATGAAAAAATAAAAATTTTCCCTTTGCTATGCTCCTCTTGTAGAACTGACAAGGAGGAGTTTTTTTTATGTTGTGGCAAGAAGCAAAAGCGGGCAATGAAGCGGCTTTTTTAGAGTTATTCCATCAATATCGCCCAGTAATCTATCGGGTTCAGGGGATTTATTCTTTGCAGGATTTTGATCAGGAGGATTGGCTGCAAGTGGGGCGTATCGTGTTACAGGAAAGTATCGAGAAATTTCAAGAACTTCGAGGAGCGACATTCGGCGTTTTTTTTCGCCGGAATTTTGAAAATCGGATCAAAAGCTATTTGCGTTACCAACACGCTTTAAAACGGCGAAGCAATCTCAATGCGGTTTCTCTTGAGGAAAAAATCGCCTATGATGGACCAGACTTTTTGAATGACGGCATGAATGTTGCCGATAATCTAAATATAAAATTGATGGTGGAAGAGGCAATGGATCAGGAATTTGTCTTATTTTCCCAATTGGAACGAGAGGTGCTAACGGCCTATTTTCAAGGGAAAGATTTCAATGAAATTGCCGCAGAAAACGAGTTGTCTTTGAATAAAGTGCGGTGTGCCTATGACCGTTCGAAAGCCAAACTGCTTAAATATATTCACGAATGGAACTAGAAAGCGTTTTTAATCCTCATGTTATTTCAAAAAGCTATTGAATTGTGATTTATCTTATGTTACACTTGAAATTTTCTGTTAATTGTGTTATAATTACTTTCGAGGTGAATGCGATGCCAACAACTTTAGCTTCAATCAAGAAAGACCTGGAATGTCGGATCGGCAGCGAAATCATGTTAGTTGCCCAAACTGGTCGGAAACGTCAAACTGAACGACGAGGCGTTTTGACTGAAACGTATCCATCAGTATTCGTCGTCGATTTAGATCAAGAAGAGAATTCATTTGAACGAGTTTCTTACAGCTATTCAGATGTTTTAACACGCACCGTAGAAATCGAATTTTTATCAGAAGCAATTTAAAAGTAAGAGTTTCCGCTTTTCATCAAAAAGCAGAGACTCTTTTTTCAACCATAGAATCGGAGGAAGAGTCATGGAATATATCGTAAAAACATTTGATGAGCTGACCACAATGGAATTTTATCGTCTGGCAAAGGAACGGGTAGCCGTTTTTGTTGTGGAACAAGCGTGTCCTTACCAAGAAATCGACGAGATTGATCCACAGGCGATCCATACCTATTTGCAAGCTGATGACGGAGAAATCTTAGCCTACACGCGAATCTATCAAGAAGGATCAGCCGTTCATTTTGGGCGAGTTTTAGTCCATGAAAACCATCGAAAAGAGGGATTAGGGAAAAAAATCGTTGAAAAAACCTTACAGGTCATCACCGAACGTTTTCCCAATCAACCGGTTGTTATTGGGGCACAAGCCTATTTGACGGATTTTTATGGCAGCTTTGGTTTTCAAGCAATTTCCGACGTGTATTTGGAAGACGATATCCCTCATATTGATATGGAGAAATAAAAAAAGTGATGCTCTTTTCAGAGGGCATCACTTTTTCTATTCCGAAAAAATCAAAACAAATCCTGCTGGTTGCGATTTTCTGAAGTTTGGACGTTTTCTTTTAACAAATCGCGGATTTCCGCTAAATAATCTTCCGCAGTCGGAACAGTGGTTTCTTCCACCACTTCTTTTTTGTGAAGATTTTTGGCATGGTTGACTGCTCGAACGATTAGGAACAGGACTAATCCGGTGATCAAAAATGTAATAATAGCACTAACAACATCACCAAATTTAAAAACAACTCCCTTGCGAACTTCCCAATCTAAAATTGACAATGCGCCATTTAAGTCATCTGTTCCGATGAAAATCGAAACCACCAACCCGATCAGCGGCGTAATTAAGCCATCAACGATTTGTTTGACGATCCCGGTAAAGGCACTCCCGATAACGACCCCAACTGCCAAATCCAAGACGTCTCCTTGCATGATAAACTGTTTGAATTCTTTGATCATGATATCCTCCTAGTATGAATATGGTAAAGTTTCACGACTAATCTACAATTCAGTATAACGAATGTTGTAGATCTTTTGAAGTAATTTGACTAAAAACAGTGGAATGTATCCTGACAAGCAGCTGTGCTATAATTGACCATGACTTGAAACTACAGAAAAGAGGAATTTCGATGGCGCTACAATTGCAAAATGGCATCAATCTTCATGTACTTCCAACCCAAAAATATAAGACGATTCGTCTGTATCTGCGTTTTTCTGCCCGCCTTGAAAAAAAAGCGGCAGCTGCCCGCACGTTGCTGACGAGTCTTTTAGAGACCAACAGTAAAAATTATCCCACCCAAACTGCGTTAAGCAGCCGGTTAGCGGAGTTATACGGCGCAAGTTTTGGCGCAAATGTCGGTAAGAAAGGCAATTTGCATCAAGTCAATATCGGTATGACGATTGTTAACGGTGATTACCTGCAAGACGATCAGGTTTTTCCCCAAGCAATGGCTTTTTTAAAAGAGATTTTATTTTTCCCCAATATTTCAAAGGGTGCTTTTGACGAAGAGACTTTTCAAATTGAAAAAGACAATTTATTGGCTTACTTAAACAGTATTCGAGAAGACAAGCAGACCTATGCTTCCTTGAAACTGCAACAGTTATTTTTTGCCAATGATTCGGATCAAAAAACGCCAAGCTTTGGCTGGGTCGAAGATTTAGAAACCTTGACTGCCAGTGATCTTTACCAGACCTATCAAGATATGTTGACGAAGGATCAGATTGATCTGTTTGTTGTAGGAGATATCACGGAAGCGGCTGTTTTGGCAGAAGTCCGTCAGTTCCCTTTTGCGACGACGGAACGGGTCCATCCGGATATTTTTTATCAGCAGGAAGAAACGGTTATTTCAGAAAAAGTCGAACGCGAACCAATCATTCAGGCGAAATTGAATCTCGGTTATCGTATGCCTATTTATTATGACCAACCACAGCGTTTTGCTTTGATGGTTTTCAATGGTCTGTTTGGCGGCTTTCCCCATTCTAAGCTGTTCATGAATGTACGGGAAAAAGCGAGTCTTGCTTATTACGCTTCCAGCAGTTTTGATTCTTTTCGAGGATTTGTCTCCGTGCAAACTGGAATCGATGGACAAAATCGGGAAAAGGTGTTGGGTTTGATTCATGAACAATTAGTCAGTTTAATCAAAGGCGAGATTACCGATGATGAACTGGCACAAACCAAAGCCATGTTAAAAAATCAGTTTTTGTTGTCTTTAGACAATCCACAAGCCTTAATCGAAGTTAATTATTTGGATACTTGGCTGCCACAAACGCAACTGGATGAAGCGCATTTTTTACGGCAGTTAGCAGCAGTAACCAAAGAAGAGGTGCAAAAAGTCGCCCGTGAACTGACATTGCAGGCAGTATTCTTTTTGGATGGGGAGAATGAGCATGAATAAAAAAAGTTACCGACAAATAAACGAAACGCTGTATACCGAAGTTTTACCCAATGGCTTGACGGTTTATTTATTGCCCAAAGCTGATTTTCATAAAACATATGGGCTTTTCAGCACAAATTACGGTTCCATTGACAACGAATTTGTTCCCAATGGCGGCACGGAATTTGTGCGGGTTCCTGACGGGATCGCCCATTTTCTGGAACATAAATTATTTGAAAAAGAGACAGGAGATGTCTTTCAAGATTTTGGCAAACAAGGAGCCTCTGCCAATGCCTTCACCAGTTTTACAAAAACCAGTTATTTGTTTTCTGCAACAGAGAAAATCAAAGAAAATTTGGTAACCCTGCTGAATTTTGTACAGGAACCGTACTTTACCAAAGCAACAGTGGACAAAGAAAAAGGCATTATTGGTCAAGAAATCCAAATGTATGAGGACGATCCGAATTGGCGGCAATTTTTCGGGATCATCGGTAATTTGTACCCCAAACATCCTTTACACATTGATATTGCCGGTACTGTAGACAGCATCGCTGAAATTACGGCAGAAGATCTGTATCTTTGCTACCGTACCTTTTACCATCCTAGCAATATGACGTTGTTTGTGGTGGGGAATATCGATCCGGAAGAAATGATGGCTTGGATCAAAGAAAACCAAGCAGACAAAGAATTTCCAGAAGCTCAACCGATTAAACGTAACTTTCCAACAGAAACCTTAGCAGATATTCGAGAAAGCAGTTCGTTGAAAATGCCGGTGACCCGACAAAAAGCAGTTTTAGGCATCAAGGGCGAAGAAGCACTGCTTCCCCAAGAAGGACGGGAACTACTGAGATTCAAAACAGCAATGGAGCTGTTGTTCCAGTTGTTATTGGGAAACACGTCGCAAAATTACTTGCGGTTGTATACCGATGGCGTGATTGATGATACCTTTGATTTTGAGTACAATTTGGATCGCGGGTTTCATTTTGCGGATTTTGCCGGTGACACAGAAGACTCGACAGTCTTTTTCCAAGCAATCACGGCAATTTTATTAGGATACCAAAAAGACCCTGAACTCAACGAAGAAAACTTGACGCTTTTGAAGAAAAAGATGTTAGGGAAATATTTCCAATCTCTGAACTCATTGGAATATATCGCCAATCAATTTACGCAAAATCTTTTTGGTGAGACCACCTTGTTTGACGTGCCGGAGATCATTCAATCCATCACTTTAGCAGATGTTTTTGCTGCGGGAGACCAGTTGATTAAAAAAGAAGCTTTGAGCCACTTTACCATTCAACCGGAAAGTGAGTGAAAAAAATGAGAACCGCATTAGTCATGGGGGCCAGCGGAGACATCGGCGAAGCTGTTTGTCGGCGATTGGCAGCAGATGGTTGGTCCTTGTATTGTCATTATTATCAACACGAGGAAAAAGTATTAAATTTTGTTAGCGACTTGCAAGAAGCCTATCCTCATCAAGATTTTTTTATGGTATCCTTAGATATGTTGGATAATCGAAAAATCCCGCCATTTTTACAGGCATTGTTCCAAGTTGACGGGATCGTTTTCGCTTCAGGGTATACGAAATACGGATTACTGACAGAACACACACCAGAAGATATCAGCGGGTTATGGAAGATTCATATGGAAACCCCGCTATTATTGATTAAAGCCCTGCAAGAAAAATTGCAGCGATCACAAAATTCCCGCATCGTTTTTATTGGATCGGTTTACGGCATTGCCGGCAGCAGCATGGAGACGGTTTACAGCGCAGTCAAAGGTGCCCAGCAAAGTTTCGTCAAAGCCTATGGGAAAGAAGTGGCGACTTTGGGAATCACCGTGAACTGTATCGCTCCGGGAGCCGTTGCCACACAGATGAATCATTCCTGGACCGAAACCGAAATGAACGGGTTGAAACAAGATATTCCGCTAGGGAGACTGGCGTTAACAAAGGAGATTGCAGCCGCCGTAAGTTATTTATTTTCCGAAGATGCACAGTATACGACGGGAATTACCTTACCGATAACTGGAGGCTGGTTGTACTAAACAGACTGGAGAAGATGAGCGAGTGGCCAACGAAGCAACCACAATTGGACAAAGATTACGGCAAGCCCGTTTGAATAAAAATATATCCTTAGATGAATTGCAGCAGATTACCAAAATTCAAAAAAGATACTTGGAAGCAATTGAAAGAGACGAACTGGATCAATTGCCGGGGACTTTTTATGTGCGAGCCTTCGTGCGGCAATACGCCGCTGCGGTAGGTGAGAATGGCGACAAGTTGGTTGCTGTTCTGGATGGCAAAGCCTCCCTTGAACCGCCGTTGCCAAAACGGCCGCAGCCGGAAACGGTGCAAGGTTCCCGCAAAGCACTTCATGAAGAAGAACCAGAAAGTCGGTTCAAAAAATTACTGCCGGTGATTTTGATGGGAATCGTTGCGTTGCTAATCGTGGGCTTTGTCGCCTATATGACGTGGCAGGACCGCAATGCTGCGCCGATGATTACTGAATCCTCTATCACAGTAGATGGTTCAGTTGCAGAAACTTCCAGTAGCACCACGGTTTCCAGTACCAAAGAAAGCAGCACGGAAACCCAAGAAAGCACCACCGAATCTTCAGAAGAAAAGAAAATGTCAATCAAAATGGACAGCAACACACAGGCAGAAGCCAATATGACAATCCGTGATGCTGAAAGTCCATTGAAATTAACCTTTACCGGAACTACGGGACCATGCTGGGTCGGTGTGATGGTTAATGGCGGCTATGTTTATCAATATACTTTACAAGCCGGTGAGACCCAAGAGACGACGTTGCCGGAAAATGCACAAAATGCGACCATCGTGTTGGGTGCTAGTGGGAATTTGACGATCAAGGCGAATGAGGAAGACCTTGATTTTACTGACCCGAATTTGGCGGCATTGCGTAAAAATATCAATCTGACCCTTCAATACCAAGAAGCGACTGAATAAACAGGCTTTTTTAGCCGTATTGATGGAAATAAAAACAATCCTGTTCTTCCTATAAAAGAACAGAGAGGAGAAACGTTGCGTGAATTTACCAAATAAATTAACTGTTGTTCGAATTTTTATGATTCCGATTTTTATTCTAGTTTTAGCAATTCCCTTTGATTGGGGTGTAGTGACTGCCGGGGATGTCTCACTGCCGGTCACCCATCTTGTGGCAGCGATTATTTTCGCTGTTGCCAGTATCACCGATTGGTTGGACGGAAAAATTGCCCGTTCCCGTGGATTGGTTACTAATTTTGGAAAATTTGCCGATCCATTGGCAGATAAAATGTTAGTGATGACGGCGTTCATTTTATTAGTTGAATTGGACAAAGCACCGGGTTGGGTTGTAGCCATCATCATTTGTCGGGAGTTGGCGGTCACGGGCTTGCGGCTGTTGTTGGTGGAGCATGGAGAAGTCATGGCTGCTGCTTGGCCGGGAAAAGTCAAGACAGCAACACAAATGGTAGCCATTATTTTATTGTTCATCAATAATCTGCCTTTCCAATTGATGGGCTTACCATTAGACCAAATCATGCTGTACGCCTGCTTAGTCTTTACGATTTATTCAGGAATTGATTATTTCGCCAAAAATACCGCTGTTTTTAAGGGTTCCATGTAAGAAGATCAAAAAGTTCAGATTTTTTCTGGACTTTTTTGTTTTAAAGAAAAAAGGTTGCGTATATATTTGTAGAATGTCAGTGTCACTTCCATCCAGTATGCTGGTGGAATGAAGAGAAAAAAAGTGATAGGAAGGCGTCTTGTATGAAAGCAGAAATTATTGCAGTTGGAACAGAAATTTTATTAGGACAAGTAGTGAACACCAATGCGACTTTTTTATCTGAAGAGTTGGCAGATTTAGGAATCGAAGTCTATTATCATAGCGTCGTGGGAGATAATCGGCAACGGTTGGAGGCTCTGTTGAAAATGGCAGACCAGCGGAGTGATCTCGTCATTCTTTGTGGCGGTTTGGGACCGACGGATGATGATTTGACAAAAGTGGTCGTGGCTGAACACGTGGGTCAGAAATTGGTTCGTAATGAGGCGGGTTATCAGCAGCTTGTCGCTTTTTTTCAGAAACTTGATCGGGAAATGACTGCCAACAATCTAAGACAGATTTTAGTTTTTGAAGAAGGACAGGTTTTTCCAAATGATACTGGCTTGGCACTGGGAATTTTTTATGAAGGGACGACCGACTATTTGCTATTGCCGGGTCCACCAAGCGAGCTGCAGCCAATGTTTTTGCGGTATGTCAAACCGATGTTTCAAACCTATCATCAACAAGACCAACAGCTCTATTCTCGCGTGTTGCGGTTTTACGGAATTGGTGAATCCAATTTAGTAACAACATTGGCGGATTTGATCGAAACGCAAACCAATCCAACGATTGCCCCTTATGCCAAAACAAATGAAGTGACCTTGCGCTTGACTGCCAAAGCATCGGAAGAAGCCGTTGCGGCGTTGCAATTGGATCAAGTGGAAAAGAAAATCATGGATCGGGTCGGTGATTATTTTTATGGCTACGGCGAAGAAAATTCATTGGCAGCTGTTGTGGTAGCGTTGTTGAAGGCGCAAAATCGCAGCATCACAGCAGCGGAGAGTTTGACAGCTGGACTTTTTCAGGCGACCTTGGGAAATATTGCCGGTGTTTCATCTGTTTTTCCCGGCGGTTTTGTTACCTATTCAGCAACAACGAAGCAGGAGTTTTTAGGAATTTCGCCTGAACTGATTGAACAATTTGGTACCGTCAGCCAAGAATGTGCAGAACAAATGGCACAAAAAGCTCGACAAAAAGCCAACACGGATTATGCATTGGCCTTCACCGGAGTCGCTGGACCAGAGGAACTGGAAGGACAGCCGGCAGGAACAGTTTGGCTGGCGCTGGCAACACCACAAGGCATCAGCAGCCGAAAGTATCGCTTTACCCGCGATCGCAGTCATATCCGCCACAGCGCAGTTATGGCGGGACTGGATCTTTTACGACGAGAATTGTTAAAAGAAAAATAAAAATGCGAAAATATGTTCGCTTTTTCTTGCTTTTTCTCTAAAGAAAAGCTATGATAATGGTACGAAAGCAAGCAACATTGGCGCAAATTTTAAGGAGGAAAATCAATTTGGCAGATGCACGTAAAGCAGCGTTGGATGCTGCGTTAAAGAAGATAGAAAAAAGTTATGGTAAAGGTGCTATCATGAAACTGGGAGAAAAAATCGACCAACAGATTTCGACGATTCCTAGTGGTTCATTGGCACTAGATGTAGCATTAGGCGTAGGCGGGTATCCTCGTGGACGGATCGTTGAAGTGTACGGTCCTGAAAGTTCAGGGAAAACGACAGTTGCCCTGCATGCAATCGCTGAAGTTCAAAAACAAGGCGGTACCGCAGCTTTTATTGATGCAGAAAATGCACTTGATCCCCAATATGCACAAAAATTGGGTGTTAATATTGATGACCTTCTCCTTTCTCAACCGGATACAGGTGAACAAGGCTTGGAAATCGCCGATGCACTTGTTTCCAGTGGCGCGGTTGATATTGTTGTCATTGACTCCGTTGCGGCGCTTGTTCCCCGAGCTGAAATTGATGGTGAAATGGGAGATGCTCACGTTGGGCTGCAAGCTCGTTTGATGTCACAGGCCCTGCGTAAATTGTCTGGTTCCATCAATAAAACCAAAACAATTGCGATCTTTATCAATCAAATTCGTGAAAAAGTCGGTATCATGTTCGGGAATCCTGAAACAACTCCCGGCGGTCGGGCATTGAAATTCTACGCTACGATTCGTTTAGAAGTTCGTCGTGCAGAACAATTAAAATCCGGCACAGATATTATCGGAAACCGGACGAAAATCAAAGTCGTTAAAAACAAAGTTGCACCGCCATTTAAAATTGCAGAAGTCGACGTTATGTACGGGTTAGGTATTTCCCAAGAAGGCGAATTGCTGGATATGGCTGCAGAACAGGATATCGTTGAAAAAAGCGGTTCATGGTATTCCTACAAAGAAGAACGCATCGGACAAGGTCGAGAAAATGCAAAGAATTACATGCGGGAACATCCTGACATGATGAAAGAAGTTTCTACCAGAGTTCGTGAAGCTTACGGTATTGGCGACGGCACTACAGTTGTAGAAGAAGTCGAAGAACAGGAAGAATTACCGTTAGATTAAGATTAAAGTCGTTATCTCTTAGGAGATGACGGCTTTTTTCTAAATATGGCAGGATTGGCTTTTCTACCACATGAGGGTTTAATGGTTTAAAAAAGTCAACGAATAAATTTCGGCAAAATCCGTCAATCCGTACGATGCATGATAAACTGCTCATACATTCTGCATTATCTGCAATAAAAGTTGACAGTGCTTACTACAAACATTAGAATAAAGTTGTGTGTAAACACACCTATGCAAGTAGGCATATTGATAATTACTGATAACTGTTTATCAAAAAACTACAGAATAATTTTAATAAGATAGTATGGAGGTGTATCTAATGGTACCTAATATTCTCCTCGCTATCATCGGTTTAATTGTTGGTCTTGGATCAGGGTACTTCGTGGCAAAATCTCGTCATGATAAAGAGATTGAAGGCGCTAAAAATTCAGCAACCGGAATTTTGAACAGTGCGAAAAAAGAAGCGGAAACTCTGAGAAAAGAAACATTGTTAGAAGCTAAGGAAGAAAATCAGAAGTATCGGTCAGAAATTGAAAGTGAGTTGAAAGAGAGCAAACTTGAATTAAAATCACAAGAAAATCGCTTGCTTCAAAGAGAGCAGTTACTTGATCGTAAGGACGACTCTATTGAAAAGCGTGAGCACTCACTGGAAGAAAAAGAAGATAAACTTAGTGCGAAACAGCAATTAATTGACGAGCGAGAAAAAGAAGTCGAGAAATTAATTGAAGGACAACAGCAAGAACTTGAACGCATCGCTGCCTTGTCTCGAGATGAAGCAAAAGAAGTCATCATGAAGTCAACGGAAGAAGAATTGAACCACGAATTGACAATTATGGTGAAGGAATCAGAACAACGGGCAAAAGAAGAAGCAGATCGCAAAGCAAAAAATCTGTTGTCTCTTGCTATCCAACGTTGTGCAGCTGATCAGGTATCTGAAACGACGGTCTCTGTGGTTTCCCTGCCAAATGATGAAATGAAGGGACGGATTATCGGACGTGAAGGACGAAACATCCGGACACTGGAAACATTGACAGGTATCGACTTGATCATTGACGATACGCCAGAAGCAGTCGTACTTTCCGGATTTGATCCGATTCGTCGGGAAATTGCGCGAATGACTTTGGAAAAGCTGATCCAAGATGGACGAATCCATCCAGCACGTATCGAAGAAATGGTCGAAAAATCTCGTAAGGAAATGGATGAACGGATTCGTGAATATGGGGAAGAAGCTGCTTTTGAAGTGGGCGCTCATACGTTGCATCCAGATTTAATCAAGATTTTGGGACGTTTGCATTTCCGAACAAGCTACGGTCAAAATGTCTTGAATCACTCGTTGGAAGTTGCCAAATTGTCTGGCGTTTTAGCTGCTGAATTAGGAGAAGACATCCAATTGGCAAAACGCGCCGGCTTACTGCATGACATCGGGAAGGCCTTGGATCATGAAATCGAGGGTTCTCACGTTGAAATCGGGGCAGAATTGGCAGCAAAATACAAAGAAAATCCAGTGGTCATCAATGCGATTGCTTCTCACCATGGTGATGTCGAAGCAACTTCCGTCATCTCTGTGCTGGTTGCCGCAGCCGATGCCTTATCCGCTGCACGGCCAGGTGCCCGCAGCGAATCATTGGAAAATTACATTCGCCGTTTAGAAAGTTTGGAAAACATCTCCAACAGTTTTGCCGGTGTCGAATCCAGTTTTGCTGTTCAAGCAGGACGGGAAGTTCGGGTCATGGTCAAACCAGAAGAGATTTCCGATTTGGATGCTGTGCGCTTAGTTCGTGACATCCGCAAGAAAATTGAAGATGACTTGGATTATCCAGGACATATCAAAGTAACCGTCATCCGGGAAACCCGTGCGACAGATTACGCAAAATAAGCTGAAACGACTTTGCTGAATAGGCAGAGTCGTTTTTTTTCTGTTTCTTTCTTTAAAAAAGCGGGTTTATTAGTTTCTAGTAGCAAATTTTCTTCTTTTAGGCTACCATTATTTTATAGTGTGAAGACGTCAGTGCGACTATTTCCAAGAAGTCTAGTGGAATGGGGATAGGGCGTGAGAAACAACCAAAATTTTCTACAGGAAAATTTAATACAATAAAACGAACAAGGATGTCAGTCCCACTAATTTCAGGAAGTCTAGTGGAATGATATACGGCGTGAGAAACAACCGAAATTTTCTGCAGGAAAATTTAATACATTAAAACGAACAAGGATGTCAGTTCCACTTATTTCAAGAAGTCTAGTGGAATGATATACGGCGTGAGAATAAACCAAAATTTTCTGCAGGAAAATTTAATACATTAAAACGAACAAGGAGGAACACATCATGCGAAGCGTTGTCCAAAAGGGCCTTCAATGGGTCAAAGCCCATAGTTTCCTCTTGCGATTGATTTTTTTCGGATCAATTATTCTTTTTGTCAGCAATCAAGTGATCAATATCGCCCACGGAATGAGTTGGGATGATGTCTTAACGACAATGGATGAGCAAAATAACAGTACCTTAGTGCTAATGGGGATTATTGGCTTGGTGGGAATCATTCCGATGCTGGGGTATGATTGGGTGACAATCCAAACATTGGAGACACTCGGCAAGCCCAAAATGCCACGAAAAGATTGGCTGATAGCGGCGTGGACGACCAATACCATTAATAATCTAGCTGGTTTTGGCGGAATTATCGGGGCCAGTTTGCGGGCGAATTTTTACGGAAAAGGAATCGATCGCAAAAAAATCTTGGCGACAGTCTCAAAAATCGCTTTGTTCATGCTAAGCGGCTTGTCGATCTGGGCGTTATTTTTACTCGTCGCTTTGTTTACTTTTCATGGGGATGCCTTTTATCAAAAATATTGGATCTGGTTGCTTGGCGGCAGTCTATACGCCCCTTCTTTACTGATTTTTAGTTATTTACGGCGAAAGAAATTATTTGCCGAATTGTATCCGAAAGGAGTATTGACCCTTTTGGCAACTTCGTTCACCCAATGGCTATCTGCGTTGGCGGTTTTTTTAAGTATCGGTTATTTGATGGAGCTGCCGATTTCGCTGGTGGATGTGGCGCCGATGTTCTTGATTGCGACCCTAATTGGGATGCTGACGATGGTTCCCGGGGGAATGGGAACCTTTGATGTTTTGATGATTTTAGGGATGAGCCAAATCGGGTTGTCTCAAGATCAGACGGTCGTTTGGTTGCTGTATTATCGCTTGTTTTATTATTTAGTGCCGTTTCTAAGCGGTGTGATTCTCTTTTTGACCCAAACCAGTGTAAAGCTGAATCGTTTCTTTGACAATCTGCCACGAATATTTTTGCAGCGGATTGCCCATATCGTAGTCGTTGTGGCGGTGTATTTTGCAGGAATTATGATGGTTCTGCTTTCAACGGTGACCAATCTGTCCAATATCAGTCGCTTTTTTGAGTTTATTCTGCCCTTTTCCTTTAATTTTTTGGACCAAACCTTAAATCTGCTGATTGGATTCTTATTGTTAGGTTTGGCACGGGCACTGTTTGCAAAAGTCAAACGGGCGTATTTTCCTACGATTGCCTTGTTATTGTTTGGAATCATCAACACGATTTCCCGCACACGATCGTTACGATTGATGGTGGTTTATCTGTTGATTTTAGCTACTGTTTGGCTGGCACGGCATGAATTTTATCGAGAAAAATTTGTTTACTCATGGGGAGCAAAAATCTTTGACGGCTGCTTGTTTGGCTGCTTGTTTATTGTCTATGCAGTTGCCGGGTATCACAGTGGTCAGTGGTGGAACAATCAAATCTTAGGGGATAATTTCTTTTTGTTCCCGTCAGATGATGTCTGGTTCTCCGGATTATTGGGCGTAGCGATTTCTTTGATGACGTTGTTGGGATTGCAGCAGTACTTGGCTTTTACAGAAAAAAAACTGGGCACCTCATGGGATGAAAAACGCTTTGCAGCATTGATTCAGCGTTTTGGCGGCACTCGCTCCAGTCATCGGTTATTTTTACCAGGGTATCAGTATTATTATTATCAAAAAGATGGACAGGATGAATTGGTTTTCGGGTATCAAATTAAAGGAAACCGTTGCTTTGTCTTAGGCCGACCCATCGGAAATGAAAAGCTCTGGGGAGAAGCAACCTTGGCCTTTATCTCAGAAGCGGATTTGCTGGGGTATCAGTTGGCTTTTTATCGAATCAGTCAACGCTACGCTGTTTTGCTCCATGATTTGGGTTTCCAATTTACTAAAATCGGGGAAAGTGCCACAGTATCTTTGCGGGATAAATCCTTTGATAGTAGCAAATCTTTTGAACGGCAGGAGTATCACTTTACGTATTATGAACAGTTGCCGGAAGAACTGGTGGCAGATATTCAGCGGGTCTCTGAGGAATGGTTGAAGGGCAATAAGGAAAAATTCTTTGGCAGTGGTCGGTTTACTAAGGAGTATTTATTGAAAAGTCCGATTGGGATTCTTCGCAAAAAAACACAGGTGGTTGGTTTTATTACCCAACAGCCTATTGATCGTAATTGGGTTTCCTATGATTTGCTGAGGATGCTGCCGGAAGAACCCCCGGAATTAGCCAATTATCTGGTAGTGAATATGCTGAAAGAATGGCAGGCGCAAGGTTATGAACTGGCTGATTTGGGAATGGCCCCTTTTGCCCATGTCGGAGATGGTCCTTTTGCTTCCATTGAAGAACGGATCATGAATGTGATCTACAATTACGGGACATTTTACGGATTTCAACGAAATGTTGCTGGCAAACAACGGTATGTGGAGGATTGGGAGAGTTGCTATTTTGCCTATGTGAAGGGCGGAAATTTCTATCTTGCTTCCTTGCAGTTGCTGTTGCTGATTGGAAAAGGAAAAAACAAGGGACCAACACTTGTGGAAGATGTTATGTTGGATGTATAAAAAAGGTATCTGCACGTGAGCTGTGCAGATACCTTTTTTAGGCTTTTCTCCGTCGGGCAAAATCAACGAAACGGAATTTATCCAGCCGATGGATCGACTCGGTGTATTCAAAACAACGGGTGTCTTCCAGATAAACCAGACCGCGAACGACAACGACATGCTGATCCTCCGGCAATAAATCCATCAAATCACGAATCTCTTTGGTCACAGGATCAACGGTCACTTCTTTTTGCGCATAAGCGATTTCCAGGCCTAAATCATTTTCAAAATAATGATAGATGGAATCTTGGGCTTTTTTTTCCGGCAAGTCGGTGATAATCCGAGCATCTAAATAATCAATATCCAAAATCACGACTTCGCCATCAATTTTTCGCTGCCGAACCAATTTCCACGCTTCGGAAGCCACGGGCCAATCCGTGGTTTGATGAAGTTTGGGTGAAACGGCGACTTTCTTGATTTCCACGACCTTGGTTTCATTGTGGATGTTTTGAGCATTTTGCAGCTCCTTGAAACTGGTCAATCCGGAAATTGGGAAATCAAAACGGTTGAGATCCAGCACAATAGAACCTTTTCCCTGCTGTTTTTGGATATAGCCGGCATTTCGCAGCAGATTCAAGGCTTTGCGAACTGTTTCACGTGAAACACCATAAATCTTGATTAGTTGATTTTCGCTGGGAAGTAGCGTTTGGGGAGGATATTCCTTTGCCAAAATCTTTTGTTCCAAATCAAGAAATATTTCTCTAAATTTATTCATGGATTTCATCCTCCCTTTTTTCTTTAAAGCGTTGTTTAGCGTTGGATAAGTTCAGCAATGGTCAATTCTGACAATTCGTGAACCGTCAAATCTGCACCGTGTAATGGTTCGCCGGATAAAACACCGACAGCGGTCATTCCGCAGGCTTTGATGCCATCAATCCCAGCTTGGGCATCTTCAAAACCGATTGCTTCTTCTGGTTGGATATTCAATAATTCGGCTGCTTTAACAAAAATTTCCGGATCGGGTTTGCCTTTTGTCAAGGTTGCTGGATCAACGATGCCGTCAAACAAATCACTGACACCTAATTTTTCTAAAATAAATGGCGCATTTTTAGAAGCCGAAGCAATCGCACAAGGCACCCCTTGATTGTGGGCAGCATCTAAAAATTCTTTCACTCCCGGTAACAAATCGGCAGGCGTCAAGTCTTGTAGTAATTCCACATAATGGGTATTTTTTTTCGCTGCTAATGCTTCTTTTTCTTCCATTGTAAACGCATTTTCTTTTCCGCCATGAACCAAAATTCGTTCTAGGGAATCCATGCGGCTGATGCCTTTTAGTTGTTCATTGAATTTTAAATCAACCGTGATGCCGATTTCAGCACCTAAATCCCGCCAAGCAACAAAATGAAATTTGGCTGTATCGGTGATGACACCGTCTAAATCAAAAATAAATCCTTTTTTCATGTCAAAACACTCCTTGTTCATCTTTTAATGGAATAAATATCCTAACGGCTTTTAGTAAGCAATCGTTTGGGTTTCATTTGATTTTAGTGTAACAGATTTTTTGCCTACTGTAATCGTTTCTTCGCAATTTGCGGTAATCGTCAGACTTTGGTGGGTAACAGCTACCTGATAATCCACTCCGCGAATCGTGATAGCAAAACGAATTTTTTGCCATGCATCTGGTAGGTTAGGGTGGAAATGAATTTTTTCTCGACGGATATCCAAACCGGCAAAGGTCGTCAACGGAATAAACAAAGTGGCCGCCATCACGCCGGCATGAATTCCTTCTGCCGTAGTTCCTCCTTGGATATCACGATAATCAGAATACAGCGCTTCTTGATAAAGTTGCCAAGCCAACTGCTGATCCTTTACCATGGCCGCTAATTGGGCGTGAACCACCCGAGACAGCGTTGAACCGTGACTGGTGCGTTGCAGGTAGTAATGCAGATTTTTTTCTACATAATCTTCCGGTAAGTGGTAATCCAGATCCGTCAAAATATCGGCAACCTGTGCTTTGGAAAAATTATAAAAAATCATCAAGCTGTCCGCCTGTTTGGCAACTTTATAGGCATCTGCGGATTCGCCTTCTGCATTCAAAATCCGATCCATCCGATAAATATTGCCATATTTTTCTTTGTAGTAGCTCCAGTCGACTTCCTTCAAATCAAAATAACCATCAAATTGCGCAATAATTCCTTCATCGTTGATGGTCAATGCCAGTTGATTTTTGATTTTCTGCATTGCTGTCAACAGATGGTCATCAACACCGGTTTTCGCCTGTGCTTCACGAAAATCTTCTGCGGGTAATTTTTGTTGTAATGCAGCCAATTCTTCAAAGAGCCAAACCACCATCATGTTGGTATAGGCATTGTTTTTCAACCCGCCTTTTGCTGCATGAGGGTAGCCTTCGTGAAATTCATCCGGGCCCATGACACCTTCGATAGAGTAGCGTTGCAAGTCTTCATCCCAAGTAGCGGCGCTTTGCCAAAAATGAGCAATCTCCAATAGCATTTCCGTTCCGTAATTTTTCATAAAGGCAATATCGCGGGTATTGTGCCAGTATTGCCACACATTGTAAGCAATCGCCAAGGAGACATGCCGTTGCAGTCGGCTGTGGTCTTCCTTCCATTCGCCACTGATGGGGTTCAAATGCAGTTTTTGAGATTGCTCGCTGCCCTCCAATCCGGATTGCCAAGGGAACATTGCTCCTTGATAACCGGCTTCAGCGGCTTCTTTTTTCGCCATTTCCAGTCGACGGTAACGATACAACAACAATTCTTTTGCCGTTTCAGGAAAATGGATGATATAAAAAGGAAAAATAAACAATTCATCCCAGAAAATATGCCCGCGATAGGCTTCCCCGTGCAATCCCCGTGCGGTCACAGAAGCATCCAGCTCCTTGTTGCCATTCGGGGAAGCCGAAGACAGCAGATGATAGGTATGGAGATTTAATAATTTTTGTGACATCAAATCCCCTTCAACAGTGATCGCGGCTTTTTGCCAAAGCTGTTGCCATGCTTTTTGTGATTCGTGATAAAGCGTTGTAAAAGAAGGCAGTGGCGAAAAACCGGCAAAATCTGGGGGTGTTTGTCGGAATTGTTGGACATCCACGGTTTTTTCTAGGGAATACCAGTCCTTTTCATGGGCTGAAATCGTTAGATGTTGGGAAATTTTTTCTGTCTGCTCTTCATTGATAAGTTTCGTCAAATCCAAGGTATCACTGGCAAGTGCCGAAGTTTGTCGGATGGTGATACCGGACTGGTTCGTTCGGGCATCCAAGCGGGCGTATTGTTCATGCGCCTGCAACACATCAAGCGTCAAGTGATGATGGGTCAAGCTGCGGTAGCGGGCGACATTATAATTGAATACTCCACCATCTGCTTCGGATACCAAGGTGATTTCACCAGAAAAATTGATCGGCGAAAAGCGGTAAACCAGGCTATAGCGATGCACCTCTGCCATGCTGGCGATTTTTTTTGTCTGGATCGCGATTTTCTTTCCATTGTTTAACTGAATTTCACTCCAAGATTGAAATAACCCTGTTCGTAAATCTAGTTGGCGTTTCATCGTCAGTACTGTATTGTTTGCGATATCAACTGTTTCGCCGTCTACGATTAAATAAATTTTTTGCAGATTTGGTGCATTGACAAAATCTTCATTGTAAATCGTCTGTCCGGAAACCTCTGAAGCTGCGGTATTATACAAGCTGGCCAAATAGGTAGCAGGATAATTTTCTTCGGTGATGGTCATTTCCGGCGTTGTCCCCCGCAGACCCATAAAGCCGTTACCGACTGTCAACAAGGATTCCACAGAATATTCATCCTTGCCGGGAGCGTACCCATGATAAGTTATCAGCCAAGGTAAATCTTCCCGTTGCTTTTCGGCATCTTTTGTATAAACGAAGGGTAGGTTCAGTGCTTCCGTCAATGTTTGAGCGGCTTCAAGAATCCGACCTTCCTGTGAAACCAAAATTTCTTTCTCAGCGTGGATTTCTCCACCATCAAAGGATCCTGCTATCTGCTGCAAATAGGCTTCTACCTCTGTCAACGTGTCAAAAACAGCCGGCTGATCAACTCCAATGACCTGCCATTGCGGATCAAGATATGTGATTTGTACATTTTTCATTACGACACTCC
Organism: Enterococcus songbeiensis; assembly: GCF_005405265.1. Lineage (GTDB taxonomy): Bacteria > Bacillota > Bacilli > Lactobacillales > Enterococcaceae > Enterococcus_C > Enterococcus_C songbeiensis. Next base: position 106,543 of record NZ_BJDS01000010.1, read on the forward strand.
TTTTCTAACTTGTCTATACATGCAAGAATATTATAGCGGAGAATGTAAGCAATTACAATTAAAAATTGTTGTTTTCTTATGTTTTTAAATAAAAACAGCAAAACATATCTGGTGAGAGAGTACAAGTGATAGTTATTTAACAAACTGTGAAAAAAATTTAAAAAATATTGATACAAACCTATTTTTCTTGTGAAAAGAAGATGTCTATGATTTCTTTAAAAAAAGAAAGTTTGAATTATTTTTGTAAAACGCTTGCATATATTTTATTTACACGTTATTATTAATTTGTAAAACAGACATATATATACAAGTTACTATGAAAGGGGTTTTATCCATGGGTAAATATCAGGCAGATGTTGAACAGCTGCTGAAGGACATCGGCGGCAAAGAAAACATCGCGGCAGTGACTCACTGCGCAACACGAATGCGGTTTGTACTAAACGATCCAGACAAAGCCGATGAGAAAGCAATTGAGGATATTCCAAGTGTAAAGGGAATGTTCACCAATGCGGGTCAGTTCCAAGTTATCATCGGGAATGATGTTCCAACGTTTTACAACGAATTCACGGCGGTTTCCGGTGTTGAAGGAGTTTCCAAGGAACAAAGCAAGTCTATTGCGAAAAAGAATCAAAATCCGATACAACGAGCAGTTGCAGTTTTAGCAGAAATTTTTACACCAATTATTCCAGCAATCATTGTCGGTGGGTTGATTTTAGGTTTTCGTAATGTATTAGAAGGTATCGATTTCGGGAACGGCACGATTGTTTCACAATCGGTTTTCTGGAATGGTGTCAATGATTTTCTATGGCTGCCAGGGGAAGCAATTTTCCACTTCTTGCCAGTCGGGATTACTTGGAGTGTGACTCGTAAAATGGGAACCACCCAAATACTGGGGATCATTTTAGGGATTACCTTGGTTTCACCACAATTATTGAATGCCTATGCGGTAGGAAGTACAGCGGCAGCAGATATTCCATTTTGGGATTTTGGTTTTGCCCAAATCGACAAGATTGGTTACCAAGCGCAAGTTATTCCGGCCATGCTGGCAGGATTTATGTTGGCTTATTTGGAAATTTTCTTCCGAAAACGGATTCCTGAAGCGGTTTCTATGATTTTTGTTCCGTTGTTTGCTTTGTTGCCTACGATTTTGGCGGCTCATGTGGTCTTAGGGCCATTCGGTTGGTGGCTAGGCAGCGGTATTTCCTTTGTCGTAAATACAGGATTGACGTCATCGGTCAGCTGGTTGTTCAGTGCACTGTTTGGGTTCTTATATGCACCGTTGGTTATCACGGGCTTGCATCATATGACCAATGCCATTGATATGCAGTTGATTGCTGATTTTCAGTCAACCAATTTATGGCCAATGATCGCGCTATCCAATATTGCCCAAGGTTCGGCGGTGTTGGCAGTTTATTTCTTACACAAAGGCAATAAAAAAGAAGAACAAATTTCAATTCCAGCAACGATTTCTTGTTATCTGGGCGTTACAGAGCCTGCGATGTTCGGGATCAACTTAAAATACGTTTATCCCTTTATCGCTGCGATGATCGGTTCAGGTCTGGCTGGTATGTTCAGCAATCTGATGGGAGTTCGTGCCAATGCGATCGGTGTCGGTGGTTTGCCAGGGATTTTAGCTATCAATTTCAATATTGGCGGTGGCGGACTTGCCTTCTTGGTGGCGATGCTGATTGCGATTGTTGTACCGTTTATTTTGACTATCGTATTCCGTCGTCAAGGAATCTTTAATAAGATCGATCCTGTCGAAGAAGCTACCGGTAATCTTGCGCCTGAATTTGCTACAGCCGGTGTCAGCGTATCAAATGTTGCGACAGAAGAAGCTGTTAGTGCAACGCCAATAGCTACGACTGAAGAAAAATTATATGCACCAGTCGATGGTCAAGTCATCGCAATTGGGGAAGTTTCCGATCCTGTTTTCTCCCAAAAAATGATGGGTGACGGATTTGCGGTTCGACCAACAGCCAACGAGATTTATTCACCGGTTGCCGGAAAAGTGACCAGCGTGTTTGAAACGAAGCATGCGATTGGTCTTTTGACAAAAACCGGAGCAGAAGTCCTCGTGCACATGGGACTAGATACGGTTGAGTTAAAAGGAGCACCTTTTGATGTGAAGGTCAAAGAAGGGGATGAGGTCACACCAAACACCTTGTTGGCAATCATGGATATCGCTGCTGTCAAAGCGGCTGGAAAAGGAACTGATGTATTGACGGTTCTTACTAATGCAGAGAAAGTCTCAAGTCTGACACTGACAAAAACCGGCGAAATCAAAGCCAAAGAACATGTCGGTGAAGCGGAGATGTTGTAAAACTTAACCAAATCAGAGAGTACATTTAGCCAGTGAAGGTTGTTTCTTCACTGGCTTTTTTTGTTTTTGGAAAATATGACGTTTTGAAGAACTAAACAGGTCAGAAATTGACACGAACACGATAATTATTGACGTAATTTTTCCTTTTAAAGAAGGTATAATGAAAGCGTAGTTATAGATAAAACAGGAATTTGATTTTAGTGGAATTTGTTGATGGGAAAATAAAAACGAAAACAAATAGTGGAAAGGAAGAGAAAAATGAACCGAAGAAATGTAATTGGGTTGGGTATCTTAGTAGCATTTGGTCTTATGATATTCTCAGGAACAAAGGCGTTTGCTGAAGATACAACAATTTTAGGTCTACCCGTCACGATTGTGCCAACAAGTGAGACATTTAATGATGGTGGCGCAGTGATCACGAAAAAAACGGGGAAAATTGGTGATATCGAGAATGTATATGCTATTGCTGATCTTAATGAAGTGCGGAGTATTGATAATCGGAAGACTATGGAGGGATCTTCTATTGCAAATGGAACTGTAGGTAACGACTGGCGATTGGAATGGCTTAATGAGGAATTACGAGCTGTTTTTTCTTATGAAGAAAAAACAGAAAAAACCACGCTCTCATTTATTAATAATTCAGGAGAAGTACTTAAAGACTATGAAGGGAATCCTTTAGTCGCAGAATTTAGTGGTCATGAAAAAGCAGAAACTGTAATTAAAAAAATTAGTGACTATCAAGGAATGCTGATCCACTTTTCTGGGTACAATTTTGATATAAATTTTATGGAATATCATATGGATGAAGGAACAGAAGCAGAAACAGAGAAGCTTATTATAGACAACGTTTATATAGGGCAACTGCTGTTCACTCCTTCTGTATCAAAAGCCACAGTCAAATGGGTAGACGCAGAAACGGGTAAGGAGCTTTCCCAGTATCCAGAAGCAGAAACGACTGTTTTGCCAGGTAGTAGCTACACAACGAAGGCATTGGCCGCACCAGAAGGGTATCATTTATTGGGGCAATTAAAGGAAGGGGAAACTTACGAGGAAACAACTGAAGAAGCTGAGGGATCTAGCATCAATAAAAATCAAATTGATCCTAAGGTAACAGAATCCAAAGGGACGATTGCAGATGACTACGATCAAAGTAATCTGGCGGATTACCATATTCATCGCCATTTAGCAATAGGAGAATCCTATACGGTTATTTTACAAAATTATAAAGAATGGGACACGGCGAAGTATCCTATTGAAATGACAGTGAAGCGAACAAATGTTGCAGGTGACGTTGAGGTGACATTGAAAGATTACACAAGTAACGAGGTAGAAAGTCTTTCAATCAAACATGGGGATGAACAAAGCTACAATAATGAAAATGATTTTTGGTATGGTCATGATAATGGCGGACCTGGCTGGACTACGAGAAAGATCCATAATGACCTTAACCTAGACGTACCTGAAACAACTACTTATGTCTATGCCAAAGATGGCAGTGAAATTGACAGTGGGGACAATGGGTCAGAGGGGAATATTGGTGAAGAGGGCAGCACATCAGATACGATTCTCGGCTTGCCCCTTACAGTTGAGACGACTCTCGGCACGTACAATGCCGGAGGTGCAGTTGTTGCGAAAAAGACTGGTTCATTAGGAACAATTAAAAATATTTATGCAATCGCAAATTACAGTGAAGTACGAAATATGGATAATCGACAAATCATGGAAGGTACTGCTATTGCAAATTCTTATGTTGGTCCGTGGATAGAACAATTTTTAGGGAAAGAGACGTTCGCAGTTTTATCTTATGATGAAGAAAGCGAGACAACATCCATTTCTTTTGTAGATAAAGAAGGCAATATTTTGACGGGACCAGATGGGAAGTTGACTGCCAGTTTTGTTGGACGTGATCGAGCAGAGCAGAAAATACTCAGAATAACAGAGAGCGACGATCCATGGAGTAACACTGCTATGAGTATCAACTTTTCAGGTTATAATCTTGATTTGAATTTTGCAGACTATTTTCAAGATGAATGGGATGAAGATCAAGACGGGAATACGACGGAATATTACTATGATTGGAATCCAGGGCAATTATTCGCAACGCCATCCACTCAACCCGGGGCGACAGTCAAATGGGTAGACTGGTTGACAGGAAAAGAACTGCTAAACCTTCCGGAAGTAGAGTTGACTTTATCTTCAGGGAATAATTATTTAACAAAAGGAATTTACGCCGGCGATGGCTATCAGTTGATGGGGAAATTGCTGGATGGAGAAACGTATAAGGAATCAGAGGAGATGATACTCGATAAGCCAAGTATTACGAAAGATCAGATAGATGAAACGATAAAATCAACAACTGGTTTTGCTACCTATGATTTCGATGAAAGCTTTTTAGCAAATTACTATGCAAAACGCTATTTACCAGTAAATGGATCATATAAAGTGAATTTACAGAATTATACCTATCCAACAGACTATAAAGTTGGTCATGGTGTCATGGAATTGCATCCAATTGACATGACGATTACTCGGACAAATGAAGCAGGAGATATTTCTGTCGAGTTGACCGATTATACAGATGCCCAAAACCCTAGTACGCAAGTTTTGACGATTCCTCATGGTGAATCTATGTCCTATAGCAATATCAATGATTACTGGCATTACTATGAAGAAAATCCGGATGGACCGGGTTACACAGTTCGTACAATTCATAATAATTTGACATTGAAATCTCCGGAAAGTGTTACGTATGTTTATGGGAAGACAGAATTACCCGAATCTGAAGCGGCAGGGAAACTAACCATTCATTATGTCGATGAATCTGGTGTAGAACTTCAACCAGATCAATTTCATGAAGGCGGCTTTATTGGCAACGGTTATGAAATCGTTCCAGATGATTTATCTAATCAGGGATATAAATATATCGGATTAGGTAAAGATTCAGCGCCATTGGAGGGCAAACTGATAAAAGATCCACAAGAAATTACCTTAATTTACCAAGACGGTCAAGTACCAGAATACGGAAAAGCAGGTGATTTGACAGTACATTATGTAGATGATACCGGTAATACAATTAAGGATGATGAAACTCTCAAAGGTGGATTTATCGGTAACAAGTATGAAATTATTCCAGATGATTTAAGTGAACAAGGGTACAGCTATGTTGGATTAGCTGAAAATTCAGCACCATTGAAAGGTGAACTGATAAAAGATCCACAAGAAATTACCTTAATCTATCGAAGTGGACAGCTCCCTGAACTTGAAGAAGCGGGTGATTTGATCCTTCGATATGTAGATGAAACGGGAAAACAAATTCAAGCAGACAATGTATATAATAATGGCTTCGTTGGTAATGGCTATGAAGTAGTAGCTGATGACCTAACAAAAGCGGGGTATTCCTATGTCGGGGTGACGAAGGATTCAGCTCCGTTAGCAGGAACTTTCAAGAAAGAAGCACAAACGATTACCTTTATTTACCAAAAAAATGGCGAAGTTGAAACAGAAACTAGTGGTGGCTTAACGATTCGCTATGTGGATATAAAAGGAAACGAAATTCAACCAGAAGCCACACTCAACGGTTTTGTTAGTAATGGTTATGAAATCGAACCAAGTAAGGTGATTCAGCCAAATTATGTTTATGTTGGTCTAGGTGAAGGCTCAGCTCCAGTGAAGGGCAACCTGCAAAAAGAAAAACAAACGCTTATTCTGGTTTATTCCGAAGCAGAAGTACCAACACCGGAAACTGCTAAATTAACGATTCGTTATGTAGATACAGATGGAAAAGAGCTGCTGGCAAGTATGGAACACAATGGCTATGTTGGAGCTGGTTATGAAATCGTACCGCTTGATTTAACTAACCAAAATTATGTCTATACTGGCTTAGGAGAGAATTCCGCACCACTAAAAGGCAATTTGCAAAAAGAACAGACAATAACGCTTGTTTACGCCAAAGCAGAAGTACCTACTCCAGAAAAATCCGGTAAATTGACGATTCGTTATGTGGATGAGGAAGGAAAAGAACTGCAGCCGTCCAACGAACGAAGTGGCTATGTCGGTAATGGTTATGAAATCGTCCCAGATGATTTGACGAAGCAAGGTTATGAATACAAAGAATTAGGCAAGGATTCCGCACCGCTAAAAGGTGAATTACAAAAGGCAGACCAAACGATTTTATTTGTTTATAAAAAAGTCGAGATTGAAGCAGAAGAGGCCGTCATAACAATCAACTATGTCGACGAAGAAGGCAACAGCATTAAAGAAAAAGAAATTGAAAAAGGGAAAATCGGTGAGAAGTATGGTATTGAACCAAAAGAAATCACGGGATACACCTACCTTAAACTAGATGAAAAATCTGCACCGCTGAAAGGTGAGTATACAAAAGAGAATCAAACCTTAATTCTGATTTATAAAAAGACAGAAAAAGAACCTGTACCAGAACCAAGTACAGAACCAAGTACAGAACCAAGTACAGAACCAAGTACAGAACCAAGTACAGAACCAAGTACAGAACCAAGTACAGAA
>NZ_BJDS01000011.1 GCF_005405265.1 Enterococcus songbeiensis
CAAGTACAGAACCAAGTACAGAACCAAGTACAGAACCAAGTACAGAACCAAGTACAGATTCAGGTACTACCCCGGGAACAAGTACAACAACCAGCGGAACTGGAACCAAGAAACCAGCAATAACCACTACAATCAAGACCAGCAATAACCAATCGAAAAATTTGCCGAAAACAAGCGAAGAAAATCGATTGAATCTGGTGATTGTTGGTTTGGGAATTCTATTATTCATAGGTGCCGCTGTCGTATGGAAGAAACGTGCGGAATAAAATCAAGAAAAATTTATTTTTAGCTCAATAAGAGAAAAAGAACCTGTTCTAATAAAAAAAATCCTTCACAAACCGGAAAAATTTGTGAAGGATTTTTTTATTCAATAGTTATATTATTCCCCGGTGCATCTTTATAACCGGCTTTTGGCAGGTTCAGGGTCAGTACGCCATTATCGAATTTGGCTTTGATGTTTTCGTCGTCGATGCCTTGCATAGTGAAGCTGCGTTGGTAGGAGCTGCTGGAACGTTCGCGACGCAAATAGCGACCGGCATCATCTTTTTCTTCTTTTTCAGAAGATTGAGTAGCGGTGATGGATAAAATATCGTTGACATAGCTGACTTTGATGTCTGTTTTTTCAACTCCCGGCAAGTCGGCCTTCATGATATAATGGTCGTCATATTCTTTGATGTCCGTGGAAATCTGCCGTTCCTGCCAGAAATTATTCATCAGCTTTCCGAACAAATCCTCTGCGTTGCCTAAATCTTTTAAATCTCTTGGAATCAAGTTTGCCATTAGATATCCCCACTTTCTTTTTTTTTCTAGTATAATTGTAGAATGAAAGCGCCGTTTTTAGCAAATCAAACGATTGTTTTTTCGGTAAAAATGCAAGAGTCTTTCTATACTTTTACTTTCTGCTATGATAGAATACACAACGACTCTTTTCAGATGAGTAGGTGAGAAAATGGAGATAATCGAAAAAGCACCGGCAAAGATCAATCTGGGACTGGATGTTTTGTTCAAACGACCAGATGGGTACCACGAGTTGGCAATGGTGATGTCCAGCGTTGATTTGGCAGATCGGCTGACGATGGAAGAATTGCCGAATGACCAAATTATTGTAGAGACCAACAAAGCATTTTTACCTGTGGATCAGCGAAACAATGTCTACCAGGCGGCGGTCTTAGTTAAAAAACGCTATGGCATTAATAAGGGAATCAAAATTTCCATTAAAAAACAAATTCCTGTGGCGGCTGGTTTGGGCGGAGGCAGTTCCGATACAGCAGCAGCTCTGCGAGGCATGAACCGCTTATGGAATTTAGCCCTTTCGGATCAGGAATTGATTGAGCTGGGGATGGAAGTTGGGACGGATGTTCCTTATTGTCTTTACGGCAGAACCTCTGTTGTTGCCGGCAAGGGGGAAATCGTAACAGGAATTGATCCCATGCCTCAATGCTGGGTCGTTTTGGTGAAACCCCGTGTGAGTGTGTCTACCCGCACGATTTTTCCCGAGGTAGATGTAGATAAAATCCATCATCCGGATATTCCTAAGCTGACAGAAGCCATCCGCAACAATGACTACCAGCAGATGATTCGATATATGGGCAATGCGTTGGAGGATGTCACAATTCAGCGGCACCCGGTGATTCAAAAAATCAAGGATCGTATGATGAAATACGGGGCAGATGTGGCATTGATGAGCGGCAGCGGACCGACCGTTTTCGCTTTGTGCCGTCAGCATTCTCGGGCACAACGAGTGTACAATGCGCTTAAAGGATTCTGCGATGAAGTGTATCTGGTACGAACGCTAAAGTAAAAAAGAGCTTGATATAAGTTCACAAAAAACCATTATGGCTCTATACTTTTTGATGCTGATGAGATTCACCAATATCAAAAAGTATAGAGCCATAATATATTGTAAATCTGATGTGCCTACCTGCCTATCAAATGGAGATTCCAAATAATCTAGAAAACAAAATGAGAAACAGAGATTTATTAAGAACTTTTGATTCTCATTTTATTTTTTCTCAGCTCGTTCCTTTATTATCAGTTTCAGATTGCTCAGTACAGAGATACCGATATCCATTTTTTAAAACAAACTATGTTGGTCTAAACTAGTTTATAGAAAATTAGTTTAGGCTATTTTTCTGTTAAATAATCTAGTGCAAAAGCTAAATCAACATCTTTTACTAAATGTTCCCGCGTGAAAGGAATACGAATATCCGGTACCACACCTTTACCCAGAAGACCGGCTCCCCGATCCACTCGTGAATGTTTACTTGTAGGATACATAATCGTAAATTCTGGATAGCTTTGCTCTACACAATTTGCATAATCATTAGCTCCTAATGTATTGCGGCCGATGATAGTCACTTTCCCTGACCGTTTACATGTTTCTACAAATTGATCTCCGGAAGAGCCGCAAGAGACATCTGTTAAAATCACGATTTTTTTTGGATAGGACTTTCCTTCAAAAGAATAATCAAAATCGTTGAATCGGGGAACCATTCCCATTCCCCGATGGTGCTCCCAAAAAATCTGTTCTTTTTTCAGAAATGGATGGAAGGTTTCAGGTAGTTGTTCTCTGACTTCGTTTGTAAACAGCTCCTTTCGCAAATCATAGGAACGTTGGGTTACATTGAAAAAAAGAAAATCTGACGGTGCAACTAACTGGCTAATGGATCGATTTTTAGTGAAAAGATAAGGCAACAGCGGAAAATAATTTATATCCGATCCACCAAGATTAATTCGTACATCAATAATCAAGTGAGGAATGCTTGATAAGTCAGTTGTATTTTTTTCAAGTAACTCGATGATTGCTGAATCATCTGCAAAATCAGTTAATTTTAGATAACTGCACGTGTTAGATATTTTTTTATAGATAAATTCTGGGTTGTAGGAAAAGGGATGAACTTCTTTTACCAGTTGATAGGAAGAGCCATTCCTCACTGTTACTTCCTGTGCGTAATTTAGAATGAAGCGAAAGTCTTGACGCTCATGAATTGGATCAAGCAGGTCTTGAAAAGAATGAGAAATCTGTGAAATGGATTTGCCATCAATGGCAACGAGTTCACTTCCAATTGGCAGAGGAGAATTTTTTCCACAAGCTGTAACATAAAGAGAATTTTCAAACCGGCGAACAAGAAAATTATTCTCCCAAATTTGCTGTGTGTGATCTTTTATTGCCAAATGACGATCTTGAAAACTGAGTAAAAATTTTTCTGTTTCATAAAAGAATTCTTTATACGTAGCGCATTTTTCTATTTTTTTTAAATAGCGTCCCGCATTTGGCAACGATTGTCGCTGAAAACCGGCGTAATCCACATGAGTTAAGGAAATAATCTCCTTTGCATAATCTATATAATTTTGTACCATAATCACTACTCTTTTCTTTTTTTTAGTATTTTAAGTATAGAAAAGATATAATAAAATAATCGAATTTATTGCATAAATGCAAGGAGTATGAGAATGGATTTTGGAAAAACATTTAAACAAGTACGAATACAAAAGGGTCTAACTCTTCGGCAAGTCAGTGGAACTGCTATTTCAGAAAGCCAGCTTTCACGATTTGAGAATGGGAAAAGCATGCTGACAGCAGATCAATTTTTTAAATGTCTGGCAGCGGTCAATATTTCTGCCGGGGAGTTTCAAGCGTTGATGGAAAAAGAAGAAAATGCCCAGAAAACAGTGATCCAACGAACAATCCGACAACTAACAAATACCTTTCAATTTTCAAGGCTGCAGGAGATGGCTGAAGAATTGAAACAGGCCAGTCAATTTGAGGATGATTGGCAACACCATTCCTATTATTTGATTCAGGGAGTGTTATGGCTGAATCAAGAGCAATCGCCGAAAGATGAGACTGGTAAATCTTTTTATGGTCAAATGTATTTGGAACGCTATTTTTTTCAGATTCAAGAGTGGACTTTAATAGAAATTAACGATTATTTGCAGTTGTTCCCTCTGCTTTCTGTTGAGAGTGTTCGTATTCAATCCCAAACAATTTTAAGAAAAATTAAAACTTATCCGCAAAAAAGTGTCTATTTTCGGTTCTTACTGAGTCTTTTTTCCTACTATGTTTATCACAGAGAGATTACTTTGGCAGAAAAGATACAAGAAATTGTTGAAAAGGAATCTAAAAATAACGATTCTGTGATGGGGCAGATTTTAGTGATTTTCCATCAAGGTATCCTAGCAAAAATTATGGGTGATGAAAAACAGTGTAATCAGAAATTTGATACTGCTTTGTCATTATGCCGAATTTTAAAGCAAAATGAGCTGGCTAAAACCTTGCGGGGGCGTCGAAAACGCTGGAATGGCTACCCGGATTTTGTGGAGTTGGTTACAATGGTGGAGTTGTTTCAGGTGTAGGAGTATGTTATAAGAGCAGTCTGAGGTTAATTATATATCGCTAAATAAGCGATATATAATAATTGTCAAGTTACAGTGAGTTAATAAATTCCCCCTCAAGCCTTCACATACCCATACCCGACACTTTGCAGCTCAACCAAATCTAGAACCCCAGCAGGGACGACGACCACGTTTTCAGGCAAGTCGTCCTTGCTGATTTTATTTGCTTTCATGGCGTTGTTACAGGCGTGAAATTGCACACCGTTAGTTTGAATAAAAGGAAGGTTTTTGTTCTCTAAATATCCTTTGATGGCGATGCCGTTGACCAAGACTACAATGGTAATGTCTGAAGATGCTTTCAGTAAATTTTTTACATTTTTTGATGTTTCGCTCCACTTTTCTAATTCATCGATATGGAAAACAACTTTCATAGGGTTCCACCTCGTTATTTTTTAATAATCATGTTAATGGCTTGTTCTAATTTTTCCGCTTGTTCTTTTGGATCCTTTTCAGGATTTTCGAAACAGTTTTTTAGATTGTCTGCCACGATCATGCCCATAACCCGATCAATGCTGGAACGAACCGCGCTTAACTGGGTAATGACATCGATACACTCTTTTTCCTCTTCCATCATCTTTTGAATGCCGCGAATTTGTCCTTCTGTTCGTCGCAAACGATTGATGATTTTTTTTTGTTCTTCGGTCGTTGTCGCCATCGTCTCGCTCCTTCAAAATTAGTTAATTGAATTATACCTATCGAGGGTATATCCGTCAATGTTTTGACTTGATTAAAATTTTTTTTCGATTGGGAGAGTTGACAAAGCCCATTTATTAAGTTTAAATATACCCTACCAGGTATACGACTTAAAAAGAATTTGCTTTTATTTCCTTATCAAAAAAAATTTATTTTATTTTTAATTTACAAATAAAACAGTCTAATTGCGTTCTTTTTCTTGTGGGATACCGATTTATTTATACCACTAGCGGTATATTTATTGTCAATCTTTTTAAAAAAACTCGAACAAACAAGGAGGAAACAGAGATGAAAATTATCATTGTCGGTGGTGTCGCCGGTGGGATGTCGGCTGCGACTCGGTTGCGCCGCTTGATGGAAGATGCGGAGATTATTGTTTTGGATAAGGGACCTTATGTGTCTTTTGCCAACTGCGGGTTGCCTTATCATGTGTCCGGTGAAATTGCGGAAAGAAATGAATTGCTGATTCAAACGCCGGAAACTTTACAGGCGCGTTTTAATTTGGATGTTCGACCGAATCATGAGGTAACCGTCATTTCACCAGAAGAACATACAGTTACTGTCAAAAGTGAAGCAGGTACAAAGGTCGAATCCTATGATAAATTAATTTTATCCCCAGGGGCAAAACCTTTTATCCCACCAATTAAAGGGTTGTCGGAAGCCTCGAATGTCCATACGTTGCGGAGTATTCCGGATCTAGATAAAATCATGGCAGGAATCACCGAAACAACGGAAAATGCTGTGGTGATTGGCGCTGGATTTATTGGTTTGGAAATGGCAGAAAGTTTACAAAAACGCGGTTTAAAAGTCACGATTGTTGAGTCAGCACCCTTTGTTTTATCAACCTTGGATGAAGAGATGGCAGCCTTTGTCAAAAATGAATTGCAGCAAAATGATGTTCGTGTCATTACATCTCAAGCGGTGACAGCCTTTGAAGAGGCTGGTAAAAAAATTATTCTAGAAGATGGACAAGTTCTTTCCTCTGATCTTACGATTTTGTCTGTCGGTGTTCGACCGGAAAATCAATTAGCAGAGCAAGCTGGACTAGAAATTGGATTTCATGATGGAGTTGTTGTAGACGAGCACTACCAGACCAGCGCCCAAGACGTTTACGCGGTGGGGGATGCTATTGTGGTCAAACAGCAAATCACTGGCGAAGATGCGTTGATTTCCTTGGCTTCTCCAGCGAATCGCCAAGGTCGTCAGGTGGCGGATATCATTGCTGGGCTTCCTCGAAAAAATCAAGGAAGTATCGGAACTGCCATTGTTCGTACCTTCAATTTATCGGCAGCCTCAACTGGGTTGAGTGAATGCAGCGCAAAACAAGCAGGCTTTGATGTCTCTGTTATTCATGTTTCCGGCAAAGATCATGCAAGTTATTATCCAGAGGCAACAGATATTTTATTGAAATTGGTGTTCAACGCCACGACCGGAGAAATCTATGGCGCTCAAGGTGTGGGAGAAAAAGGAGTGGACAAGCGAATTGACAGTTTAGCTACTGCCATCAAAGGTGGAATGACGATTGATATGCTGCCGGAATTAGAATTTACTTATGCGCCGCCCTTTGGTTCAGCAAAAGATCCGGTAAATATGTTGGGCTATGCCGCTTTGAATCTAGCAGAAGGCATCAGCGAATCGCTGCAATGGCACGAGCTTACGCAAGAAGTAGCAGAGGGCAAAATTTTGTTGGATGTGAGAACGAAAGAAGAATGGCAAAATGGGCGATTCAAGCATTCCTACAACATTCCGTTACATGAGTTACGCTGCCGATTGTCGGAACTAGATCCTGCCAAAGAATATATTGTCAGTTGTCATAGCGGGATGCGCAGTTATTTAGCAGAAAGAATATTAAAGCAGGCGGGGTTTCGTGCCAAAAGTTTGGACGGCGGCTTTGCCTTATATCATATAATCAGACCGGAGGAAGTTGAAAATGTATCGTTCAATCGGAATGCCTGAATTTTATCAAAAAACAAAACGTCAGTCTTTAGCAATCATCGATATTCGAGAAACCCATGAGTATCGCTTTGGACATGTACCACAAGCCGTCAATTTTCCTTTGAGTGAATTAGGATCAGCCTATGGAAAATTAGACACGGACAATGAATATTACATCATTTGTCAAAGCGGCTCACGATCGACAATGGCCTGTAACTTTTTAGCGGCAAAAGGCTATCGTGTGGTGAATGTGATGGGTGGCACCTCCGCTTGGCTAGGTGGGTTGGAATAATTAGAAAACGATAAAACCAACGAGATAAGCCGAAAAAAAGTGGCGATTAGCAACCAAAATAACCGATTGTTCGTCGTCATTTATTAGTAACCTAAAAAAGTTTCACATGAAACAATTTAATCGGACTTTCCAAACAAATCTCTTTCAATTTTTTTAAAATATGGTATTCTTGACACGTACCAAAAAATTAAATAGAACGCGCTCGCAAAGGGGAGTCCATTTGGGCTGAGATTGAGGAAACTCTAAACCCTTCGTACCTGTTTCGATCATTCGAACGTAGGAATTGTGACGGAGATAGAAGTAGATGATGCTTCTCCTTTGTGAATTGTGACGGTTCTAAAAGGAGGAGTTTTTTTGTTATGAATAAATCAATCAGAATATGGGTGGAAGGAACGATTATTGCCGCTTTGGCGATGGTATTGTCGCTGATTCCACTGGATATCGGTGCTAGTTTTTCTATTTCGTTGGGGCAGATTCCCTTGACAATTTTTGCCCTGCGCCGAGGCTGGAAACCGGGGTTGGCGGCAGGAGCGATTTGGGGGCTATTGCATTTTCCGATGGGGAAGGTTTGGTACCTCAGCGTAATCCAAGTATTGATCGAATACCCTATCGCCTTTACCTTTGCTGGTTTGGCGGGATTGTATGCGGTGAAATTAAAACGGGAAATTGGCAAAGACAATAGCAATAAAATAAAGCTTACTTTGATTCAAGGAGCCTTTGCGGGCGCTTTGGCACGTTATTTCTGGCATTTTGTTGCCGGTTGGGTCTTTTGGGGTTCCTACGCTCAGTGGGGAATGAAACCGTGGCTGTATTCGCTGGTCATGAACAGTGCTTCTGGTTTGGCAACAGCAGTGACCACAGCTGTTGTCGTTGTTCTCAGTTACACTCTTGCGCCACAATTATTTACGCCAAAAGCGACAAATTCTCTTTCCTCAAACTAAAAAAACGTTTCTTCAATTGACTTGATATGCTCCCCCTATATAGGACACTGAAATATAAAAGTCCTGTATAGGGGGGATTTTGTATGCCACAAAGAAAGATGAAACTCACTCCAGAAAAACGAGTAGAACTGGTAGAGAGCTATTTGA
>NZ_BJDS01000012.1 GCF_005405265.1 Enterococcus songbeiensis
AATAACAAAAAAAGAGAACACCGGAATGCTCTCTTTTCCAGATTTAATTCAAAACAACACTATTTGACAAAGAGCCACAAAATGTACGCCGTTTTTATACCTTTATTTATTGAAAATTTTAGGACCTTTTCGCATATGCTTGCGATCATTTTTCGGGGTATCCATCTGTTTGGATCTGCCGCCACCCTGTTTCTTCTTGATTAATTCTAACATTTTTTCTTTTGAATTCATTTGTTCCACCACCTTCACGGCTTATTACTCAACCGACGCTTCTCTTTTCATTTTCTATCAATGGAGTAGTTCCATTATCCACATCACAAAATCTCATGATAGCAGAATATAAAACACTTGGCAATAATGACTTTTAGATAGAGAGCCTCGTTGCGTAAACTCAAATTCTTCTTGAAGTTAGCACTCCTAAGTAAAGAAATCGAGAATTCAGATTAAGATCCAAATTCTCGAAAAGCTATCAATTCAATTACTTCTCCACTCGAGTAAGCAAACTTACTGACTCCACATGATATGTTTGTGGGAACAAATCAATTGGCTGAATCTTTTTAGTCTCATAGCCTTTTTCAGCAAAAAGTGCCAAATCACGAGCAAGAGTTGCCGGGTTGCAAGAAATATAAATAATTTTTTCCGGAGCTACATCACTGGCAGCTTCAATGAATTTTGGTTCCAGTCCTTTGCGGGGGGGATCAACGAAAATCACAGTAGGATTCACATCTTCTCGTGCCCACTGCTGCATAACTTTTTCTGCTTTTCCGACTAAATAGGTTGCATTGTCGATTCCATTTTTTTCAGCATTATATTTTGCATCGGCAACAGCACTTTCAATGGTTTCCATTCCGTAAACATGGGCTACTCGTTTGGCTACCGACAATCCGATAGTTCCGATACCTGAATAAGCATCGACTACAATATCATCCTTTTGCAGATCAGCAAAATCAATAGCTGTTTGATACAGCAATTCTGTTTGCTGGGTATTGACTTGGTAGAAGGATTTCGCTGAAATTCGGTACGTATTGCCTAAAAGTTGATCTTCAATGTAGGCTTGACCATACAAAATAACTTCCTTTTCTCCCATAATGACATTGGTTTTTTCTTCATTGATATTTTGGATCACAGAAACTACATCAGGAATTTCATCATGGATTACGGATGCAATTTCTTTTCCTTTAAAGAATTTCTCTTTTTTGGTCACCAAAACCACCATCATTTGATGGGAGTAATGTCCGCGACGAATAACGATGTGCCGTAAGAAACCTTCATGTGCTTCTTCATTATAGGCTTTTACGTTGAAGCGTTGCAAAATCTCACGAACAGTGATGATAGCAGCATCAATTGCTGGATCCTGAATATAGAAATCCTCAATAGGCACAAGATCATGACTATTTTTTCGGTAAAAACCTGTTTGTAGCTTGCCGTCAATTTTTTTGACAGGAATTTGTGCTTTGTTCCGATAATGGGAAGGTACCGCCATACCAATCGTATCCAAAACAGGAACATCCGGCAATTTTGCCACCCGTTGCAGAAGATTTTTCACTTGTTTTTGCTTGAATAAAAGCTGTTGTTCATAGCTTAGATGGCTTAAAGGTGCAATTCCAGTACGAAGTAATTCTTCATTGACAACTTCTTGACGATCTGGACTTTTTTCAAGCCATTCGCTGATTTTTCCAAAGCCAAATTTAGGTCCAACTTTTAAAATTTTGATGCGGACTTTTTCGCCAGGTAATGCATTTTCAATAAATACAGGATAGTGATCAAATTTAGCAATTCCCATACCTTCATGGGTCAAATCGATGATCTCCACCGTATGCTGTTCATTTTTTTTGATTGGGTAGTCTTTCATTATTTACTCCTAATTTTTGACTTTTGTGACCATGCAATAGAAAAACACTTTACTACGCTTTTCGTGCAAAGTAAAGTGCTTTAATTTACTTTTTTTCTTCAGCAACTTTGCCGTCGCCATCAATATCCTCATCCGTCAGCCGTTCTACCTCTTTGATAAATCCTTTGCTGACTTCTTCGTAATCCTCTTCCTCAGTACCAACTAGCGCATCATCTGGTATTTCATCAATATTGGCAAACATTTCAATATGCTGATGGAGATTTTCGAAGGTCATCGGTGCATCACCGCCGTATTCCCCGTCTAAATTGATCATTAACCGTCCTTCTGAAGTTGGTGCTTCAACTACCAGCTTCGACGTTTTCGTATAGATCAACCGTTTGTCATTGACATGCTTGCCGCCATTTAACATTAGCGCCACTAAATGAACGATTTCAAAAATATTGGCAGTTTTCACAATAATCAAAGAGAATTTTCCGTCATCTAAGGTAGCATCAGGAACGATTTGCTCGAAGCCGCCAACTGAATTGGTTAATCCTAAGAAAAACATTGAGGCGTTTCCATCATATTCTCCATCGTCATATTTGAGGTGCATCTTGATTGGTTTAACTCGCGGCAGCAACTCTGCTCCCTTAACAAGATAAGCCAAATAACCAAAGGTACTCTTCAATTCAGAAGGTACATCATAGGTCAATTCTGTCAGATGTCCCCCCGCAGCGATGTTAATGAAATAATTATCTGTCGTTTTTCCGATGTCCATTTTGATTGTCTGATTTTTCAAAATCACTTCGGCGGCATCACGAATATTATCTCTTGGAATTTTCAATGCTCGAGCATAATCATTCGTTGTTCCAGCTGGGATAATTGCCATTTTTGGACGATTCGCCAAAGGTGCGATACCGTTGACAACCTCATTGATCGTGCCGTCTCCTCCAGCTGCCACCACAAGATCAAAGCCAGCCTCTCCCGAACGTTTTGCTTCAAACATTGCGGAATTTGGTTCCGGTGTAGTGGCAAACGCGCTGGCTTCATAGCCAGCACGTTCCAATACATCTAAAATGTCTGCAAGATTTCTTTTAAGGGTTTCTTTTCCTGAAGTTGGATTATAGATTACTCTAGCTTTTTTCATGATTGCCCCTCTTACCGTTTTGCTAATTCTTCTTGCAACAGTTTATTTACAACTGCCGGATTTGCCTTTCCTTTCGTGGCTTTCATAAGCTGCCCTACTAAGAAACCAACGGCACGATCTTTCCCGTTTTTGAAGTCTTCAATTGATTGTTGGTTTTTATCTAAAATTTCATTGATGATCGGTAAAAGCTGTGCAGGATCTGACAATTGGATCAATCCTTTTGCTTCCACCACTTCTTTGGCACTGCCACCGTTAGTAATTAATTCACGGAAAACTTTTTTCGCAATTTTTGAACTGATGGTACCGTCTGCAATCAATTGGATCATCCCCGCCAAATTGCTTGGTGTCAATTTCGTTTCAGCCAACTCAAGTTTTTCACTATTTAGATAAGCAGAAACTTCACCCATCAACCAGTTGGAGGCTTGCTTGGCATCTGCGCCATCTTTCAATGTTTCTTCAAAGAAATCCGACATTTCTTTTGATAGAGTCAGCACTTTTGCATCGTATTCTGGCAAGCCAAGTTCATTGACATAACGTACTCTGCGAGCAGCTGGTAATTCAGGCAGGGTTGCCTTTACTCGAGCAATCCACTCATCATCAATAACGAATCGCGGAATATCAGGTTCTGGGAAGTAACGATAATCACTTGACCCTTCTTTCACACGCATCAAAAGTGTTTTATTGGTAGTTTCGTCAAAACGGCGGGTTTCTTGCTGAATTTCTCCACCAGATAACAGAACCTTTGCTTGCCGTACTTCTTCAAATGCTAATCCTTTTTTTACAAAGCTCATGGAGTTCAGATTTTTTAATTCAGTTTTTGTTCCGAACTCTTCTTGCCCATAAGGACGTAAAGAAATATTCGCATCACAGCGCATGGAGCCTTCTTCCATCTTCACATCGGAAACTTCCGTAAACTGGATGATGGAACGTAAGGCTTCCAAATAGGCATAAGCTTCTTCTGGTGAACGCATATCTGCTTCAGAAACGATTTCGATCAACGGTGTTCCCTGACGGTTCAAATCAACATAAGAGTAACCGCCGATACCATGCATATTTTTTCCGGCATCTTCTTCTAAATGGACTCGTTCAATTCGAATTTTTTTCTTCTTGCCTTCAACCTCAATTTCAATCCATCCATCATGCCCAATAGGTTGATCGAATTGTGAAATTTGATATGCTTTGGGATTGTCAGGGTAAAAATAATTCTTCCGGTCAAAATGCGTGTCTCTTGAAATTTCGCAGTTTAACGCAAGGGCAGCTTTCATTCCAAATTCTACTGCGGCTTTGTTCATAACCGGTAGCACACCTGGATATCCCCAGTCGATTACATTGGTATTGCTGTTTGGTTCTGCTCCAAAATGAGCGGGTGCCGGTGAAAAGATTTTAGAGTTGGTTTTTAATTCTACGTGGACTTCTAATCCAATGACTGTTTCAAAATTCATTCCGCATTTCCCCCTAAAATCGCTGGTTTTTTCTTGTGAAATTCTGTTGCTTGTTCAAAGGCATAGGCTGCTTTGTACATCGTTGCTTCATCAAAGTGCTTGCCGATGATTTGTAATCCTACAGGTAAGCCCTCCGAGAAACCTGCTGGAACTGACATTCCAGGAAGTCCTGCTAAGTTTACAGGAATCGTCAAAATATCACTCATATACATAGTGATTGGATCGTTGATGTTTTCACCGATTCCAAAAGCTACAGTCGGTGATGCTGGACCAATAATCAAGTCGTAATCTGCAAAAACTTTTTCAAAGTCCTGTTTGATCATTGTCCGAACTTGACCGGCTTTTTTGAAGTAGGCATCATAATAGCCAGCACTTAATGAGAAAGTCCCCAACATAATCCGACGTTTTACTTCGGTACCAAACCCTTCACTACGAGAATTTACATAAACATCTTCCAAATTTTTGACATTTTCAGATCGGAAGCCATAACGGATTCCATCAAAACGTTGCAGATTTGAACTTGCTTCTGATGAAGCAATAATGTAGTAGACAGCTACGCCATATTTTGAATGAGGCAAGCTGACCTCTTCCACTGTTGCCCCTAATTCTTTAAAGGTTTCTGCAGCTTTCAAAATTGCTTCCTTCACGCCGGGTTGAACCCCTTCGCCTAAATATTCTTTTGGCAAAGCAATTTTCATTCCTTTGATTTCTCCCGTCAATCCTTCAGTAAAATCAGGAACAGAAATACCGGAAGATGTACCGTCCTTTTCATCAAAACCACTGATGGCATTTAGTGCCAAGGCATTGTCTTTGACGGTACGGGTCATTGGTCCGATTTGATCCAATGAGGAAGCAAAAGCAATCAAGCCAAAACGAGACACACGGCCATAAGTCGGCTTCATGCCCACGATTCCGTTGAATGAAGCTGGCTGACGAATCGAACCACCTGTGTCACTCCCTAATGAAACTGGAATTTGACCGGCCGCAACAGCTGCAGCCGAACCACCTGAAGAACCGCCAGGAACTTTAGAATGATCCCATGCATTTTTTGTTTTCTTGAAATAAGAGGTCTCAGTACTGCCCCCCATCGCAAATTCATCCATATTCAATTTACCAACTGGAATCATATCTGCTTGATACAATTTATCCATGACAGTTGCATCATAGATTGGTTCAAAATTTGACAGGATTTTTGAAGCTGCTGTCGTCAGAATATCTTTTGTAACAATATTATCTTTGATCCCAATAGGAATTCCTGCCAATACGTTGTCTTCTGAAATTCCTTTTTCATCAATCGCTTTTGCTTGGGCCATAGCTTTTTCTTCTACTGTGGTGATGAACGCATCGATTTCCGGTTCTGTTTCTTTGATCCGATCAAAAATTGCTTTAGTCAAATCCACTGAAGTGATTTCTTTTGAAACAAGCAATGCGTGTAATTCCTCTAAAGTTTTGTCATATAGTTTTTCCATTATGCACCAGCCTCCCCATTTTCGATGATTGCCGGTACTTTAATAAAGCCATCTTCTGATTCTGGAACATTTTTTAATAATTCATCACGATTCCAACCGGCTTGCGCGCGATCTGGTCGCATAACATTCACTGTTTCAACAACATTTGAAGTGAACGGCACTCCTTGTGTGTCTACCTCATCGAGTAATTCCACCATATCGATGATTTTTCCTAATTGCGTTGTGAATTCATGTCGCTCAGCATCTGAAAAAGATAACTTTGCTAATTTTGCTACATGTTTGACTTGTTCTTCACTAATCGCCATTGTACCCCTTCTTTCTAAAAATCTTCGTACAACTCTTTTTTTGATTTTCCTTACTTATAATGAAATACTTCACGCAATTTTGCAAGTAACTAATTAAAAACATAGGAAATTACTTCTTTTTCCCCTGCTTTTTTTGCTATAAAGGCTTGCGGACCGTCGATGGAATTGATTTGAACCTCGATTGTCCCGGAAGTCCCCTCAAAAATTGATTCGATTTGTTTTCCAATAAATTGGGTAAAACTGGTAATCTCAGTTTTACTATAATATTTTGAATAGATGCTCATTGTTACTGCTTGCACCTGATCTTCGACATAATAAGCACTACCGGTTACTCCCGCTAATTCTGGGAAGAAACCTTGTATGGCATCACGAAAGCTGGTAAATTTCGTATTCAAACCATCTTGTGTCGCATTGTTTTTCTCTCCAGAAGCCACTGGTAAAGTGACGTGCGCTTCAGTGACCCTATCAAACTGATCAATGGTCGTCCCGCCATCCTTGCTCACAGCAGAATAAATATAATTTCCGCCTCGAATGTCTTCTCTAGCTGCTTGTTCAAACAGTCCAACCATAATCGGCACTTTTTCCAGACCTGAAATTTTCCGCACACGGGTCAGTACAGCATTGACAGTTTTACGAGCATTTGCCATGATTTCATCCCGAGAGATTTCAACTGCTTCATCTCCCGAATAATCCACCGAATTAAATGCAAAGCCTAAACTGATTCCTCCCAAGGTTTTGCCGTCTTCCTTAATGAAATCTTGTTCCATCAACTGCTGAAAGATAATCGGCTTTTTTTCATCTTTGGGATTAAGCCCATCCGGATTATCATCACTTGCCCGATCCAACCAAGAACGAAGGGTCTCCTCATCAATTTTTTGTCCTTCTTGGAAATAATACGAATCCACCGAAAAGGTTTCATGAGAAAGCCGTAACAACCCATCTTCAAAATTCTGCTGGTTGTAGCCGCCGGTCATTTTCTCTGCATTTAACTTGCGGGCAGCACTGGTTTGGTATTGTCCGTCTTTCATCAATGCCTGGTAAGCGGAATTATCCACCCGACCAGTAGTGATACTTCCCCCACTGGTCTTCTCGCCTTCATTTACATTGGAAATCCCATTTTCTAAATTTCCACAGGCACTTAAGAAAAATATGGTCGCACCCAACAGAAGTATTTTTTTAGTTTTCATCTTCATGACTCCCTTCGATTGCTGCGACCATTTCTGCTTCATTCCAAACAGTGACGCCAAGAGTTTGCGCCTTGACTAATTTACTTCCTGCCTCTTCACCGGCAACGACAATATCGGTTTTCTTCGAAACACTACCAGTGACTTTTCCCCCTAGGTTTTCGATTCGCTCTTTTGCTTCTTCTCGCGTAAAATGCGTTAATTTTCCAGTTAAAACAACTGTTTTATCCTTAAAAGGAGACTCTATTTTTTCAAGCTCCCTGATAGTTTTTCCCTGATAGGCAAAATTGACACCAGCTTCGGCCAATTCACGAAGAAGTTCATGGACCTCCTCATTAGCAAAATAAGTCACCAAACTATCTGCGATGATCTCTCCGATTGCATCAAGCTGAATGATTTCTTCTTTTTTCGCCTCAGCAACCTGCCATAAATTACCAAAATATTCAGCTAGAATTTTCGCAGCTTTGCTGCCGACATGGCGGATTCCCAAACCAAACAGCAAACGTTCCACTGAATTTTCTTTACTCTGTGCGATAGCGGTCAATAAATTATTGGCTGATTTTTCTTTTATCTTATCTAAGGTGAGCAGTTGTTCCTCCGTTAACGAATACAAATCAGCGACATCTTTAACCAGTCCACGATCGTACATTTGAGCTAAAACCCGTGGACCTAACCCATCAATGTTCATAGCATTTCGCGAAACAAAATGACTCAAGCCTTCTTTGATTTGCGCAGGACATTTTGGATTAATACACCGCAGGGCAACTTCTTCGTCCAAATGAACCAATTCACTATTGCAAATTGGGCAATGGGTCGGAATCTGATAAGGCTGGCTATCCGCTGGACGTTCGTCGATCAAAACTTGTGCCACTTCAGGAATAATATCCCCAGCTTTATAAATCACTACTCTATCCTGTAAACGGATATCCTTCATCTTGATGTAATCAACATTGTGCAACGAGGCACGACTAACTGTTGTTCCAGCCACACGAACTGGGGTCATTACCGCAGTTGGCGTTACAACACCGGTACGGCCGACCGTCCATTCGATCGTTTCAATTGTTGTTTGAGCTTCTTCAGGAGGAAATTTATAAGCCGTTGCCCAACGAGGCGCTTTTACAGTAAAGCCAAGTTGATCCTGCTGATTGAAATCGTTGACCTTGATAACAACGCCATCAATTTCATAAGGCAGGTCTAATCGTTTTTCATGGTATTCTTCAATGTATGCCCAGATTTCTTCTACATTTTTGCATAGACGTTTTTCCGGATTGGTACGAAAACCGATCCGCGCTAATTCATTTAGCGCATCAAATTGGGTTTGTGCTTCCAATGGACCAAAATCAGCTACCGTATACAAAAAAGTGTTAAGGTTACGTTTTGCCGTAATTTTAGTATCTAGCTGCCGTAAACTTCCGGCAGCGGCATTTCTCGGATTCGCAAAAACATCCAACCCAGCTTCTTCCCTTTGTTCATTTAGCGAAACAAAAGATTTTTTCGGCATATAGCATTCGCCGCGAACCTCAACAGATATCGGTTCTTGTAAACGCAAAGGAATCGATTTGACGGTTTTCAGGTTCTCCGTGATATTTTCTCCTACGGTGCCGTCTCCTCGAGTCGCTCCTCGAACGAAGATTCCTTCTTCGTAACGCAACGAAATAGAAAGTCCATCGATTTTCAATTCACACACGTAAGAGACTTGTTCTCCCAGCGCCTTCTTTACCCGTTCGTCAAAAGCAATAATCTCTTCTTTGCTGAATACATCACTCAAACTGTAAAGAGGACGATCATGGACTGCTTTTTCAAAGCCTTGAAGCACTTGTCCACCGACTCGCTGTGTGGGCGAGTCAGCAGTAACGAGCTGTGGATATTGCGCTTCAATCTCCGCCAATTCATGGTACAGCCGATCATAGATATAATCTTCTACTGTCGGTTGATCTTGAACATAATACTCATAGGCGTAGCGATTCAACTGCTCTCTGATTTTTTCTGCCTTTTCGGAAATCTTATTTATTTCTGGTTGGCTCATATCAGCTGTCCTTTCTTATAATTTCTCGATTGGGGCAAAAGCCGCCAATAATTTTTTAACACCTTGTTCAGGAAAAGCAACATCCAACTCTACATCTTTGGCTGTACCGTTTGTACGAACCACCGTGCCGATTCCCCATTTCTTATGTTTCACTTTATCGCCGGCTTTCCAATCAGCGGAATCTCCACCAGTTTCTTGACGGCTGGATACAACCCGCTGTGTTGGCTGTACATAAGCAGGTTTGAAGACTTTAGGATCAAAAGTTCGCACAGGTTTTTGATGAATACTGCCCGTTCGGCTTCCCTTATTAGCCAGTAATTCTCCTTCAATCTCTTCGATAAAACGAGACGGACGATTATACTGCGTTCGCCCATATAAAGTTCGAGAAAAAGCATTTGTCAAATATAATTCTTCTTCAGCTCGAGTGATCCCGACATAAGCCAATCGTCGTTCTTCTTCTAATTCTGCTTCTTCCAGCAAGGCACGGGAAAGAGGAAAGACGCCTTCTTCCATCCCTACTAAAAAGACAACTGAAAACTCCAAGCCTTTTGCTGCATGCAGGGTCATCAAAGTGACTTGGCTGGCTTCTTCTTCGTAACTATCAACATCCGATAACAGCGCCAAATCATTAAGGAAGATTGTTAATTTATCTTCAGCTTCCATTTCTTCTCGTTCAAAACGTTTATCAAATTCCTGCGTCACTGAAAGAAACTCTTCTAAGTTTTCTAAACGAGTTTGTGCCTCCAACGTATTTTGTCGTTTCAATTCATCTTCATAGCCGGATTTAGTCAAAACTTCGGCGGTTAATTCTGTCACTGACAGAAAAGGAACCATCTTCGAAAAATCTGCGATCATTTCCCCGAAATCGCCTAATTCCCGACCAGCTTTTCCAGAAATATTAGCTAACTGGACATTTTCAGTAGCCTCTAGCAATGAAAATTCATGAAGTGCAGCAAAATCCCGTAATTTTTCAATAGAGCCCGGTCCGACACCACGTTTGGGTACATTGACGATTCGTTCAAAACTGATTGAGTCTTTGGGATTGGCAATCACTTGCAAATAAGCCAAAATATCTCTAATTTCTTTGCGGTCGTAGAATTTGTGCCCGCCAACCATTTTATAAGGGATATTGGCTTTTAAGAAAGTTTCTTCCACGACACGTGATTGCGCATTGGTTCGATAAAGCACTGCGAAATCGCCGTATTTTCGTTGATTGTCACTAATCTGACGCAAAATCTCTGAAACGATAAATTGTCCCTCGTCCCGTTCATTGTCTCCACGATAATAGGTGATTTTTTCTCCGTCGTTGTTTTCCGTCCACAGTTGCTTTTCTTTCCGGTTGCGATTATTTTGAATCACTTGGTTTGCCGCAGCCAAAATCGTTTTGGTGGAACGATAATTTTGTTCTAATAAAATAACAGATGCATCTGGATAATCTTTTTCAAAATCCAAAATATTCTGCATATCGGCTCCCCGCCAACCATAGATACTTTGATCTGCATCACCAACAACACACAAATTGCGGAAACGAGCCGCAAGCATATTGACCAATGTATACTGCGCATGGTTCGTGTCTTGGTATTCATCGACGTGGATATAATGAAATTTAGACTGGTAATAGGTCAAAGAATCTGGATGCTCATTGAAGAGACGAATCGTATTCATAATCAGATCATCAAAATCCATACACTGATTGGTTCGCAATTCTTTTTGATACAGGTGATAACAACGAGCAACGATTTGTTCAAAAAAGCTGCCTTGTAAAGCTTCTACATCGTCAGGCGTCTGCAAAGCATTTTTTGCATTGGAGATTGCGCCTAAAATCGATCGGGCATCGTATTTCTTTGGATCAATATTCAATTCTTTTAGCACTCGTTTCATCAATGTCAATTGTTCTGATGAATCGATGATTGTAAAATTTCGCGAGTAACCGATGAAATCGACATCCCGGCGCAAAATCCGCACACACATGGAGTGGAAAGTCGAAACCCAGACGTCTGCTCCTTCTGCACCCAGCAGATTTCCAACACGTTCCTTCATTTCTTTTGCTGCTTTATTTGTAAAGGTGATTGCTAAAATATTCCAAGGATTAACTTCCTTTTCTTCAATTAAATAAGCAATTCGATGGGTCAATACGCGGGTTTTTCCGCTACCGGCTCCGGCCATCAATAATAATGGTCCTTCTGTTTGCTGCACGGCTTCTTTTTGTTTGGGATTCATCCCTTGTAGCAAGTTTTTCCTGGATGACATAACGAAACATCCTTTCCATTTCAATCCTCCCAATTATAGCATTTTCCCTCTTGTCATAAAACGGCTAATAGGAAAACTTTTTTAAATTTCAATAAAACCCCAACTATTCTTCTAAGAAACAATGAAAATCATTTTTATTTTTTCTGAATCTCCTTTTTTCTTCGGATTACCCTTGTCAGCACAATAAAAACAAGCTACATTAAATAAGGAAATGAGTGAAAAAAATGAGTAAAATAAACTATTTAGATGAAACACGAATAAAATATATTGGAAAAGGGGTTTTAGTGGGTGCTTGTGCCGGCTTCATTGTTAGTCTCTTTCGGTTGTTTATTGCAACCTTGAGCACTTGGGTGACTGATGCGTACCTTTTTTTTCATGAGGAACCGTTGTGGCTGATTCCTTGGATACTACTTTCATCTATCATTGCTGTTTTTGTCGGTCTACTGGTAAAAAGTGAACCGGACATCAAAGGTAGCGGGATTCCCCAAGTCGAGGGTCAGCTACGGGATGAAATCCACGTTCCCTGGTTCCCCGCTTTATGGAAAAAATTTATCGGCGGTGTGCTTTCTGTCGGCATGGGATTGTTTTTAGGGCGTGAAGGACCATCAATCCAACTGGGTGCCAGTGTCGGACAAGGTTTTGCCAAAAAATGGCAGGCAGAAAATTCTGAGACAAAAGTTCTGATTTCCAGTGGTGCCAGCGCAGGACTTGCCGCCGCCTTCAACGCACCGATTGCTGGATTGCTTTTTGTCGTAGAAGAAGTACATCATAATTTTTCGCCTCTTGTTTGGTTGACTTCTTTCGCCTCAGCCATTACTGCAAATTTTGTTTCATTAACAATTTTTGGTTTGCAGCCGGTTCTTCATTTAGGCGCAATCGAATCCTTGCCCTTGCGGTATTATTGGTTGTTAATTCTTTTAGGTATTTTTTTAGGACTCTTAGGGCGCTTCTATCAGCTTGTATTATTATCATTGTCAAAATGGTTTCATAAATTACCACTTCCAGAGTACCTTCATGGCTTGATTCCTTTTTTGCTGGTGATCCCGATTGGTTGGTTCTTTCCTGATAGTTTGGGCGGTGGAAATCAAATCGTGATTCAGTTAGGACAAGCTTCGCCGACCTTACTAATTATGCTGGGACTTTTCTTGCTACGTTTTGTTTTCTCAATGATTTCCTACGGCTCATCTTTACCGGGAGGAATCTTTTTGCCTATTTTGACATTAGGTGCTGTTTTAGGTAGTTTGTTCGGCACGGCAGCAGTTCTTTGGTTTCACATTGATCCGATTTTTGTTAAGAATTTTATCATCGTGGCAATGGCCGGCTACTTTGCAGCAATCGGCAAGGCACCACTAACAGCAATCGTCTTAGTGACAGAAATGGTCGGCTCGTTAGTTCACTTGATGCCGTTGGGAGTTGTTGCGCTGGTTGCGTATGTCGTGGTGGATTTATTAGGCGGCAATCCAATCTATGAATCACTATTAGAACGATTGGTGCAAACTAAACCTTCTGATATTCAAGGAAAAAAACTTGTACTTGAATGGCCGATTACCGTTGAAAGCTCTTTGGATGGACTGATGATTCGTGACTTTAATTGGCCGGCAAATATGCTGCTGATTTCGATTCGACGGGGAGATCACGAACTACTGACTCACGGGGATACCATTATGAAGTTAGGAGACACATTGCGGATTCTGACTGACGATACCAATGTTGCAGAAGTTCGGCAAACGATTCAACAACGTTCAGCAAAGACATTGATCTAAAAAAAGAACCTTCCCGGCAACTAAATCGGGAAGGTTCTTTTTAATTATAGCCAAAATCAGCAGCAATTTCTTCGTTTAAATAAACAGAAATGGAGCCATCCTTCACAGGAAAAACCCCTTTGCCGTTTTCATCAAGGACAACCTTTTCTTGCTGATTGTTCAACACGTCCACGAAAGTTTTTCCTGCATGGATACCGCTGATGGTCATTTCTTTTTCACCACCAGACCCATTCGTCATGAGTACGGCAAATCCTGAATACTCATGCTCAAAATCTCCTGTCATCACCCAACCAATCCGATCGGGGTCATCAAAATAATCCACTTGATTACCAAACGCTAATTGTTGTCGGATTGCCATCAAGGTCTCAAGATCTTGACCGACAGGATTAATTTTTTGTGTTGGAATTCCATAAAGATCTCCCCAAAAAACGGTTGGAATTCCTGCCTTGCGCAATAAAATCAAGGCATAAGCATGTACCTTGAACCAGCCATCAATCCACGACTCCAAACTCTGCCCCTTTTGCGTATCATGGTTATCAACAAAAGTCACCGCATAATCTGGACGAGAAGCAATCAGGGTATTCGCAAAAATTTCCCGCATGTCAAAACTTCCCATCGACGAACTGGCACGATAAAAATTAAAATGCAAAGGAACGTCAAAAAGTGCAATCAAATTACCGGAAGCATCAATATACTCCTCCAATTTAGTTACTTCATCCGCCCAATATTCCCCGACAACAAACAAGGAATCTTTTTTTTCTTTTCGCCGCTGCAACAACCAATCCACAAAAAAATCAAATTGGATATGTTTGACTGCATCTAAACGGAAACCATTGACATTTGTTTCTTCCAAATACCATTTTCCCCATTTATTTAATTGCTCTGCCGTCTCAGGATTCTCCATATCCAGATCACAGCCCATCAAATAGTCAAAATTCCCTTTTTCCCTATCGACCTCTTCGTCCCAACCTTTATCAGCAAAATTAAAAATCGCATGATTAGATCGTCGAGCATCATAGTCTACTCCAGAAAAGTTTTTCCAAGTCCAAGAATACGTATTGTATTTTCCTTGGCGACCGGGAAAAGTGAATTTGGTCCAAGCTTCAATTTCTTCTTCTCCGCTGATTGCTTGGTTACGATTATCCCAATTGTATTCTACCGCCGAGACTCGCTCTATCTCGTCTGCTCCCATAAAATGATTGAACACTATATCCCCATATACCGCGATTCCTTGATTTTGCAAGGCTTGAATCGCTGCTAAATATTCTGCTTTCGTTCCATACTTCGTAGCAACGCTTCCTTTTTGATCAAACTCTCCTAAATCATACAGATCATACGTGCCGTATCCCACATCTTCTGATCCGGCAGCACCTTTAGAAGCTGGCGGCAGCCAAACGGCGGTGATCCCTAACTGTTGCAACGCTGCGGCTTTCTCTTTTATCGTTTGCCAATGAGTGCCGTCAGCAGGCAATTCCCATTGAAACGCTTGTAAGATTAATTGATTGTTCATTATCTATCCTCCTAATCCCGTGACTGTTATTGCACTTTTTTAGCAAATGGTCCTTCTTCCATTAAGCCAAGAAGCAGAAAAAAAGTCAAAAGAAATCCGTATGATTGCTTCTCTGCTCGTTTATGGCGGATTCGTAGGGATCGAGGTGACCGTTTTTGAAATAATTTGATTGTTTTTGATTGAATAAATAAAAAGAATATGCTAGGATAAAAAACGAAGAGGTGAATGCAAATGCTTACAGAGGAACGCCAACAAAAAATTCTCTCCCTATTAGAAGAAAAAAACATCGTCAAACTTCATGAACTGACTAATGCTCTTGGGGCCTCCGAGTCGACGATTCGCCGTGATCTTCAAGAATTGGAAGATCAACAACTCTTAACCCGCATCCACGGCGGTGCTAAAAAGATTCAGCGTCTCGGTGTGGAACCAACGATGCTGGAAAAAACCCAGAAAAACGCAACAGAAAAAAAAGCAATCGCACAACAAGCAGTGAATCAGCTTCATAAAAATGAAGTCATCTATTTAGATGCCGGATCCACCACCTACGAAATGATCCCACTATTGCCGACTCATTTTGATCTTAAAGTTGTGACTAATTCTGTCAAACATGCTGCTCTACTGATTGATCGACAAATAGCAACGATTATTATCGGTGGAACGATAAAACTTTCAACAAATGCTGCGATGGGGTCTACCAGCGCACAGCAGTTAAAACAATACCGTTTTAACAAAACGTTTTTAGGGATGAACGGTGTGGAAGATCACTGCGGACTTACTACCCCTGATCCAGAAGAAGCTGCTTTGAAACGATTAGCAATTGAGAATAGTGAACAAACGTTTGTTTTGATTGATCACTCAAAATTTCAGCAAATCACTTTTACGCAGGTAGCACCTTTAGACAGCAGCATCACGCTGATTACCGATCACGTTCCTGATGGCTATCGTTCCCTTTATCCCGAAACTACTATTATGGAGGTCAAACAATGATTTACACCGTTACTCTTAATCCATCCATCGACTTTATCGTTCACGTCGACCATTTTCAAGTGGACGCTCTGAATCGCATGACAAAAGATCTCAAGCTTCCCGGTGGAAAAGGACTGAATGTCTCCCGAATTTTAAAACGCTTAGGCCAAGATTCAGTCGCTACCGGCTTTTTAGGGGGATTTACCGGCCGCTTTATTCATGACTGGCTGACTGAAGAAGGTATCACTCAACAATTTACTTCAGTCAAAAACGATACCCGAATCAATATCAAACTCAAATCAGATACTGAAACGGAAATCAACGGGTTAGGACCAGACATTTCTTCACAAGAAATCGAGCAGTTGAAAAAAAACTTAGAAAAAGCTGGTAAAGGAGATATCGTCATTCTTTCCGGCAGCAAACCAGCAAATCTTCCTGAAGGTTTCTACAACGAGTTGGTTACCCTTGTTAAACGCAACGGGGCTGACTTTATCATTGATACGACTGGCAAAGACCTTTTACAGTCTTTGGAGCAGCACCCACTATTAGTGAAACCAAATAACCACGAGCTAGCGGAACTTTACCAAACCAGCTTCACAACAATCGCAGAAATCCTGCCTTTTGGAAAAAAACTTTTAGAAGACGGAGCGCAACATGCAATTATTTCAATGGCTGGTGACGGCGCCTTGCTGTTTACACAAGATGGAATCTATCAGTCCAACGTATTAAAACGTCCAGTAAAAAATTCAGTGGGTGCCGGTGATTCGATGATTGCTGGTTTTATCGGTGAATATGCCAAAACACAAGATGCCCTTTCCGCTTTCAAATGGGGAGTTGCTTGTGGCAGTGCCTCTGCTTTTTCCGATGATTTGGCAACGAAAGAATTCATTGACAGTTTATTACCCGAAGTCAAGGTTACACCTATTGACTAAGAGTAAGAGCAACTGATTATTTTTAACAAAGAGAAATACCCAATGACGAACGATGCCGTTTTGTATTAAAAAGAGGAGGAGAAAAATGAACATCAAGGATTTATTGATTAAAGATGCAATGATCATGGATTTGCAAGCAACCGACAAACAAGGTGCCATTGATGAAATGGTTCAAAAAATGTTTGATACTGGTCGTATTTCAGATATTGCTACCTACAAAGAAGGCATTTTGGCACGTGAAGCCCAAACTTCAACAGGTTTAGGTGACGGAATCGCTATGCCCCATGCAAAAAATGCGGCTGTAAAAGAAGCAACTGTTCTTTTTGCAAAAAGTAACAAAGGATTGGATTACGAAGCGTTGGACGGACAACCAACCTATCTTTTCTTTATGATCGCTGCTCCAGAAGGCGCAAATGATACTCACCTGCAAGCCTTAGCACAATTAGCACGACTGTTGGTGGATCCAGAATTTGTCGACCGTTTAAAGAAAGCCGAAACACCTGATGATGTCCAAAAACTTTTTCAAGAGGCGGAGGCGGACAAAGAAGCCGAAGAAAAAGCCGAAACAGCAGAAACAACTGAAAAAGAAGATCAACCCTATATCGTAGCAGTCACTGCTTGTCCAACCGGCATCGCCCACACCTATATGGCAGAGGATGCTTTAAAGAAAAAAGCCAAAGAAATGGGCGTGGCTATCAAAGTTGAAACAAACGGATCGGAAGGAATCAAGCATCGACTAACTGATGAAGATATTGCTCGTGCCAAAGGAGTCATTGTTGCCGCCGATAAAAAAGTGGAGATGAATCGGTTTGATGGCAAACCTTTAGTCAATCGCCCTGTAAGTGACGGCATCCGTAAACCAGAAGAATTAATCAATGAAGCCCTCAGTGGAAAGGCACCTCTATTTCATGGAGATGGGCAAGCAGCCGCCGATTCTCACCAAGCAGATGGAACTGTTGGGCAACGAATCTATAAAGATTTGATGAATGGTGTTTCGCATATGTTACCTTTCGTAATCGGTGGTGGGATTGCAATCGCCCTCTCCTTCCTGATTGATCAATCCTTAGGTGTGCCACAAGCCAATTTAGCTGATTTAGGAAATTACAATGAAGTGGCCAGTTGGTTCAATCAAATCGGCAGTGCCGCTTTTGGTTTCATGTTACCGGTTCTTGCTGGATTTATCGCTTCCAGTATTGCTGATCGTCCAGGATTAGTCGTTGGTTTTGCAGCCGGTGCGTTGGCAAATACCGGAGGTGCCGGATTTTTAGGTGCACTTGTTGGCGGCTTTTTGGCCGGCTACGTTGTCTTATTTTTACGAAAGATTTTCAAAGGATTACCAAAATCGTTAGATGGAATCAAAACAATCCTTTTCTATCCGGTGTTTGGCTTGATCATCACTGGTCTGATGATGTTGGTCATCAATATTCCCATGAAAATCATTAATGATGGCTTGAACAGCTTCTTAACGGGCATGAGCGGAACCAATGCGGCATTGTTAGGTGCTTTGCTGGCCGGAATGATGGCGACCGACCTTGGCGGACCGATCAATAAAGCCGCTTATGTTTTCGGTACAGCTACCTTGGCCAGTACCGTAGCCGACGGCGGAAGTGTTGTCATGGCAGCGGTCATGGCTGGCGGAATGGTACCTCCATTAGCAATTTTTGTCGCTACTCGTCTTTTTAAAAATAAGTTTACCCAAGACCAACTGGATGCTGGCTTAACCAATATCGTGATGGGCCTCTCCTTTGTAACAGAAGGTTCAATCCCTTTTGCAGCAGCTGACCCATTGCGGGCAATTCCAAGTTTTGTTGCCGGTTCAGCGGTGACAGGAGCATTAGTAGGTGCTTTAGGAATTAAATTATTAGCTCCTCACGGTGGGATTTTCGTGGTATTCTTACTAAGCAATCCGCTGCTTTATCTTTTATTTATTCTGATTGGATCACTTATTTCCGGTGTAATCTTTGGACTTTTGAAGAAAAAAATTAATTAACTTTAACGCCCCGTATCCTCTAGCGATACGGGGCGTTACTCATTCTTTTTTCACTTCTCTTTCAAGATAATAACAAAGTGCCAAACCACCGACAAAAGAAACAAGGCCAATCGGAATTTTCAAAGCAAAGTCAGGCAGTAAAAATAAGAAAAATGCGAGTACTGCAATCGGCAGCATCACTTTTAAAAATAATTTATCATCCATTCAATCAGCCTCCTAGTCCTCTTGTTTCCAGTTGTTCAAAGGTCGAATAATTCATGAAAACAACACGTAAATGGTTTTTCCCTTTCTTTAAATCAAAGAAGGATTTTCCTTTTCGCTGTCTTAAACGACTAAAGCGAATATCCGTCATAGTTTCCTTCAATTTTTTGAAGGGGATTTTTTTTAAATAGTCGTCCGGAATATAAATCGTCAAAATCGCCTTGAATTCAGGATAATTTTCATCACAAACATTGATTTCCAAATAGTTGCGAATATAATACATGTACGCCGAAAATCCTTCATCAATGGCATATTCAGGATTTAACACAAGATAATTCATCATCTTCATTCCTTGTTCATCTACCCAGGGAAAATAAGCTCGTGCATTTAGTTCGCCCTTCACTCGTTTTTCCTGATAATGACGGCGAACGATATCATACGTCCGTGTAACAAAATGGGAAGCTTTTTTCTTTTCGATTGGCTGCAAGCGATCATTTTGGTATTGCACAGTTTGAATCATATTGCCATTAAATGCATATTCTACAAATGGTTCCCGAAAAATTCCCACGCCATTGTCCCATGCCAATTGATCGATCCCAATTTGATCACGAAACAACCGTTGATAGTCCGCATTTGCCGACTCATCCCAACGAAAAGGATCTTTGTATAATTCAATAATTACCAGCTCATCGATTTGCTGTACCCGTTCCACCTGCTGAATATCGGCAAATAAAGGCAGAGGAATGATTTGGTGGTAGCTAGTATGAAAATAGAGCCGCCAACACGAAGTCAGCCAGAATCCACGATAATTCACATCGTACCCAGAAAATTGATTGCAGTCTACAATCACTTCTCCACGAAAGTTTTTCCTTTTTGGCAACTCATCTACTTCTTCTTGTGTCTCAAAAAGTAATCGCTGTTCAATCTTTTCTGTATTGTGATAGAGATATTCATCATAGGAGCGAATCGACGCAAACAATCCCTTTTGGTGAGCCTGCGTTTCTACGTAATTGAGAAATAATTCTCGTTTTTCTTCAAAAATCTTCCTTTGAATAATGTGCTTTTCTAATAACTCTCCTTCAAACAAATAAAAGGTGGACTCATTCGTCCCATTTCCAACAATGATCGAAAAATCTTCATGAGTGCCTAATTGCTCAATAGTTTCTCGGCAACGAATCAGGGAAAATTGGGTATAGGATTCCTCTGCGATTTTCATATAGATTGGTTCATACAATAAACGAATCAGAACAAACCAATCCTGCGTGTGCCGCTGAATCATTTTTTTGGATAAAGAACGATATTGAATCGTCGCCATCACACGTTCGGTTTTTTGCATTTTTCCCCTCTCCTTTCGTTTTTTAATCATTTGCTAATCTAATTATAACGAAAACGCACAAGAAAAAAAAGAAATAGGTTCTAGCAAAAGCAATGAAAAAAGAAGCATTTCGTGCTAAACTAGACCTAGCGGAGGTGGCAATCATGGGCTTAAAATTTCAACGTGAAGATTCATTGGATAAAATGTTTGAAGAATTCGCCATTTTACCCGATCAAAAAGAAAAAGTAGTGGAAGAAAATAAAGCAATTGAACGTTTTCTAAAACCAGAAAAAAAGACAAAAGACAAAAAAAACGACCAAGACGATTAAACGTGTTGGTCGTTTTTGATTGCTTCTTCAATAGCCTGCCAAGCAGTTTCTTTTCCTTCTTTTGTCACAGAAGAGAAAATAATAAACTGATCTCTTGGATTAAAATTCAATGCATTTTTGATCATTGATTCATGTTTGTTCCATTTTCCTCGGGGAATTTTGTCTGCTTTGGTGGCGACAACGATGATTGGTATATGATAATAGCTCAAAAATTGATACATCTGAATATCTTCTTGACTAGGGGCATGACGCATATCAACTAAGGAGACGACCGCTTTTAGTTGCTCCCGCTGAGTGATATATGTTTCAATCATTTTTCCCCACTTTGCCCGTTCGGTTTTTGAAACTTTTGCATAACCATATCCTGGGACATCGACAAAATACAAACTTTCTTCAATTAAATAAAAATTCAACGTCTGGGTTTTTCCGGGTTTGGACGAGGTTCGTGCCAAATTCCGCCGATCAATCAACGTATTGATGAAAGAAGATTTCCCCACATTGGAGCGACCTGCCAAGGCAATTTCCGGCAGTTGGCTTTCGGGATATTGTTTCGGTGCAACTGCACTGATCACGATTTCGGCTGAGTGAACTTTCATGTTTTTACTCCTTTCAAACGAATGACAAACAGAGAGCCGGGACGAGAATTTCGTCGACCGGCTTTCTTTTGTTATCCTGCTTTTTTCTCTGTGTAGACGATTTCTGGTTGGCCCTGTCCTTTGGCTGCCAGTTCAGTGATAATCACCTTTTCAATCCCTGTTTCAGATGGAATATCAAACATCACATCCATCATGATATCTTCAATGATCGAACGCAAGCCTCGAGCGCCGGTATTTCGTTCGATGGCTTTGTCAGCAATCGCTTTTAGCGCTGTCGGTTCAAATTCTAACTTTGTTTCATCTAGTGCCAGCAATTTTTTATATTGCTTAACTAAAGCATTTTTAGGTTCGGTCAAAATACGAACCAAATCTTCATTGGTTAATTTATCCAATGCTGCCATTACCGGCAAACGTCCGATAAATTCAGGAATCAACCCAAATTTCAGTAAATCTTCCGGAATGATGTGTTGCATCACACTTTCATTTTCACCGATTTTCCGATTGTTGGTACCAAAACCGATTGTTTTTTCACCCATTCGATTTTTTACAATGGTTTCGATGCCATCAAAGGCGCCACCTACGATAAACAAAATATTTGTCGTATCGATTTGGATCATTTCTTGATGGGGATGTTTGCGTCCGCCTTGCGGAGGCACACTCGCTTCGGTACCTTCTAAAATTTTCAGTAACGCTTGCTGTACGCCTTCACCGGAAACATCCCGAGTGATCGATACATTTTCACTTTTACGGGCAATTTTATCAATTTCATCAATATAGATGATGCCTTTTTCTGCGCGATCAACATTGTAATCGGCTGCCTGTAATAGTTTTAGCAAGATATTTTCAACATCTTCCCCAACGTAGCCTGCTTCAGTCAAACTTGTCGCATCAGCAATCGCAAAAGGCACGTTCAAGGTTTTTGCTAAGGTTTGCGCTAAAAAGGTCTTTCCAGAACCAGTTGGGCCAATTAGACAAATATTGCTCTTTTGCAATTCTACTTCGTCTTCTGACGTTACTTCTGCATTTACCCGTTTGTAATGGTTATAAACCGCCACCGCCAATGCTCTTTTCGCACGGTCTTGTCCGATAACATAATCATTTAAAATACTTAAGATCTCTTGAGGTTTCGGCACTTCCGTAAATTCACGGACCGCTTCTTCATATAATTCCTCATCAATGATCTCCTTGCACAAATCAATACACTCGTTACAAATGTAGACGCCGGGACCAGCTACGATCTTTTTGACTTCTTCTTGTGTTTTACCGCAAAAAGAACAGCGTACTGTTTCACTACCGTTAGAATTGTCGTACATGGTTTTCACCTCTTGAATTTTCCAAGCTCGTTAACGAGTGGAATAAGATACAGACTTTTTCAGTCTTTTATAATCATAACATAATTTAAAAAAAAGAAAAAGTTCTTTCGATTGGATTCATCGATAGATGGGGGATTTTGCATTTTCTTAGAACTTTTTACTCTTTTTTAAGGAAGAAAAAGAAAGCATCGAGGCTATCGATACTTTCTTTCAATCAGACTCTTCCTAAGAAAGATGGAAGATTATTTTTCTACAGCTGTTCCCGTTACAAGTTCAACTGCTTGTTTCATCGTAATGTCATGTTTCAACATATCTTCTGTTAAAACATTTTTGATTTGGTCCTCTGGCATGTTGTATGCTTCAGAAAGTTCTTTGATTTCTTTTGCTACATCTTCTGCAGACGCTTCTAGATTTTCTTCTTTAGCGATTGCTTCGATAACTAGATTTGTTTTAACGCGCATTTCTGCTTCGCCTTCAAATTGTTTATGCAAATCTTCTTCTGTTGAACCAGTTAATTGGTAATACATTTCTGCTGAGATTCCTTGACGTTGCATGTTGTTTAGGAATTCGTCCATTGAACGGTGAACTTCGTCATGAACCATTACATGTGGTAAGTCAAGAATTTCTGCGTTTTCAACTGCTTGACGAATTGCAGCTTCATCTTTTGCATCTTCTGCTGCTTTTTCTTTTGTTTCAGCTAGTTCTTTGCGGTATTTTTCTTTCAATTCATCAAGTGAGTTAACTTCTTCGTCGATGTCTTTGGCAAAATCATCGTCTAATTCAGGAAGTTCTTTTGCTTTGACTTCATGAACAGTCACTTTAAAGACTGCTTCTTTACCAGCTAAATCTTCTGCTTGGTAATCTTCTGGGAAAGTCACAGTTACATCTAAATTATCGCCAGCTTTGTGTCCGACTAATTGTTCTTCAAACCCAGGAATAAATGAACCTGATCCAAGTTCTAAGGAATGGTTTTCACCTTTTCCGCCTTCAAAGGCTTCATCATTCACAAAACCTTCAAAGTCAATAACAACTGTGTCGCCGTTTTCAGCTGCTTCGTCTTCTTTAATTACTAAATCTGCTTGTTGTTCTTGTTCCCGTTTGATGCGTGCGTCAACATCGTCTTCAGAAACTTCACGGTCTTGTTTTTCAACCGTCAGATTTTTGTATTCGCCTAGTTTTACCTCAGGTTTAACTGTAACTTCTGCTTTGATTGTCCAGTCTTCCCCTTTGTTCATGCTTTCAACATCGATTTTTGGTTGTGAAACAGGATCAATGCCAGCTTCTGCAACAGCAGCTTCATACGCTTCTGGTAAAACAGCGTTCAATGCATCTTCAAACAATGCTTCTTCGCCATAGATACGATTAAATACTTGGCGTGATACTTTTCCTTTACGGAATCCAGGGACATTTAAGTTGCCCTTCACTTTATTGAAAGCTTGATTCAGCCCTTTTTGAATTTCTTCTTGTGCAATCGAAAATGTCAATACACCATCATTGGTGCCTGTTTTTTCCCATTTTGCAGTCATGTATTTCCCTCCGAATGTTTTAATAATTTTACATATGAAATAACTTCATGCATACTTTTCAATAGTACACTAACCCTTTTGAAATGTAAATATTTAGGGTTGAAACTTTCTTGTTTTCTAGCGATTTTTCTCGATTAATTGTTGAAAAAATTCCCGAAATCGGGTTTTTTCCTGCTGGATTTCCTGATAACGCATTAATTCGCGATTGGCGTCCTCATTTCCAAACATGGCTGCGTATTCCAAAACATAACTTTCCGCCCATGCTTCTGGTTGAAGCTCCTGGGGAGGAAAAGGAAAAGCCAGCGCAAAATGCGCCTGAATCTCTGCTACTATCGCTGCTGATAGGGCAGGATCATCTTGGCCCGTTGTTTCTTCCACATGTCGAATCATTTGTTGCAAGCTTTCTGCCTTTTCCGGCAGCGTCAGCAAGTTGGGTTGAAATTCCTGCAAGGTGCCTTCCAAGCTTTTGACAACAAAAATCTTATTACACTCCAGCTTCACCAACTCCTCAGCTAAGCGAGGCCGCACAAAAGGATTCGTTGCGATTGGTAAAAATTCCTTTATTAGCGAAAGAAATGATAAATAGGTCACGTTTTGAGTAAACACATCCCAGTCATTCTTTGAAATCGGACCGATTGCTTGATCGAATTCCCGTAGCAATCTGCGCTTTTGCGGAACAGATTCAGGGTCCACCAGTTGCTGGATATTTTCTAACTGCTGCAATTGCTGAAAAAGCTCCTCTATCAGTATGTTGTCTATTTTTTTCGCTTTTTTTCCTATTAACAAATATTCTCTTGCCTTCAAAAATCGCCGACTCAAAAGCAGTGTTTGCGTATATAAACGAAAGCCAGTCCTGTGAGAGAAATATTCTTCATACCAATCTTCCGCGATTCGCAGTACTTTGTCGAAGTCTTCCAGTTTAACTAATGCTTTTGTCCAAAGCAAATGATTATCAAAATTCGGTGCAAGCTGGTACGCCTTTTCAAAAGCCGCTGCCGCTCCAAGATACTCTGCCTTCTCCATTAGCTGCTGGCCTTGCCACAAAAGTCTTTGGTATTCATCTGGAAATTTTACCGTATCTCCCATTATGGATAGCTCCTTTAAAATAAGTTTGGAACAGCTGTTGTTGCTCAAGCCGTTCCAAGAATGGATATAAGTAGCACTAAATTATACGTGGATTTCTTTATTGAAAGCCTTAATCATGTTTAAGGTTACCACTGCCGTACCGGAAAAGTAATCCCCCAAATGTTGTTTTTTCCTCGAAAATGCTGCCGGTAGATAACCCAAAATGAAGGGAAATGATTTGAGAATAAATCGGCAAGCTCCCTCGCGAACAAGCACTGTCGCCCAGCTCAATTCCTCTTGATCCAAACTAACAACACGAATTCCAAAAACCATTTTTCCAATTGTTTGGCCTTTGTTCAATTTGGTCAGTAAAATAAAATAGACAAGATAAATAGCCAGGCTCAGCAAAGCATAAACACTTAGAAAACCGCTATCAGGTGTTTGTCCTCTCAAACGATAGAACAAGCCAATCGTACTCGAAGTAATTGCCTGAATACATAGGATGTCTAATAAAAAAGCAAAGAAGCGAATCCAAAAACCGGCATAAAAATACGCTGGAAAATGATTGAAGCGATAGTTTTCTTTGGTTTCTTCAAATCGTCGCCAATTTTTTTGACGGTCAGTAATTTCTTCTTGCGTAAAAGGTTCATCCGTCGAAGGTTGATAATAAATTTCCGGTCCGACTTGTGGTCCACTAGCATGCTGCTTGCTGTCATTTTTCTCAGTAACTGTCGCTTCAGGTATTTTTTCCTGTACCTCGGTTTCTTTTTGATTGTTTACTGCTTCATCATACTTTTCTTCCGTCATATTATTCACCTCCGTAATAATACAAAGGCTTTGGTGCTTCGGCGGTTCCAATGCTATCTAATAAAGAAAGTACCCGGCTGGTTTCAGACATTTTTAATCCTTGAACTTCAGCCAGACTTGATCCCAACCAAGTAGACGCAAACCCGGTGGTCGCAGCCTCATAAGAAAAAACTTCAGCATTTTCTAAATCATGGTCTTTTTTTAGTTGTGCCAAAGCATCTTCAGGAAAACCTAAAGCATCGATCAGTCCATTTTCTTTTGCCTGCGCACCATCATAGATTCTGCCATCAGCAAGTTTTCGGACAGCCTCTTCGCTCATCTCTCGTCCTTCTGCAACCACTTTGACAAAACGACCATAGGCACTGTCAACAAAACTTTGCAGCACTTTGTTGTCCGCTTCAGTAGGTTTTCGTTGAGCAGAACCCATATCTTTTAAAGCACCGCTTTTATACGTTTGGTCTTCGATTCCTAATTTTTCAAACAATCCCGCATAGTTGATTCCTGACATGATGACCCCGATTGATCCGGTCACCGTTTCATCCGTAGCAAAAATCTTCTCTGCTCCAGCGGAAATATAATATCCCCCGCTGGCCGCCATGTTTTTCATGCTGACATAGTAAGGAATTCCTAATTCTTTGATTTTTTTCATTTCTTTGGCAATTTCAGCACTTTCATAAACTCCGCCACCTGGAGAATTGACCTCTAACAAAATCCCTTTAATTGTTGAATCTTCTTGAATTGCTTTAAGCTGTTGCAAAAAATCTTGATGATTATAGGTTTCCGTGCTGAATAAGCCACTCTCACCAGAATCCGCAATCGTCCCATCAACGGAAATTTCAACAATCCGCGAATCAGACGATCCTTCTTCAATGATTGTTTCTCCCATTTCATTGGTACCGTAAAGTAAACCATTGATTCCGCTTAAAACTTGTTCCTGTTCCTCTTTAGTCGGTCCGGTCATTGCAGTCACTGCTGCAAATAAAAACAATCCGGCTGCGATTGCTACCGCTACCCATCTGCGCTTATTCATTTCTCCACCCCTATTTTCTTAATATAGATTTTCAATCACGATCACTGTTTCTGTTTCTCCGCTTGCCTTCATCTTTTCTGCTTTCGCGAGAGACGCGTACCCATTGAACAACTCTTTTGACAGTGGATCTTCCACTTGAAATTGTTGGGCTTCTTGACGGGTGATAGCTCCGGGAAGTATTTCCTGCAAACTATCCCAACCAGTATCTAAAAAGATTTTTGTTTCATCATTCACGGTAGGATCAGCCTCTAATTGTTGGAGGACTTCCTTTAATTCTTTAAATGTCATACAACGTACTTGATTTTCCATCATCTCACCTCTTCTTATACTTATTTATTGTATCGAATTATTAGAAAATATGATAGTGGATTTTTTTATTCTCTTAAAAAGTTTTCTATATCTATATATACCAATAGCGATTAAATAAAAAAATAATTGACAAACCCTTCTTTTTCTTTTACTCTATTCCTATGTTTCTATAAAATAAAACAAGGAGATTTATATATACCAATCGGATAGCGCCTGGTCTGTTTTTCACAGATGACGAGGAAAGAGCTTATCGAAAATTTCGGCGGATGGCTCTAGGGACTGCACTCTACAGACAAAGACAAAATGAGGTCGCAAGGCTTTAACAAACCCTTTGTCACGCAGATAGAAACATATAATGACTAGGAAAGCAGGAAAACTCATTATGTGCGGAATTGTTGGAATTGTTGGAAAGAATCATGCAGAAAAAGTAATTTTAAATGGATTGGAACGTTTGGAGTACCGGGGTTATGACTCTGCCGGTCTTTTTGTTGCGGACCAAAAGCAGCAGCACCTGATCAAAGCACAGGGAAGAATCAAGAAACTAGAAGAAAAAATCACTCCTGATATTACAGGAACGATTGGCATCGGGCATACCCGCTGGGCAACTCACGGCAAACCAAGTGAAGCCAACGCCCATCCCCATACCTCTACCAGTCAACGTCTAGTGTTGGTTCACAACGGGGTAATCGAA
Source organism: Enterococcus songbeiensis (assembly GCF_005405265.1). Classification (GTDB taxonomy): domain Bacteria; phylum Bacillota; class Bacilli; order Lactobacillales; family Enterococcaceae; genus Enterococcus_C; species Enterococcus_C songbeiensis. The sequence continues at coordinate 27,998 of NZ_BJDS01000012.1, forward strand.
AATTTCGAAGACTTGCACCAAACGTACCTAAAAAATGATAGTTTCATCGGGCAGACAGATACTGAAATCGTTGTACACTTAATCGAAAAATTATTGACACCGGATATCACAGTAAAAGAAGCCTTCAAAAAAGCCCTGACCTTGATTCACGGCTCATACGCCTTTGCTCTGGTAGACAAACAAGACCCAGAAACAATTTATGTAGCGAAAAACAAGAGCCCTCTTTTACTAGGTCTGGGTGACGGCTTTAATGTTATTTGCAGTGATGCCTTGGCCATGTTGGATCAAACTAATCAATTCGTTGAGTTGGAAGATGGTGAGTTGGTAGTAGTTCAAGCGACCTCCATTGCAATTGAAGATCAAAACGGGACCCCCGTTCAACGTGCATCCTACGAAGCAGATTTCGATCTGACGGATATCGAAAAAGGACCATATCCTTATTATATGCTCAAAGAAATCGATGAACAGCCTGCCGTTATGCGTCGACTGGTTCAATATTATGCAGATGAAGCCGGTCAAGGCACCATCGATTCTTCTTTGATCCAAGTAATCAGCGGCAGTGATCGCATTTATATCGTTGCTTGCGGAACCAGCAGTCACGCAGGTTGGGCTGCGAAAAAATTGATTGAAACATTGACTCAGTTACCAGTAGAGGTCCACTTATCCAGTGAGTTCGGCTATAATATGCCTTTGCTATCAGAGAAACCTTTCTTTATCTACCTCACCCAAAGTGGAGAAACGGCCGATAGTCGTCAAGTATTGGTAAAAACCAATCAACTCGGTTATCCTTCCCTGACAATCACAAATGTTGCCGGGTCAACTCTTTCTCGAGAAGCCAACTATACCTTGCTGCTGCATGCTGGACCGGAAATTGCCGTGGCATCCACAAAAGCGTACACTGCTCAAATTGCGGTTCTGGCAATCTTGGCAAAACAAGTTGGTGAAAATCGGGGCATTCCATCAGCCTCTGTCATCGATATTTTTCATGAACTAGGATTGGTTGCAGCTGCGATGGAGTCGGTGATTACCGAAAAGGCTTTGATTCAAGACCTGACCGCCGCTTATTTAACCGATACTCGAAATGCGTTTTATATTGGTCGTGGCAATGATTTTTACGTTTCTCTAGAAGCCGCCTTGAAATTAAAGGAAATTTCCTATATTCAAGCAGAAGGCTTTGCCGCTGGCGAGCTGAAGCATGGAACGATTGCTTTGATCGAAGAAGGGACACCTGTTTTAGGCATCATCACAGATGCCTTGACGGGTTCTCATACCCGGGGAAATCTAAAAGAAGTTGAAAGCCGAGGTGCAAAAACCTTAACGATTGTCAGTGAAAACCTTGCAACTGAAACCGATCAGATTCTTTTGCCTCAGATTCATCCTCTACTAACAAGTCTGATTTCCGTAATTCCAACACAGCTCATGGCCTACTACGCTACGTTGGAAAGAGGCTTTGATGTGGATAAACCCCGTAATTTAGCAAAATCTGTTACCGTTGAGTAGAACGATTCGAGACTCCTTTACTGTTTTTGGTAAGGGAGTTTTTTTCACGAAAAAAAGCACCTTCTTTCGAAGATGCTTTGCAATCAATTCCTAATCGATACCGATTTCTTGGCGAACCACTGCTGCGATTTTTTCAACATAATACTCAACCTTTTCATGAGTTGGTGCTTCTGCCATCACTCGTAATAAAGGTTCTGTTCCGGAAGGACGAACTAAAATACGGCCTTCGCCATTCATTTCCGCTTCAGCTTCTTCAATGACTTCCTTAATCAAAGGAACCTCCATTGCACCGTTTTTATTCGACACTCGGATATTCACTAATTTTTGTGGATAAATCGTTACTTCTGCCGCTAATTCAGATAATTTTTTACCGGTTTGTTTCATGATATTCAATAATTGAATTCCAGAAAGCATGCCGTCTCCTGTTGTATTGAAATCTAGGAAAATCATATGTCCTGATTGTTCTCCACCAAAATTGTAATCATTTTTTCGCATTTCTTCTACAACATACCGATCCCCGACTTTTGTGATGACGTCTTTTAAGCCGATTGCTTCTACCGCTTTATGGAAACCAAGATTGCTCATCACGGTAGTAACGATGGTGTCTTGTTTTAGACGTTTCTTTTCCGACAAAAATTTTGCACAGATGTACATGATCTTATCGCCATCAACAATATTTCCTAACTCATCGACAGCGATCACCCGATCTCCATCTCCATCAAAGGCCAAACCGACATCTGCACCTTTTTCAACAACGAATTCTGCTAATTTTTCTGGATGGGTCGAACCAACACCGTCATTAATATTTAAACCATTCGGCGTCGTTCCGATGGTATAGAATTCTGTTTCCAAATCTGCGAATAATCGATTGACGGAAGTAGCTGTGGCACCATTTGCCGCATCGATACAAACTGTTAATCCAGAAAGATCTTCATTGATGGTTTGTTCAAGAAATTGTGAATATTTCAGTAGACCTTCTGGAAATTCTTCCACGGTTCCCAAACCTTCTGCAGAAGGACGAGGCAGATTATCTTCTGGCGCATCCAATAATGCTTCAATTTCTAATTCTTGATCATCCACTAACTTGAATCCGTCACTCCCGAAAAACTTGATGCCATTATCTAAGGCAGGATTATGAGATGCAGAAATCATTACTCCGGCACTGGCTTTTTGTACCCGAGTAAGATAAGCAACCCCAGGTGTCGAAATAACGCCTAATTGAAAGACTTCAATTCCCACTGATAATAAACCGGCGATCAATGCATTTTCCAGTAATTGACCTGAAATACGAGTATCTCGTCCAACTAAAACTCGAGGGCGACGTTCACTGCTTTCATGTTGGCTAAGGACATACCCGCCATATCTTCCTAATTTAAATGCCAATTCTGGCGTAAGCTCCACATTTGCTTCTCCTCTTACACCATCTGTTCCAAAATATTTTCCCATTTTTATTACCCTCTCTGTCTAATTATCGTCATTTCCTGATTCATTCGTTTGTGAATTTTCAGTTGTCGTTGATTGCGTTGTACTTGATTCTTCTGTGGTAGACTGTGCGGATTCTTCTTGTTGGGAAGGCACAGTCTCGCTTGCTCCACTGCTTTCGCTGGAAGACTGGATCAAGGTTGGTGTGATTTCAACAGAAACTTTCGCCGGAGTCAAGCCCAAACCATCCTCAACGGGAATATCAATCGTCCTTGTTGTCGTCTGATTGATTCCTGAAATATCAACTGGAATCGCAATACTATCGATCAAGTCGATTTGTGATAGCGGTCCTTGCAATACTGCTGTCTGCTGCGCAAGCGTAAAGGTGTATCCAGACACGCCTGAAGGTATTCTACCTTGTTGGGTAACATAAAGTCCAACAGTTTTTTCAGGTGCGGTCAATGAAACCTTCACGTTGACTTCGACAGGATCGGATAAAATGCTCAAGCTGTTCCCTTTTTCATCCAGCGCCTGTACCGCCACCGTTTCTTCAAAATCTTTTGACGTTACCTTTTCAGGATCGACAGTCGCAACCACTCGATTGATCAGTTCTGCGGTCTTATCGCCAGTTGTGATTGTGACTTCTTTCGGTGACACTGTAGCACTTTCCAGTTGAAAACCATCTTCCAGATTAGCTGTAGAAACTACTGGCTCTACTTTAAAGGTCTTGGATACTTTTTTCTCAATCGTTACTGTGATTGTTCCGGGATCAACGGTTGCAGTCACAGCGCTACTTAACTTGTTGATTCGTAGTTTCACCTCATGAGTGCCTTCTTCTAAATTTGAAAGATCTGCAACGACCCGAAATCCCCGAGTATCTTCATTTACTTCTGAATTGAGTTGAATCCGGTTCGCACTGCGTAATTTCACTTTCACTGTTGGCTCGTACCCGTGGATATAATATTCTGACGAATCGTAGACCGGATGAACGGGCACGTTAGTTACCGTCTCTTCGTATGCTTCAGGTGTACTGGTCAAACTTGCGGTAAGGTTATTATTCCCATTTACATTAAAGAATAAGACGACACTGAACAACAAAGAGACGATTGCATAAAATACGCTGCTTTTTGACTCTTTGGAAATCATTTACGTCCTCCTTTACTGACTCCTTCAATAAAGGACTGTAGGAGATTTTTACGATTTTTATCTTTCGCCTTATCTTCCGGAACCAATTCTCTTCTTAAGATAGTCAAGTATTCTTCTTGCTTCAATCCTGCTAATAGCTCATTGTTCAATGTAATACTGACATCCCCGGTTTCCTCAGAAACGACTAGCGTTACTGCATCACTGATTTCACTGACACCAACGGCTGCACGATGGCGGGTACCAAACTCTTTGGGAATCAGCATGCTTTCCGATAAAGGCAAATAAGCACAAGAAACCGCGATTTTTTCATTACGAATAATCACTGCTCCATCATGCAACGGTGTATTGGGAATAAAAATATTTATCAGTAATTCCCCAGTAATATCCGCATCAAGAGCAATTCCTGTTTCAATGTATTCCTCCAAGCCGGTATTGCGCTCAATCGTGATCAGGGCACCGATTTTTCGACGCGACATATATTGCACGGCTTTATCCAAGGCTGTGATCATCTTCTCATCTTTTTTCTGCTCTTGTTTTGTCGTTCGGAACAGTGAACTTCGCCCTAAATGCTCCAACCCCCGCCTGATCTCCGGCTGAAAAATGACGATTGCGGCGATCACACCATAAGTGATGACTTGGTTCATCAACCATGACAGTGTATGCAGACCAATCATCTCCGCTAGAATCCGGATAACGATAAAAACTGCAACCCCTTTAAAGAGCTGGATTGCTTTGGTTCCCTGAACCAATTTGATTAATTTGTAGACGATATACCAAACAACTAAGATGTCTAATATGTTGACAAAAAATTTCAGTGAGAAAATATCCACTGAAAATAGTTGTTTCCAATAATCGATATTGAATAATTCCCCGATATCAAATGACATAGACAGCCTTCCTTTACATTAAGACTTTACGAAAATAAGTATACCATAGGTTTCGTTTTAGATTAGTGAAAAAAAGACTTTTCCTGCTATTTTCATAAAATTTTCGAAAAATCCTTCATTTTCTCTTCTTCATTTGTCCCTTACCATTTGCAAAAAGTCGAGAAAAATCCGCGAATCTGTCTTCCAATAGCAAAGAGAGATTCACGGAATCAAATTTATTCTTTTCGTGCCGCACGGGCTGCTCTTCGGGCTGCCCGTCGCGCTTCCGCTTCAGGATCAGCGACTTTTTCTCGTCGAGGGCGAGTTTCAGGCTCTGTGACCAAATCATTTTTTTCTAATTTCCCTCTGATTTTCTCTTCTTGACCGGCTAAACGAGCATAATTGTAAAAACGAATTTTTGCATCATCCACGGTTTTTGCGAAAAGTTTGTCAGAAAGTTCTTTGTCGTTGGTTTCCAGCGAAGCAAAACGGACTTGGGTTCTCATAAAGGCCGGCATTTGTTCAAAATCCGGTTTTTTATAGTCCAATGTCATTGGCAATTTGCCTTTTTCTCTTGCTTCAGGATTGTAGCGGTACAAAGACCAATAGCCACTGGCTACGGCTTCCTGTGCTTCCTTAATGGATTGTCGCATGCCGCCGAACAGACCATGGGTGATACAAGGCGTATAAGCGATTATAAGCGATGGTCCAGGGAAACGTTCTGCTTCTTCGAACGCTTTGATAGTTTGCATTTGATTGGCTCCAGAGGCGACTTGTGCCACATAAACATTTCCGTAAGTCATCGCCATCATTCCCAAATCTTTTTTCGACACATATTTTCCACTTGCCGCAAATTTTACGATTGCAGAAGTTGGTGTCGCTTTTGACATTTGCCCACCGGTATTAGAATATACTTCATTATCCAACACCAGAATATTAACATCTGCCCCAGATGCAAGCACATGATCCAATCCGCCATAACCAATATCGTATGCCCAACCATCGCCGCCAATCATCCACTGACTTGGTTTCACGAATAAATCTTTGGCTTTATAGATAGCCGCCAACTCTGGAACATTAAAAAGTTCTGCTTCGATCGCAGCTTGAAGTTTTGCTGCCCGTTGTTGTGATCCAGACCCTTCATTTAGATGGGACATCCAGTCTTCCATTAATTGACGTAATTCTGGCGAAACTTTTTCCAAAACAGCTGTCATTTGTTTTGCTAATTGTTCGCGGCGTGTTTGATTGGCTAAAAACATTCCATAACCGTATTCGGCATTGTCTTCAAGCAAGGAATTGGACCAAGCGGGACCTTGTCCGTTCTCATTTGTTGTATAAGGAGATACCGGTGCTGCGCCACCCCAGATGGAGGAACAGCCTGTCGCATTAGCAATCATCATCCGATCACCATACATTTGTGTTAGCAGTTTGACATATGGCGTCTCACCACAACCGGAACAAGCTCCGGAAAATTCTAATAATGGTTTATTGAATTGTGTTCCCATGACGGTTCCCGGTTTTGCCGGATTTTCTTTTTGTTTCAAAGTCATCGCAAATGCCCAGTTGATGGCTTGTTCTTTTTGTTCTTCATACGGTTTCATCACCAAAGCTTTTCCTTTTGCCGGACAAGCTTCAACGCATAGTCCGCAACCCGTACAGTCTTCGACAGAAACTTGGATTCGATAATTCAATCCATCTGCTCCCCGCATACTGCGAACAATATATCCTTCTGGTGCTTCTGCCATTTCTTCTTCATCCGCAAGAAATGGACGAATCGCAGCATGAGGACAAACAAATGCGCACTCATTACACATCGTACAACGATCACTAATCCATTCAGGAACCTCCAACGCCACACCGCGTTTTTCAACAGCAGCGGTTCCTAACGGCATTTCTCCCGTCGTCATTTGATTATTGATTAGAGTACCCACGGACAGGTCGTTTCCTTCTTGGGCAGTCACTGGCTCGACGATTTCCCGAACATAGCGGGAGGTATTTTCAGATTTTTCTGGTTCAATTTCTAATGTTCGCCATTCTGCTGGTACATCTACTTTATGCAACAGCTCAACCGTCCGATCGATTGCTTGAATATTTTTTTCAACGATTGTCATGGATTTATGCCCATAGCTTTTTAGTGCTTCTGCCTTCAAAATAGGCAACACTTTTTCAAAGGGCATGATGTCAGCCAATTTAAAGAAAGCTGTTTCCATTGCGGTATTGATTCGTCTCCCCAAACCAACTTCCATTGCAAGTTTCATGGCATTGATGGTGTAAAAAGAAATCTCGTTTTCTGCCAAGTAACGCTTCATTTTTTTGGGTAAATGACGGTGCAACTGCTCATCAGTCCATGTTGTATTTAACAAGAAGGTCCCGCCTTTTTTCAATCCCTTTACCAAATCATAGGTATGAAGGTAGGCAGGTGTATGGCAAGCGACAAAATCCGCATGTTCGATCAAATAAGTGGAACGAATTGGTGTATCCCCGAAGCGTAGATGAGAAACTGTCAGTCCACCGGATTTTTTGGAATCGTAGTAGAAAAACCCCTGAGCAAATTTTTCTGTATTGTCACCGATAATTTTGATTGCTGATTTATTGGCGCCAACTGTACCGTCTGAACCAAACCCCCAAAATTTTGCTTGGAAGGTTTTTGGGTTTGTCAAATCCAAGCTCTCTCCACAATCTAGCGAAAGATGGGTCACGTCATCATTGATACCGATCGTGAACCGTTTCTTTCCAGATTTTCCCTTTTTTAATTCATCGAAAACCGCAACGACTTGATTGGGTGTAACATCTTTGGAACCCAAACCATAACGACCGCCAATCACGATTGGTCGGATTTCTGATTCATACAAAGCACTTTGAACGTCTAACAGTAATGGTTCTCCACCAGCACCAGGTTCTTTGCTGCGGTCTAGCACAGCAATGGCTTTAACCGTAGCTGGAATTTTTTCTAATAAATTCTCAATAGGAAATGGTCGATACAAATGAATATTGATAAAACCAACTTTTCGTCCTTGTTTATTCAAATAGTCAACGGTTTGTTCAATTGTTTGAGCCGATGAACCCATTGCAATTATCAATTCTTCCGCATCATCCGCCCCATAATACGTTGTCAAATCATAGTTTGTATTTCGCAGTTCATTAATTTTAAACATATATTTTTGCACGATTGCCGGTAATTTATCATAATATTGATTGATGGTCTCCCGCTGTTGAAAATGGATATCCGGATTCTGATTGGTTCCGCTGACGGTTGGGTGATTGGGATTCATTCCCCGTTGCCGAAATTCCGCCAATTTATCCTGATCAATTAATTCCGCCAGTTTTTCATAATCAATCACCTCGATTTTTTGAATTTCATGACTGGTCCGAAAGCCATCAAAGAAATTCAAGAAAGGCAAGCTGGATTCGATGGCTGCCAAATGTGCAACTGCCGAAAGATCCATAACTTCTTGCACACTACTTTCCGTCAGCATTGCAAAGCCCGTCTGCCGAGCTGCCATCACATCAGTATGGTCGCCGAAAATATTCAGAGCATTCGTCGTTACTGCACGACTCGCAACATGAAAGACTCCGGGTAATAGTTCACCAGCGATCTTATACATATTCGGAATCATTAACAGCAGACCTTGTGAAGCTGTGTACGTGGAGGTCAAAGCGCCGGTTTTTAATGAACCGTGCACAACACCGGCAGCTCCTGCTTCCGATTGCATTTCTACCACTTTTACTGGTTGACCGAAAAGATTCGTTTTTCCTTCTGCCGACCATTGATCCACCAACTCTGCCATCGTTGAACTTGGTGTAATTGGATAAATTGCTGCTAATTCAGTAAAGGCGTAAGAAATATAGGCAGCTGCTGTATTTCCGTCCATTGTTTTTCGCATTTTTTCATCATCCTCTATAGATTTCTCTACTCCCTGTTATTATAGCCGAAAAAGGAACAATTAGAAATGAAATTAAGAAATATTTCACAGACTTTTTCCTTTTGCCGACTTCAATAAAAAAGTCTTTGTGAAATAAAACCAAATACTTCTTTCTTCACCATTTTTCAGCTACACTAGAGGAAAAGGAGGCGAAAAAATGGATACTTCAGAAATCAATTATTTAGAAACCAATGCCGATGTCGGAGTTAAAATCGGTCCTACAGATGCACCAGTCGCCATCATTGAATTTCTTAATCTACGATGCCCCTATTGCCGTCAATGGTTTACCGCTTCAAAAGACATTATCGACCAGGCAGTAAAAGAAAAGAAAGCCTATCGAGTCATCAAACTTTTTGACAAAGAAAAAGAAAGTCTGCAACGGGGGAATGTGATGCACCGTTACGTCACAAAAGGAGATATTGAAAAAGCCTATCAAGATATCAACCGCATTTTTGATACACAAGATCAGTGGGGAGAGTTAACACTGGAAGAAGTCGAAACCTTCGCGGAAGAACAGTTAGGTTTAGAGAATTACGAAGATACACTGACCACCAAAGCAATCATTGAAGAAGCGAATCGTGCAAATATCAAATTTGTACCGACAATCATCATCGGCAATAAAATTTTTGATGAGTCGATTGAACCGGAACAGTTAAAAGACTATCTTAATGCAGCTCTTTTGAAGAGATGAAAAAAACGCAAGAGGCTCTTTGACGTTTGTCGAAGAAGTCTCTTGCATTTTATACTTTTTCCCGCAGGTTTTCTGCAAATTCATTAATTTTACGAATCCGATGGTTAATCCCTGATTTGGAGATTGCTCCGGAGGGAATCATTTCTCCCAATTCCTTAAGACTAACCTCCGGATGTTCCAGACGCAGCTCAGCAATTTCCTGTAATTTCTCCGGCAAAGCCTGCAGACCGACCCGCTGTTCGATAAATTCGATATTATCAATTTGTTTTGAGGCGGCATCAATCGTTTTATTCATGTTGGCCGTTTCGCAATTGACCAAACGATTGACTGAATTACGCATATCCCGAACAATTCGCACGTCCTCAAATTTCAACATTGAATTTGTTGCCCCAATCAAGGTTAAAAAATCCGCAATCTTTTCAGCACCTTTAAGATAAGAAATAAACCCATTCCTTCGTTCCAGCATTCGAGCATGCAGTCCATAATAATTTAACATGTCACATATATCTTGATTATGCTCTTCATAAATAGAATAAATTTCCAAATGGTAACGACTGGTTTCCGGATTATTGACTGAACCGGACGCCATAAAAGCCCCCCGCAAATAGGAACGCATTTTTTGCCCATTTCCCATAATCTCATCGGAAACATGAGTATGAAACATCATGCCATCCATAATATCCAATTCATTCAATACCCGTTGTGTTTCTTGCTTTAAGCGTACGATATAAACATTATTCTTTTTTAATTTCATTTTTCGCCGTACGAGCAGTTCACTGCGCACTTGAAAGTGATCCTTCAACAGAGAATAGATTCGTCTGGCGATTGCAGCATTTTCTGTTTGAACATTCAAAACAAATTGATGATTGGTCAAACTTAAAGAACCGTTCATCCGAATCAAAGCGGCTAGTTCAGCTTTGGCATGTTCCCGATGGACTTCTAAGCCGGTCAATTCTTTTTTTACATCAGCAGCAAACGACATCTAATCCCCTCCTCTCTATTTTGCACCGTAGACGATCCGCAGCAATTCCTCCGCTACTTTTTCGCCATCATGGAAGACCCCGCCATCATGCAGCTTTAAAAAGTCAGTGGAGACCACGCGGCATTCTTCCGCCCGTAGTCCTTTAAAATCGTGCTTAACCTGAAGCAGGTATTCGTCATAAATTTCCGGGTCCATATACCCCTCTGGCACCTTTTCTGTATTGACCAGCACGGTGTCAATAAATTGTTTTCCTAAATGTTTGTGCAATACCCGCACATGATCCGCATCTGTAAAGTGTTCGGTTTCACCTTTTTGCGTCATGATATTGCAGATATAGACAGTTTCAGCCTGTGTTTCTATTAACGCTTGACCAACTTCACTGATCATTAAATTAGGCAAAATACTAGTAAATAAACTCCCCGGTCCAAGTACGATCATGTCCGCATCCATAATGGAAGAAACCACTTTACGCGCTGCTTTTGGTTCTCGATTTCCGTGTTGATTCCGCACAAAAACCCGATCAATGGTTTTACGATCCAAAGCAATTTTTGATTCGCCAACTGCTTCCGTTCCATCGGCAAAAACGGCATGCAAAACTAACGGTTCTTCACTTGAAGGGTACACGTGACCGTCGACATGCATCATTTTTGTTAATAATTGAATGGCTTCATAAGTACTTTCCCGCATTTCAGAAATCGCAGCAATAATCAGATTCCCTAATGCATGATTTGCTAAAAATTTGTCTTCTTTTTTAAAGCGATATTGAAAAATATCTCCATACAATTTTGGCATATCCGATAAAGCCGCTAAAACATTTCGTAAATCCCCCGGCGGTGACATTGCGATGGAGTCGCGGATTTCGCCGCTGCTACCTCCATCGTCAGCAACCGTTACAACTGCTGTAATGTCTACCCCTTGATTGCGCAAACTTTTCAAAATAACCGGTAAGCCGGTTCCGCCGCCGACAACAACGATTTTTGGTTTTCGAATACGATAGGTTTTCATTTTCATGAACGGTTCACCGTCTCTTTACGTTTATCTTTATCCCGGTGAGTGATATTAACTTTATAGTCTTTGGCTAGTGCTTGACCCACTCGTTCTGTCAAAGCCACTGAACGATGCTGTCCGCCAGTACAGCCGATGGCAACTGTCAAACTGCTTTTTCCTTCATTCACATACCCGGGCATAATCGTTTGTAGCAAGCCGATAAAACGTTGATAAAATTCTTCTGTTTCATCAAAAGACATCACGTAATCGTAAACCGGTTGATCCATGCCGGTAAGTGGTCGCAAATCTGTAATATAATGTGGATTAGGTAAGAAACGAACATCCATCACAATATCTGCATCGATCGGTAACCCATACTTGAAGCCAAAAGAAATCATCTCTATCCGAAAGCCGTGTTCGTTCGATGTTTTAAATGCACCATTGATTTTTTCCCGCAATTGTCGCGGAGTCAAACTGGTTGTATCAATAATAATGGTTGCCTTCGTTTTGATATCATCAAGGATTGCCCGTTCTTTACGGATTCCTTCCGTAATCAAACCATCCATCGCCAAGGGATGCGCTCTGCGGGTCTCCTTGTAACGAGAAACCAATTCCTCATCAGAAGCATCTAAAAATAAAACCTGTGTATCGATGAAATTCGTATTTTCAATATCCACCAGCATACTTTGAATTTCTTCGAAAAAAGAGCGGGAACGCAAATCCACCACTAACGCAATTTTAGTTATTTTTCCCGATTCTTTAATTAACTCCCAAAATTTTGGAATCAATGAAGGTGGCATATTATCGATACAGAAAAAACCCATATCTTCAAAACTCTGGATGGCTACCGTTTTTCCGGCACCGCTCATTCCGGTAATAATGACTAATTGTAAATTATCTTGCATAATCAAAAAACTCCCTTCAACAGCATCACCTATTCAACATATTATAACATTCCGGGCGTGTCTTTGCTACGAAATTCCACCGTATTCATAAAAAAAGAGCCAAAATCAATTGACTCTACTCGTGTCTATTTAAGTTGGTTCTCTTTTTTTGCTTGTCGATCCTGTAATGCGCGTGCTATCGTCCGGTCAACTAAAATTGATTGGGCATCGATTACCGGATACGGATTGTTCTCGGTGAATTCTTCCATCAAAGAAAGCTCGGTACAGCCTAAAACGATTTTTTCGCAGTGGTATTTTTCGACGACTTCCTGCAAAATTTCAAAATACAAGGTCTTATTCAAAAAATCATTTTCTTTGATGTCTTGGTAAATCAAATGATTGATTTTTTTCTGTAGAGAAGCGTCAGGAATCAGGACATCAAAGCCTGCGGCCCGTAATTCTTTCTCATAGACCCCCGCCTTAACACTCCCTTCAGTGCCTAAAAAAGCGATTTTGCCAGAAGCTTGCTGCTTTTGCAACTCCACCGCCGCTTCTCGTGGCATATGCAATAAATCAATCGGTGTCGCTGCCTGCAGTTCATCAAAGAAATAATGTGCCGTATTACAAGTCAGCACAATAAAATTCGGCTTCAGGAGATTTTGCTTGGCAATATCATCCAACAAAAAAGGCATAGGATTTTCTGCCGTCGTATCCAAGATATACGCTGTGCGGTCAGGGACCGTTGCGTGATTGAACAAGACATAATTCAAATACTCCTGATCCTTATGGGCTACTGTTCGATGATTCAGAAGGCGGACAAAACTCTCTGTCGCCATCGTCCCCATGCCACCTAAAATACTAAAAAAATTCTCCACAAGCTATCCTTCTTTCACATTAAAGTACGTTTTGAAGCGCTTGATGTAATTATGGAACATGTATTTCATCAAGAACCAGCGTTTGAAAGACTGGTCCTTTTCATAAAAGACGGTCGTTCCCCATCTACCATCTCGAATCAATTTTTCGGCAAAGGCTTTCCCCGCATTGTCCCGCGCATATTTTTTAAATGTTTTTTTCGGTACTCCTAGCCAAACTTTCGCTTTCGGAGAGTCAATAGTGCCATATTCTGTTTCTCGAAAAACAGAAGAATAAATTAGGTCTTCCGTAATGTATTTTGCCAGATTATATCCGCTCAATGTTACAAAAAAGCTACTTCTTCCTTGACGTAAATTAATTTCGAACAATTTGTATTCATCATCCCGGACATCATACTTCAAATCAAAGTTCGCAAATCCAACATAATGGATTTTCGTCAAAAACTCCTTAATCGTTCGATAAATCTTTTCATTATAGTCTGGAACGATTACCACATAATTTCCTACGGATGCGGGAGTTGGATCTTCTAATAATGGGTGTCCTAAAACCATCATACGAACGTTTTGATGTTGATCGACATACGCATTTAAAACCCGCATATTGCTATCATCCCCAGGAATAAAATCTTGAACGATCATCTCGCTGGTATAGCCGGCTTTATATAAACGATCTAAAATCATGTCAAACTCAGCTTGATTATCAATAATAAACGCTTTTTTGCGTCCTTCAAATTTAACAGACAACCATTCTACACTGTTCGCTGGTTTTAATGCGACTGGAAAATCAAACGGCAACGCTTGATTTAGTTTCCCCTCTACCACCATTTCTTTTGTTACAATCAAGGTCTTAGGATAAGGCAGTTGATATTCCTCACAGACTTCATAAAAACTTACTTTGTTGATCAGTCGCTTGAAAAGTGAGTAATCATTGGCAGCAAAAACAAAATAAGGCGCCAAGTCCTCCTTATGTTGCGACAGTAATTCCGCATAACCGTCTCCGCAAGCGATCAACAGATACTTCCTAGAAGGATCGTTATAGGTATTCTTTGCCAGTTCTAACATTTTTTCAATAAACACTGGATCTTTATCAAAGCCATCCACCACATGGACATCGACGATTTGGCTATATCTTGTTGGTGCCAACTGATTTGATGCATAAGCGACAGAAGTCATGCCATATTCTTCATGAAAGGCACGAGCCATCCCATAGACATTCATATCGCTTCCTAAAAGAATCGGAATAAAGTTGTTTTGATCATTCATTTTACACACTCACTTCTACTAACTGATTCAATGATTTCTTGAAATATACAACAATCATAATACCATAAAGAAAAAAGCAATCAAAGTGCTGAACTTCGATTGCTTTTTTCAATTTTGAACGGATAGAACTTATAGGACAATAATTCAACCAAAAATCGTTGAGTTATCCCCTTGTGTGCATTCTAACCGAGTTGATTTCCAGTGACAAGTTCTTGAAAAAACAGTTAAGAAAACTTTAAATTTTATTTCAAAACTTTTTTCAAATACTGCCCGGTGTAACTTTCTTCCACGGCAGCGATCATTTCCGGTGTTCCTTTGGCAATAATCGTTCCACCGCCATCCCCGCCTTCTGGGCCAAGGTCAATCACATGATCTGCGGATTTGATGACATCCAGATTATGTTCAATCACTAATACGGTGTTCCCAGCGTCTGCCAATCGTTCTAAAACATGAAGCAAACGCGCAATATCATCCGTATGAAGTCCCGTTGTCGGTTCGTCAAGAATATAAAAGCTCTTGCCGTTTGAACTTTTATGCAATTCGCTGGCAAGTTTCATTCGTTGTGCTTCTCCCCCGGATAAGGTCGTAGCAGGTTGTCCCAGTGTGACATACCCCAAACCAACATCCACAATTGTTTGCAGTTTTCGATGGATTTTAGGAATATGTTTAAAGAAATCAACGGCATCTTCCACTGTCATATCCAAAATTTCTGAGATATTTTTCCCTTTGTAATGCACTTCCAACGTTTCTGAATTATACCGTTTTCCATGACAAACTTCACAAGGAACATAGACATCCGGCAAAAAGTGCATCTCGATTTTTATGATTCCGTCCCCTTTACAGGCTTCGCAGCGGCCACCCTTAACGTTAAAACTGAAACGTCCTTTTTTATACCCTCGCATCTTTGCTTCATTGGTTTTCGCAAAAAGATCACGAACATCGTCAAAAACACTGGTATAGGTAGCAGGATTGCTTCGTGGTGTCCGACCAATTGGGCTTTGATCAATATCGATGATTTTTTCAATCTTTTCGTAGCCAGTCATCGTTTTGAATTTTCCCGGCTTATGAGAGTTACGGTTGATTTTTTGCGCCAAAGCTTTTTTCAAAATCTCATTGACCAAGGTGGATTTTCCTGAACCGGAAACGCCGGTAACCGCAATAAATGAGCCTAACGGAAATTCTACCGAAATATTCTTCAAGTTGTTTTCACTAGCTCCGGTGATTTTAAGTTTTTCACCATTTCCTTTGCGGCGTTCTTTCGGTACAGGAATGACTTTTTTCCCGGATAAATATTGTCCTGTCAATGACTTCTTATTTTTCGCTACCTGCGCCGGTGTTCCCGCCGCGACGATTTCACCGCCGGCATGCCCGGCTCCTGGTCCCACATCAATCAAATAATCTGCTGCCCGCATTGTATCTTCATCATGCTCTACAACAATCAAGGTATTTCCCAGATCCCGCATTTTTCGTAAAGAATCCAATAAACGATCGTTGTCTCTTTGATGAAGACCGATAGACGGTTCATCCAAAATATACAATACACCCGACAGATTGGAACCGATTTGGGTCGCTAAACGAATCCGTTGTGCCTCTCCCCCAGATAAAGTACCGGCAGCTCGACTCAGGGTCAAATAATCTAACCCAACATTTCGTAAAAAGCTTAAACGGTCATTGATTTCTTTCAAAATAGGCTTGGCAATTACTTTTTCTGTTTCTGAAAGCGAAACCTTCTCAAAAAAGGCCAAACTATTATTGATGGCAAATTCGCTCACTTGACCGATATTTGTTTCATTGATTTGAACTGATAACGCCTGCGGATTCAACCGGTATCCACGACACGCTTGACAGGTTAATTCAGTCATATAAAGTCGCATTTGTTCCCGAGTGAAATCACTATTTGTTTCATGGTACCGGCGTTTAATATTCGTCAATACTCCTTCAAAGGCAACTTCAACATCCCGTACACCGCCAAAATCATTTTCATAATGAAAGTGGAAAGTTTCTCCATTTGATCCCTTTAAGACGATTTCTTGATGTTCTTCTGGCAATTCCTCAAAAGGTGTATCCATATCAATACCAAAACTGTCACAAGCTTGCTCCAACATTTGAGGGTAATATTGCGAACTGATTGGATTCCAAGGAATGATTGCTCCTTCATGCAATGTCTTGGTTGTATCTGGAACGACTAAATCCACGTCCACTTCCAGTTTAATACCTAAACCATCACATTCTGGGCAAGCTCCAAATGGTGCGTTAAACGAAAAGAGTCGCGGTTCAAGCTCCCCAACTGTAAACCCACAATAGGGACAAGAATAGTGTTCACTAAACAGCATTTCTTTTTGACCGATTACATCAACGACCGCATAGCCCTCTGCTAAATGCAGTGCCGCTTCAAAGGAATCAAACAGTCGAGAGCGAATGCCTTCCTTCACAACAATCCGATCAATGACAATACTGATTTCATGTTTTTTATTTTTTTCTAATTCAGGGACTTCTGAAATATCATAAATTTCGCCATCTACTCGAACCCGAACATAGCCTTCTCGCTGAATTCGTTCAAAAACTTTTTTATGCTGTCCCTTTTTTTGATAGACGATTGGAGCCAAAATTTGGATCTTCGTTCGTTCAGGTAGCTCTAATACTTCATCCACCATTTGTTCCGCAGACTGACTGGTGATCTCAATATGATCATTGGGACAAATCGGATGTCCAACCCGAGCAAATAACAGCCGCAAATAATCATTAATTTCTGTCACCGTTCCGACTGTTGAACGAGGGTTTTTACTGGTAGTCTTCTGATCGATAGAAATTGCCGGACTTAGACCATCAATACTGTCCACATCTGGTTTATCCATTTGCCCCAAAAACTGCCGAGCATATGCCGAAAGACTTTCCACATAGCGACGTTGTCCTTCTGCATAAAGTGTATCAAATGCCAATGAGCTCTTCCCAGAACCGGATAAACCAGTGACCACCACCAGCTTATCCCGGGGAATCGTTACATCAACATTTTTTAAATTATGTGCACGCGCACCGTGAATCACGATCTTATCATTTGCCATTGTTTTCCTCCTACTCAGACGCCTTTAATTCTAAAATGGTATCCCGTAATGTTGCAGCCGTCTCAAAATCTAACGCTTTGGCTGCGTCCTTCATTTCTTTTTCTAACTTACTCAATAAAATGGCTTTTTCTTCTCTTGATAAATCTTCAAAAGAAGTCGTTTCATAAGCTTCATCTTCTTCAGCCACTTTGGTGATTGAAATCAGATCGCGAATTTCTTTAATAATCGTCTTAGGGACGATGCCGTGTTCTTCATTATACTTTTGTTGAATCGAACGACGGCGTGCTGTTTCATCAATTGCTCGCTGCATCGAATCCGTCATTTTATCCGCGTACATAATAACTTTCCCATCGGAATTTCGGGCTGCCCGTCCAATCGTTTGGACTAAAGAACGCTCACTACGCAAGAAGCCTTCTTTATCGGCATCTAAAATCGCAACCAAAGAAACTTCTGGTACGTCCAGACCTTCCCGCAATAGGTTGATTCCGATAAGAACGTCAAATTCCCCTAATCGCAAATCGCGAATGATTTCCGTTCGTTCCAACGTTTTGATATCACTGTGAAGATATTTAACCTTGATTCCTAATTCTTTTAAGTAATCTGTCAAGTCCTCTGACATTTTTTTCGTCAAAGTCGTCACAAAGACGCGCTGGTTCTTTTCAGACCGAGCATTGATTTCTCCAACCAAATCATCAATCTGTCCCATAATCGGACGGACTTCGATAACTGGATCAAGCAAACCAGTCGGACGAATAATTTGTTGAATGACGGTATCTGTTTGTTCTGCTTCATAAGGACCCGGTGTTGCCGAAACATACACAATCTGATTGACATGTTCTTCAAATTCCTCCAAACGCAAAGGACGATTATCCAATGCAGAAGGCAAACGAAAACCATAATCCACCAACATTTGTTTTCTCGCCCGGTCACCATTATACATGCCGCGCACCTGCGGCATCGTTACGTGAGATTCATCTACAACTAATAAAAAATCATCTGGGAAGAAATCGATTAATGTATATGGAGGTTCTCCTTCTTTTCTGCCATCCATATGTCGGGAATAATTTTCAATTCCAGAGGTATACCCCATTTCTCGCAGCATCTCTAAATCATAATTTGTCCGCTGCTCCAAGCGTTGTGCTTCCAATAATTTATTTTCACTTCGTAGGACCTCCAAGCGATCCTTTAATTCGGCTTGAATAGACGCAATCCCGTGTTCTAAATAATCTTCATTGGTAACAAAGTGAGTTGCCGGAAAAATCGAAACATGTTCTGTTTCTGATAAAATTTCACCGGTCAATGCATCCACTTCACGGATTCGATCGATTTCATCACCAAAAAATTCGATTCGTAATGCCCGTTCATCACGAGATGCGGGGAAAATCTCCACCACGTCTCCACGGACACGAAAACGCCCCCGCTGAAAATCAATGTCATTCCGTTCGAATTGGATATCGATCAAATTACGTAACAGCCGATCACGAGAAATCTCCATACCGACCCGTAAAGAAACTACTTGCTTCTGGTATTCGACTGGTGAACCCAAACCAAAAATACAGGACACAGATGCCACAACGATTACATCATTGCGTTCTAACAAAGCACTGGTCGCCGAGTGACGCAATTTGTCAATTTCATCATTGACACTAGAATCTTTTTCAATATAAGTATCACTGGATGGAACATAAGCTTCCGGTTGATAGTAATCATAATAACTAACAAAATATTCCACCGCGTTGTTTGGGAAAAATTCTTTGAACTCACCATACAACTGCCCAGCCAATGTTTTATTGTGGGCAATGATCAACGTCGGCTTGTTCACTTCTTTGATCAAATTCGAAATGGTATAAGTTTTTCCGGTTCCGGTCGCTCCTAATAAAATCTGGGCTTTCTTCCCTTCAACCACACCTTCAACCAATTCTCTAATGGCTTCCGGCTGATCCCCGGCAGGCTGATATTTTGAGACTAATTCAAATTTATGGGAGGTTTCTCTCTCAATCATCTAACATCCTCCTTTATTCCTTCATATTAAAAGCAAAGAAAATAAACACATTTCTCACTGCGCTATATTATATCATAGCGAACATACTTTCGCTAGTTTTCTGACTGAATCTCGCTTTTCCAAATGTAAGATTTCTTCACATTCGTTGTTAGCATTCTTGGTATTTTTTTATTTATTCCTTACTTTCTCTTGTTTAAGAGCGCTTTAACCCGTATAATATCCTCATATTCAAAAAAATAGGAGGATACGAAATGAAGAAACGAACACTTCTGCTCTTGTTGGCAGCATTAATGGTAGGTCTCTTTACACTAGGCGGAAAAGAATCGGTCGAAGCTGCCGAGAAAACCTATAAAATCGGAACCGATCTCACATTTGCGCCCTTCGAGTTCCAAAATGAAAACAATGAATATGTCGGTATTGATATCGACTTATTAAATGAAATTGCAAAAGATCAAAATTTTTCAGTCGATTTGCGACCGTTGGGCTTTGACAGCTCTATCCAAGGCGTCCAATCCAACCAACTAGACGGGATGATTGCCGGGATGAGTATTACTGACGAACGGAAAGAGTCCTTTGACTTTTCCGAACCTTACTTTGATAGTGGCATCCAAATGGCCGTTCGTGCAGACGAAGAATCTATCACCGATTATGATGGACTAAAAGGAAAAACTGTCGGTGCAAAAGTCGGCACAGAAAGCGCCACTTTTTTAGAAGAGAATAAAGAGACCTATGGATTCAAAGTAAAAGTTTATGATGCAGCAGACGGGCTCTATGGCGCATTACGCAACAATACCGTACAGGCAATTTTTGATGACTACCCTGTGTTAGGTTATGCTATTTCAAATGGCGAAGAATTCAAACTCATCGGCGAACCGGAACAAGGAAATTCTTATGGTTTTGCAGTAAAAAAAGGTGAAAACAGTGAGCTCTTAGAAAAATTCAACAACGGCTTAAAAAAACTTAAAGAAAACGGCCGCTATGACGAAATTGTTGCAACCTATATCGCAACAGAAAGCGGAGACGATTCCGCTACAATGAAAAAAGTTGAACCAAAAAAAGAAGAATACATTATCGCAAGTGATTCCGCTTTTGCCCCTTTCGAATTTAAAAATGAAGAAAATGAATATGTCGGTATCGATGTCGACTTAATGAAACGAGCGGCTGAATTACAAGGCTTCAACATTAAATTTAATTTTATCGGCTTTTCCGGTGCATTACAGGCGCTTGAAGGCAATCAAGCAGACGGCATGATTGCCGGGATGAGCATTACTGATGAACGGAAGGAGTCCTTTGATTTTTCTACCCCCTATTTCGAAAGCGGAATTCAAGTCGCTGTAAAAGAGGGCAATAAATCAATCAAATCTTATGATGATTTAAAAGACAAAAAAGTTGGCGCAAAAATCGGTACGGAAAGCGCAGATTTTCTTGAAGCAAACAAAGATAACTACGGCTACGCAATAAAACTGTACGATGCGGCGGATCAGCTTTACGAATCCGTGAAAGGCGGACAAATTGATGCTATGATGGACGATTATCCAGTTATCGGCTACGCCATCAGCAATGGGCAAAAATTAGCAACTCCTATCAAACGCGAATCTGGTGGTGAATATGGTTTCGCAGTAAAAAAAGGGCAAAATCCTGAATTACTTGAAATGTTTAATGAAGGAATTGCCGAAATGAAACGAACCGGCGAATACGAAGATATCCTCGCAAAATATATTTCAGATGGCGCCGCTCCTGTAAAAAAAGCCAATGAAAAAACGATTTTCGGATTATTAGAAAATAACTGGAAAGTCTTACTGGAAGGGCTCGGAAAAACGATTGCATTGGCCTTGATTTCCTTTGCTCTAGCTCTAGTGATTGGGATTATTTTCGGACTGTTCAGCGTTGCACCAATCAGAGCTTTGCGGACTTTTGCTTCCATATACGTCGATATCATTCGCGGTATCCCAATGATGGTTCTGGCGTTCTTCATCTTTTTCGGGCTGTCGGATGCAATCGGCATTACGATTCCTGATTTTGCAGCAGGCGTCATCACCCTAACCTTGAATGCAAGCGCCTATATCGCTGAAATTGTTCGTGGCGGTATCAACGCTGTCCCCGTTGGACAGATGGAAGCCTCCCGCAGTCTCGGCATGCCTTACACTCGCACCATGCAAAAGATCATTTTACCGCAAGCAATCAAAATTATGATTCCTTCCTTCGTCAATCAGTTCGTTATTTCGTTGAAGGACACGACCATTATCTCCGTCATCGGCGTGGTAGAACTATTGCAAACAGGAAAAATCATCGTTGCACGAACTTCACAAAGTACCAATGTTTATCTGATTATCGCGGTCATGTACTTGATCGTCATCACGTCACTGACAAAATTGGCAAAAGTTTTAGAAAAGAAGGTGAAATAAGATGGCAGAAAAAATCTTAGTGGAACATCTTGTTAAAAAATATGGTGACAATACCGTGTTAAATGATATCAGTATCTCAATTAAAGAAGGTGATGTTGTCTGTGTCATCGGTCCGTCTGGTTCCGGAAAAAGCACCTTTTTACGTTGTTTGAACCGTTTAGAGGAACCAACCAGTGGAGATATCGTCATTGATGGTGCTCATTTAATGGATAAGAATACCAATATCAATCTTATTCGGCAACATATCGGTATGGTTTTTCAACATTTTAACCTTTTCCCCCATTTGACCGTTTTAGAAAATATTGTTTTAGCACCAATGGATCTTAAGAAAAACAATCGTAGCGAAGCGGAGAAAAAAGCGCTGGAATTATTGGATACCGTTGGACTAGCAGATAAAAAGGATATGTATCCTGATAAATTATCTGGCGGTCAAAAACAGCGAGTCGCTATCGCTCGTGCTTTGGCAATGAACCCTGATGTTATGTTATTTGATGAACCTACCTCTGCTCTGGATCCAGAAATGGTCGGCGATGTGTTGAACGTAATGAAAAAATTAGCAAAACAAGGCATGACAATGGTTATCGTCACCCATGAAATGGGCTTCGCCAAAGAAGTAGCTAATCGTGTTCTCTTTTGTGACGAAGGAAAATTCTTGGAAGATGGAACACCAGACCAACTGTTCAATGCTCCTAAGAACGAACGAACCAAAGATTTTCTGGACAAAGTTCTAAATATTTAATCTTTCTTGTGAAAGTCGGTTAATCCCTGACTTTCACAGTTTTTTTTGCAAAAAAATAAGTAGAAACAACGCCAAACAGTCGTCATTTCTACTTATTTTTTATGAACAGGAAGTCGATTGATTACCTACTTCTTTTTTCCGCTGAAGGCGTCTTTCATTTTATCAAAAAAACCTTCTGCCTGCTGTTCACTAATTTTTGTACCACTAGCTTCCGCAAAGCTACGCAATGCGTCTTTTTGCGCATCATTCAGATTTTTTGGTGTAATGATTTTAACGCGGACTTGTTGATCGCCATTGCCACCACCACGTAAACGAGGTGCACCTTTTCCACGAAGACGGAAATTAGTTCCCGTTTGTGTACCAGCTGGAATTTTCAGCTTCACATCTCCATGAACAGTCGGCACATTGATTTCATCGCCAAGTGCTGCTTGGACAAAGTTTAATGGCAATTCATAGTAAATCTCCGCACCATCCCGATCGAAGATATCACTTTCTTCAACTCGGAAAACAACATAAAGATCCCCATAAGGTCCACCGTTTTGTCCGGCTTCCCCTTGATTTGCCAAACGCATTTGTTGCCCATCTTCTACCCCTGCAGGTACATTGACTTTCACTTCATGGGCTTTCTTTTCGTGTCCAGCACCGTGACAAGTTGGACATGGTTCTTTGATTTCTTTCCCAGTACCATGACAGACATCACAGGTTTGACGACTCATTACACGACCAAGAGGCGTTTGTCGTTCCACATTGATTGAACCAGAACCATGACACTTATGACAGGTTTCTGGCTGGGTACCGGGTTTCGCTCCGTTACCGCCACATGTATGACAGGTTTCTTCCCGATTGTACTTGATCGGTTTCTCCACACCAAAAATTGCTTCTTCAAACTTCAAGTTGATCGAATACTGCAAATCGGCTCCTTGTCGGGGCGCATTGGGATCAGCCGAACGACCACCGCCACCGCCGCCAAAAAACGATTCAAAGATATCTTCAAATCCACCAAAACCGCCACCGGAAAAGCCACCATAATTACCGCCGCCAAATCCACCGTAGCCGCCACCGCCACCATAATTAGGATCTGTACCAGCGTGTCCATATTGATCATACGCTGCTCTTTTTTGCGGATCGCTCAGAATTTCATAGGCTTCGGAAATTTCTTTGAATTTATCTTCTGCATCAGCCTCTTTGTTAATATCCGGATGATACTTTTTGGAAAGCTTGCGGTATGCCTTTTTAATTTCATCATCCGAAGCCCCTTTTTGCAATCCCAGGACTTCGTAATAATCTCGTTTTGTTGCCATAGGCTTCCCTCCACATTTCTTGTTTTAACCACTTGTGTATTTTATCATATTTCTGTCATAAGCCAAATCATTCTTAACAAATCATAAGAAAAAGCCAAAGGATGACTTTGGCTTTTTCTTAGCGAGTTACTTATTTGTCATCGCCGTCTACTTCTTCAAAATCAGCATCGACAACATCATCTGCGCCGCCTTGCGCTTCTTCTGGATTTTCTTGCGCTTGTTGTTGCGCTGCTTGTTCGTACAATTTAACCGTTAAGTTTTGTACGATTTCGTTTAATGCATCTCGTTTTGTTTTCATTTCTTCGATGTTATTTGCTTCAACTGCAGCTTTCAGTTCATCCCGAGCATCTTCCGCTTTCTTCACTTCTTCTGCATCTACTTTGCCTTCTAGATCTTTCAATGTTTTATCAACAGTGAATAACAACGCATCTACATCATTACGAAGATCTACTTCTTCTTTGCGGGCTTTATCTGCTTCAGCATTTGCTTCAGCATCTTTCACCATGCGATCGATTTCTTCATCTGAAAGACCTGAAGAAGATTTGATGGTGATTTTTTGTTCTTTTTGTGTTCCCAAATCTTTAGCAGAAACATTCACGATACCGTTCTTATCGATATCAAAAGTTACTTCGATTTGTGGAATTCCACGAGGTGCTGGTGGAATATCCGTCAATTGGAATCTTCCTAATGTTTTGTTATCAGAAGCCATTGGACGTTCCCCTTGCAGTACATGGATATCTACGGCAGGTTGATTGTCTGCTGCTGTTGAGAAGACTTGTGATTTACTTGTAGGAATCGTTGTGTTACGGTCAATTAATTTTGTAAAGACACTACCCATTGTTTCGATACCTAATGAAAGTGGTGTAACATCTAACAAGACTACATCTTTGACGTCCCCAGTGATAACTCCACCTTGGATTGCAGCACCCATCGCAACAACTTCATCAGGGTTTACAGATTTATTTGGTTCTTTGCCAGTTTCTTTACGAACAGCATCAACAACTGCAGGAATCCGGGTTGAACCACCGACTAAAATCACTTCATCTACTTCAGATTGTGATAAACCAGCATCTTTCAAAGCTTGACGTACTGGAATTTTTGTCCGTTCAACAAGATCACTTGTTAATTCATCAAATTTCGCACGAGTCAAAGTCATTTCCAAATGCAAAGGACCAGCGTCTCCGGCTGTAATAAATGGCAAGCTGATTTGCGTGCTTGTTACACCTGACAAATCTTTTTTCGCTTTTTCAGCGGCATCTTTCAACCGTTGCAACGCCATTTTGTCTTTTCCTAAATCAATACCGTTTTCTTTCTTAAATTCAGCAACCATATGATCGATGATTTTGTTATCAAAGTCATCCCCACCAAGATGATTGTCACCGGCTGTAGATAATACATCAAACACACCGTCACCTAATTCAAGGATTGATACGTCAAAAGTACCACCACCAAGGTCAAATACTAAGATTTTTTCTTCTTTGTCTGTTTTATCCAAACCATAAGCTAATGCTGCTGCTGTTGGTTCATTAACAATCCGTTCTACTTCTAAACCTGCGATTTTACCAGCATCTTTCGTTGCTTGACGTTGCGCATCATTGAAGTATGCAGGAACTGTAATAACTGCTTTTTCAACTTTTTCACCTAGATAATCTTCAGCAAAACCTTTGATGTATTGTAAAATCATAGCTGAGATTTCTTGTGGTGTATAAGATTTCCCTTCGGCTTCTACTTTATAACCTGCTTCACCAATATGACGTTTGATAGAAGAAATCGTATGAGGATTTGTTACAGCTTGACGTTTTGCTACTTCACCTACTTGGATTTCACCATTTTTGAAAGAAACAACAGAAGGTGTTGTGCGGTTTCCTTCTGGATTTGCAATAATTTTTGCTTCGCCGCCTTCAAGAACAGCGACTGCTGAGTTTGTTGTACCTAAGTCGATACCGATAATTTTACTCATGTAAAAAACACTCCTTTAAAATAGTATACTACTAATATTTTTTTATTATTGGGCTACGATAACCATGCTTGGTCGCAAGACGCGGTCATGCAGCTTATATCCTTTTTGTAAAACTTCAACGATTGTATCTGTTGCTACATCGTCACCGGCTGGAATCGTTTGAACGGCCTGATGAACATTAGGATCAAACATTTCACCAGCTGCGGGAATTTCTTCAATCCCTTCTTCTTTCAAAGCAAAACGAATTCCTTCTAGAACCATGTCGACACCTTTTTTCAAATTTGCACCTTGGTCATCGGATACTTCCGCCGCCATTGCACGTTCCAAATTATCGATTGCCGGCAAAAGTTTCTTCGCCAAATCTTGCGAACGATATTTTTGTAATTGTTCCCGTTCATTGCGATTTCGAGTGGTAATATTTGCGATTTCCGCCCGCGCTCTCAAAAACTGATCTTCTAATTCATTGTTTTTTGCTTGCAACACTTCAAGTTCTGTCGGAGCTTCTGATTCAGTATCATCAGCTTCAATTTCTTCAGTGATCGCTGCTTCAATTTCTGTTTCTAGTTCTTTTTCCAATTCTTTTTCAGACACTTGACTAACTTCCTTTCTCTATTAGATTGTTTCGCTTTTTACTTTTACTAACTAAACGAATCTAGTGATCGATAATAGTCAGCCAATTTTGATGCGAGTTCTTGACGAAAAACGTCAATCAACGCAAAAATTTTTGAATATTGCATACTCGTAGGACCCAAAAGCGCAATCGTGCCGCGGCCATGACCAGAAATATCATAACTTGCTTGGACTAAACTCATATTTTGCAGCAAGTCAATGCCAAGCTCATCACCAATTCGAATCTGGATGGTTCCATTTGGCGGAATCAATAGCTGATTCAACTCCTCGGGATCTTTCATAAAAGAATAAATCGTTTTGAACTGATCCACATCCGGCTTAGGACCGAAATCCAAAAGGTTCATCCGTCCGCCGACAAAGATTTTTTCTTCGAAAGCGTTACTCAGCAACGAATCAAATAGATCAAGAATCCCTTCAGTTGTTTGAAAATACTTATGCAAAATCATAGGAATTTCTGTTCGCAAGCGATGATATACCGTAATCAACGGTTCACCGATCAATTTATCATTGATGATCCGCACCATTTTCTCTAAATCTTCTCCACTAATGGAGCGGGGAATCGTAAAGACCTGACTTTCAACGTTACCTTTATCTGTCACGATAATCGCAATGATTTGGCGATCGTTCAAGGGAACGATGCGAAAACCCGTTAAACGTCGTTCCTTCATATCTGGACCTAGTGAAAGTGCTGTGTAACTGGTCAGACTGGATAGGATATCCGCAGACTGTTGGATGATTTCATTAATTTCATGAAACTCTCTACCAAAAGACTGTTGAATAAGTTGCATTTCTGATTTTTCGACTTTGTCCGGTCGTAAAAGATGATCAACATAATAACGATAGCCTGTCATCGAAGGAACTCGCCCGGAAGAAGAATGTGTTTTTTGAAGAAAGCCATATTCTTCTAATGCCTTCATCTCGTTGCGAATCGTTGCAGAGCTTGCATCAATTCCTTCTTCCATCAGTTTTTTAGAACCGACTGGATGACCCGTTTGCGTGTAATTTTGAACAATGAGACGCAAAATATCCTGTTGCCGTTGTGTCAACATAATCTATCACCTCTCATTAGCACTCTTTACTTATAAGTGCTAATACGAGTATAAATATACCACACTCCACTTATTTGTCAAGAATTTTTCACCACTTTTTAGCACTCTATCATGCCGAGTGCTAATTATTTTAGAAAAATTTAAAAAGAAAAAAGAGTCCTAGTTAGAACTCTTCAATAAAAACTTTTCAAATACTTCATTACCGATAAATAACCCAGTTTTTGTCAAACGGACGGTATCCTTTTCTTCCAGCAGCCAACCTTTTTCTTTCAGCTCCGGCAACACTGATCCATAAATATCATGAAAATCGACATTAAATTTTTGGCGGAAGTTTTGCTTGGAAATACCTTCCAGTTTTCTTAGACCTAAAAATAATTCCTCTTCCATCTGATTTTCCTTTGTTAAAAATTCTTCTTCATAAATAGGAAGCTTTCCCTTTCGCAAAGGTTCCAAATAATGTTGGATTGGTCCATAATTTTTGTATCTGCGATTACCCAAGTAGCCGCTAGCTCCCGCACCAAACCCAAAATAATTTTCGTTGTTCCAATAAACCAGATTATGCTGAGATTCTTTTCCAGACTCAGCAAAGTTACTGATCTCGTATTGATGACGTCCGCGTTTTTCCATTTGTTCGATTGCTTCTTCAAACATTTGACTTTCAACTTCTTGATCCGGCAATTCGATTCTTCCTTGCCGCACCCAATTCATGAACATGGTTTTATTTTCCAAAATTAAGGAATACAAAGAATAGTGAGGTAAATCAAAATCCAATGCTCGATGTAACGTATCTCTGAAACTTTCCAATGTTTGTCCCGGTAACGCATAGATTAAATCGATAGACACATTATCAAACTGCTCTTTTTTTAACAAGTCAATCGTTTGGTAAACATCAGCTGCCGAGTGCTTACGACCAATTTTTTTTAATAATTGGTCATCAAATGTTTGGACGCCCATTGATAAACGACCAATTCCGTAATTTTTCATAACCCGCAATTTATCCTGAGTCAGATCGCCCGGATTGGCTTCAATAGTGAATTCTTTTACCTTCTCCATCGGAAACAAGTCCGTGACGCCTTGCAACAATCGATCCAATTGCTTTGCGGATAAAGAAGTTGGCGTTCCTCCACCAATGTAGATTGTTTTTGACTCTTCCGTTTTTTGTTGCTCCAATGTCAATTGGATTTCCTTCAACAGCATTTCGATGTATTCATCGACTGGCTGCCCTTCCAGGAATACCTTATTAAAGTCACAGTAATAACAGATATGTTCACAAAATGGGATGTGAATGTAGGCTGAAATGCTGGTATTACCTGGTTTATCTATATTTTTCATTTTGTTATTTCCTCTCAAAAGGCCTGTCCGCTTCTTTAATACCTTTCATTTAGCTATAAATTGAAGCGTTGCACTTCATTCTATCATAGGCTATAAAAACTTAACATATTCTTTTCAAGAGCAATTACTAAATGAAGTTACGATAAAGCAACTTTTATTGAGGAAAATACTT
Organism: Enterococcus songbeiensis; assembly: GCF_005405265.1. Lineage (GTDB taxonomy): Bacteria > Bacillota > Bacilli > Lactobacillales > Enterococcaceae > Enterococcus_C > Enterococcus_C songbeiensis. The sequence goes on from NZ_BJDS01000012.1 coordinate 57,186, forward strand.
ATTTCTTCTATACTAGTAAGTTTATTTACACCACCAAAACTCGTAAGTTACCCCTCTGTCAATCTCTCATATTTTCTCAGGGTCAAAGGAACAAAAAGTAATAATAAAAGACCTAACCAAATCAGTGCGGTCTGGAGATTGTGGATTATTAACTCATTCATTAACAAACCTCGAATTGATTCTGTAATTGGAGTGAAAGGAGAAATTTCTGCTAACCGGCGTAAAAATTTTGGTAATGTTTCTAATGGGACAAACCCGCTACTCAAATAGGGCATAAACAGCAAAATCATCGGAAAAGCTGCCGCTGCTTCCGTTCCAACAGTGAGCCCAACAAAAAAGCTGATCCAGATCAGTACTGCCGCAAATAACAGCACAAAGAATAGCAAGAAAAAACCAGTTAAAAAAGTAATCTGAGTGCTAAATCCAAGCAAGATGCCCACTATGACCACTAGAAATACGGCAATAAGATTTTTTAGAAGATTAATGGTTAGTTCCCCCCATAAAACCGAAGATTGGGTAATATTCATTGTTTTGAAGCGATTCAAAATCCCTCTTTGTTTCATCGTAGACATGGCAACCGCCGCTCCTGCCGATACTTGCCCGATTCCTAAAACAATGATTCCGGGCAAGATATAATCGATATAATTCCCACTACGGTCAATTGCACCTCCAAAAATAAAAACAAAGGACAATAAAATCAGAACAGGCAAAAAAATTGTAGTAATCAACCCATCCAAATTACGGGAATTGAGCTTCCAGCTTCTCCTACTCATAACCGTCAAATCATGAAACCATTGCATGGCTGCTACCTCCTTTAGTTACTTCCAAATAAACATCTTCCAACGTTGGTTCCAATAATTGAACATCACTTACCACAATTTCATGGTCTGCTAATTTTGAAAACAATGAAGTCAATTTTTGAACTTTTTCTACTGCCAAAATCTCTAACTTATTTTCTGGTAAGAGAGCGATTTTTTCTCCGATTAAAACCAATTGTGCTTTTTGGAAGTCCTTTTCGTTTGAAAACTGTAAATGAATCTTACTTTCTGGCAATTGCTTTTTAAGTGTTTGAATCGATCCATCAGCAATAATTTTTCCTTGACTCATGATTGTCACATAGTCAGCCAATATCTCAGCTTCTTCCAAATACTGAGTGGTAAGAAAAATCGTCATTCCCGATTTTTTTGCCAAATCAGCAATCAGTTTCCAAATTTTCCGACGATTTGCAGGATCGATTCCAGTCGTTGGCTCGTCCAAAAACAACACTTTTGGATCTCCCAAAAGACTTGCTGCAATATCCAATCGGCGTTTCATCCCGCCAGAATACTGACTGACTTTTCTATCAGCAGCTTGTTCCAATTGAAATTGTTTTAATAGTTCCATAGCTTTTTTTCTCGCTGTCTTCTTCGGTAACGAATGGAGTTGCCCAAGAATTTCTAGATTTTCCCGCCCAGTCAGTTCTTCATCCAGTGCTGCAAATTGTCCTGTCACACTGATTTGACTGCGGATTTCCTTTCGTGAAGCCTTGATTCCTTCGTAAAAAATTTCTCCTGCTGTTGGTTTTAACAAACCGGTAAGCAAATGAATCGTGGTCGTTTTTCCCGCCCCATTTTCTCCTAATAACGCAAAGATCTTACCAGTAGCCACCTGAAAATTAATTGCGTCCACTGACAAAAAATTCATAGGCTATTTATTTTTGCAATAAAAAACTTAAAAAGATGCTGATATCCGGTAATTGATAGTCCTCTTCAAAAATCGTTGCCATTAGTCCTACTCCCTGAGCGCTACTGATAAAAAACATCGCCAACATTTGCGGATCACTAGCAACAAATTGCTTTTTTTCCTGACCACGAATAATCAATTGTTTCAATGCCGCAATTAGCTCCTTATCCATCGCAATCAATTCCTTCAAGCCGTTATTCGGTTCTGTATTGGGGAAAATCGATTGCGTAACCAATAAAAATAAATCACTTGTGGTTCGATCCACCGCGATTCCTTTCAACATTTCCTCTGTTGCCCCCGTTAAAATACTTCGTGGATCACCTTCTGCTTGAAACAGGTGTTTCAAATTTCTTAAGCCCTCAATGGCTTCACTCATTATGGCATCGAACAAGGCCTGCTTGGAAGGAAAATAACGATATGCCAACCCTGTGCTGACACCTGCCTCTTCGGCAATTGCCTGCATTGTCGTATTCGCAAAAGAATGTTTTGCAAATAAAGTAACCGCGGCATAGCGAATTTTATCTCTCGTTTGTTTTCGCATCGCTTCAAAGCGCTCTGTTTGTTTACTCACGAAATTCCCCCCTGTTCTTTTTTATTCGATATAAATTTATTATAAGAGACTTTGTGAGAGAATTCAATTTGCGGAGAGTTGCTCCCTTAATCTGCAAACGTTTCCTCTTATTACTGCTTTTTCTAAAACGTCACAAAGACTGACTGGACAATAATTTTGCTGATCAGCCCTAGGTTTAGCCCGCGGCGTCCTAATAGCTTTTTAAAATATGGGCTGCATTTTCTGCCGTTTCGCCGAAGAGAAAATCAATCACATTCTCATGATTGAAATGTGTATCCGCAATAAAATATTTCACTCCGCTTTCTCCTCAGCGCATCTCACTTTGTAAGTCTGTATAATTAGTGATTTTCCCTTCCAGACGCTCTAAAGTTTCTCCCATTTCTTGGTATTTCTTTTTTAATTGCTCTCTTTCTTCAATCAAAATTTGTTTTCTGGCTTCTAGCGTTGCAGCTCCCTGTTGATAAAGTGTTGTATATTCAATCAAAGATTCCACCGTCAATCCAGCACTGCGCATGCATTTGATGAAATCAATCCATTGCAAATCTTCTTCTGAATAGTTCCGAACCCCGCCGTTTTTACGAGTGATTGGAGGAATTAAACCAATTCGCTCATAGTATCTGAGAGTGACTGGTGTTAATGCCATTTTTTCTGCTACTTTGGAAATGTTCATTTTTTGTCTCCTTGCTTTTTGTCTTTACACTATTTATCATTCATCGCATTCAATACATCAACTTTATAACTTGAACTCCAGGTTAAGTCAAACAGAACTTTTTTGCAATGCTTTGCGAAAAAAAACGACGATCAACAGGATTTCCTGCTAATCGTCCTTTGATTCAACTTATTCGTCTGCAAAATCATAGAGAACTGTCGAAAGATAGCGTTCGCCGTTATCAGCAACAATTGCTGCGACTTTCTTGCCGGCACCTAATTTTTTAGCCACTTCAATTGCACCGTAAATAGCTGCCCCTGCAGAAATTCCGACAAGAATCCCTTCTTGTGTTCCAACTTTCCGCGCAGTTTCCAAGGCGTTTTCACTAGATACAGGTAATACTTCTTGGTAGCTTTCTTCATTTAAAACTTTTGGCACAAAGCCGGTAGAAATCCCTTGAATTTTATGAGGACCCGCTTTGCCGCCAGATAAAACAGCAGATTCGGCCGCTTCCACCGCATAAACACGAACATTTGGCAAAGTTTCCTTCAAACTTTTGGCAACACCGGTAATCGTCCCACCAGTTCCAACGCCGGCAACAAACGCATCGAGTCCTGTTTCGGCGAATGCTGCAGCAAGTTCCTTACCAGTTGTTTGATAATGAATTTCTGGATTGGCTTCATTTTCAAATTGCAAAGGCAAAAACCAACCGTTTTCTTCTGCCAACTCTTTAGCCTTGGCAATCGCTCCGTTAATCCCTTCACTACCTGGTGTCAAAACTAATTTTGCACCGTATGCTTGGATCAATTTCCGACGTTCAATTGAGAAGGTTTCCGGTAAAACGATGACAACGTTATACCCTTTTGCCGCACCAACGAAGGATAAGCCAACGCCTGTATTGCCGGAAGTCGGTTCAACGATTGTTCCTCCGGGTTTTAATTTCCCCTCTTTTTCTGCTTTTTCGATCATTGCAAGGGCGATTCGATCCTTGACTGAACCAGCTGGGTTATAAAATTCTAGTTTAACATAGACATCTGCAGCACCTTCTGGAACGATTCGATTTAGTTTTACGACAGGTGTATCTCCGGTCAATTCTAAGATATTTTCAACGATTTTTGCCATTTGCATTCTCTCCTTTTTATCAGTACAACCGCTGTTCCTACAAAATAAAAAAACATCCTTCCATAAAAAGAAAGGACGATTGTCTCGTGTGACCACCTTTGTTCGCTGACTCTTCACAAAGTCAGCCTCCATAAGTATCTCAAAAAATTCAAACGAAATACTTGCGCGTATCTAACGGACGCTTTCCGTCGGCAGTTCGTTATTACTTGCTGTCGATTGCTCCAAGACCATTTTCCAAAGTTTCCCGCTGCTTATTCTCATTCTCCTAAGCTCTCTGTAAGTGTTCCGCTTTGTACTTATCTTTTCATGGCATTTCTTATTTTGTTGTTGTAATCATAGCGCAGAGAGTAGATTAATTCAATCTTTCACATGATAAGAAATAAAGCGGTGTGATAAATTTTTGTTATCATTAAAAAAAGAATCGGAGTAATTATCCTCCGATTCTGGTTTCTTATTTTTTAAAATATGCACGTGTTGCCGCTTCGTCTGCATGCAGTTGTTCGATCAGAGCTTCTGCCCCATCAAAAGCAACCTGTCCCCGTAACAGATGTAGCCAGCGGACACTGACCTGTTCCCCATAGATATCTTGATGAAAATCCAAAATATAGACTTCAACTGTTAATTCTCGTCCTTTGCCGAAGGTATCGTTATGGCCAATTGATCCCATTGCCGGATACCAACGATCGCCCACCTTCAATTCAGACACATAGACGCCTTCTTCGGGCAAACGGACAGTAGATTTGAACTTGATATTGGCTGTAGGAAATCCTAAAGTGCGTCCACGAGCATCCCCGTGCACGACTGTCCCTTCGATTTCATATGGATAGCCCAATAGTTTATTGACTTCATCCATATTTCCTTCTTCCAACAATTGACGAATACGAGTAGAACTGATTTTTTCTCCATCCTCAGTTTCTTTTGCTACTGTGACTACCTCAAAACGATTTTTAGCATATTCAGGAAGATGGGCTACATCAGCGATATCTCTCGGACCATAGGTATAATCAAAGCCGCTGACAGCAAATTTTCCATGAAGACCCACAATATATTGATCCACAAAGTCTTGTGGCTTTAATCCTGCAAACGCCGAAGTAAAATCAATCACATATAAATAATCGACGCCTAGATCAGCCATGATTCGTTCTTTTTGCGAAAGGCTAGTTAGGTAATGCATTTCAGCTGGATCGACCTTTTGGAAAACAATGGAAGGATGTTGATTAAATGTCATCACAGCTAACTTTAATCCTTGCTCCTCAGCGATTTTTTTTCCTTTCCGAATAACTTTCTGATGTCCTTTATGTACCCCATCAAAAAAGCCCAGAACTAAAACGACATCCCCTTCTGGAATTTGCTCTTTTGTATAAGGATGTCTAATCGTTATTATTTTCATCAAAATTCTCCGTTCATAATTAAGGTAACAAATTTACTACACAGAACCTATCAAGTAATCCTCCATCTACTACTCCGTACGAAACATTTTCCTCGGTTTTAGTTCTTCGGGATTCTTATTGTTCTTTTCATAGATTCCTACCACTTTTTCTTGATAAAACAGCGCAATCGGTTCCTGTGGCATTTCGGCTAATTGGAAAGCTGAAAAAGGCAGTCGCATCCCATTTTTTATTTTTTGCCACAATGCATCGGAAAGATCCACCCGTGGAAATTCCTTTACGCCATATTCAATTGGCAATAAATAGGCCTCTAATTGGTTTTGATCTACTAATTCCCGTACCTGTTGCAGGGTTACTGCTTGCGCTTTTGTAAATCCGCCACTAGCTATTCGTGTTAAGTCCGACATGTGGGCGGCTACCTGTAATTTTTTCCCCGTATCAACCGCTAACGTTCGCACGTAGGTTCCTTTGCCGCACCTCACTTGAAACCGCCAAGACTGGGTTCCATTTTCCCATACTGGCTCTGAGATTCGTTCAAAAGAAAAAATTTGGGCTTTGCGTTCAGGGCGTTCAACGATTTCTCCCGCTCGTGCATAGTCATATAACCGACGTCCGTTGACCTTGACCGCTGAAAACATCGGCGGTATCTGAGTGATTTCACCCGTCAAAGAAGCCATCGCTTCATCGATTGCTTTGTTTGAAAATGGTTGTTGGATGACTGTACGTTCAACAACCTCTCCTGAAGCATCCTCTGTCGTTGTTGCAAATCCAAGGGTAATTTCCCCTACATATGTTTTTCCCGACTCCATCAGAAATTCTACCATCTTTGTTCCTTTTCCGATACAAATCGGCAATACACCATCTACATCGGGATCCAGTGTACCACTATGCCCGATTTTTTTTGTATGTAAAATTTTTCGTAATTGAAAAACACAGTCATGACTCGTCATTCCCCGTTCTTTCCATAGAGGTAAAATTCCGTCCATGTCACACCTCACTTCTCCTATTCAACTGGATTATTATAGCACATTTCCCCAGAAGTTTATCATCTGTAAACTGAAAAAAGCGAAGGTATCTCAGTTCCCAAAAAGAGAGCTGAAATCCTTCGCTAGTTTTTTCATGAAATTCTTCTTTACTCTTTGTGCAGGTTGCGAATCATTTCATCGATCTTATTGCCATATTCGACAGATTCATCAAGTTCAAAAAAGATTTCCGGCGTTTTATAAAGGGTTAAGGTTTGTCCCAATTCATGACGAATCAAACCTGTTGCTTTTTCAAGCCCTTGCTGTGCCTTTTGTCTTTCAGAAGCTAATTCTGACAGTAAACTATAATAAATTGTCGCTTGTTGCAAATCACCTGTCACACGTACATCCGTAATAGTTACATCCTGTACCCGAGGATCACGGATTTTTTTTCGTAAGATTTGGTTTACTTCCCGTAGAATTTCTTGTGCTACTCTGCGATCACGATAATTGGCCATAGTCTTCGACCTCCTTTGTGATTAATCGTTTTTAATTTCTTCCATAACATATGCTTCGATAACATCATCTGCTTTGAGATCGTTGAATTTTTCGATCATTGCACCACATTCAAAGCCTAGCTTAACTTCCTTCACATCATCTTTGAAGCGTTTCAAGCTTGCTAATACACCTTCGTAAATCACGATGCCGTCGCGAATCACACGCACACCGCTGTCTCGACGAATAAATCCTTCTGTTACGTAACAACCAGCAATCGTTCCGACTTTGGAGACTTTATATGTTTCCCGGACAACCATTTGTCCTATGATTTTTTCTTCGAATTCTGGATCAAGCATTCCCTTCATCGCTGTTTCGATTTCTTCGATGGCTTTGTAAATGATCCGATGTAGACGAATGTCCACTTTTTCAGCATCTGCTTGTTGTTTTGCTTGTGGTGTCGGACGCACATTGAATCCAATGATAATCGCATTACTTGCTGCAGCCAGTGTCACATCGCTCTCATTGATGGCACCTACTGCTGAATGGACGATATTGATACGAACGCCTTCAACATCGATTTTTTGTAATGAGGCTGCCAATGCTTCGGCAGAACCTTGCACGTCTGCTTTAATGATAACATTAACGTCTTTCAATTCGCCTTCTTTTAGGCTTTCAAATAATGTATCCAGCGTTACCCGACTATTGGATGAGCGTTGTTCCATCAAGGCACGTTTGCCCCGTTCTTCCCCAGCTGCCCGAGCAGTTTTTTCATCTTCAAAGACAACGAAACGGTCTCCAGCTTGAGGTACATCATTCAATCCGGTAATTTCAACTGGTGTTGCTGGTCCAGCTGCTTTTTCCCGCCGACCGATATCATTGGTCATCACTCGAACACGTCCATAGGTATTTCCGACAACGATTGGATCACCAACATGCAGTGTTCCTTGTTGAACCAGTAAAGTAGAAACTGGTCCTTTTCCTTTATCTAATCGTGCTTCAATGACGGTCCCGATTGCCCGCTGTTTAGGATCTGCTTTCAAATCTTCAACTTCTGCAACTAAAACAATCATTTCCAACAATTCTTCGATATTTTGATCGAATTTTGCGGAGATTTCAACAAAAATCGTATCGCCACCCCAAGCTTCAGGGATCAGTTCATATTCGCTTAGTTCTTGCATAACATGTTGTGGATTAGCACCTGGTTTATCGATTTTATTGACTGCAACGATGATTGGAACTTTTGCTGCCTTCGCATGATTAATTGCTTCAATTGTTTGTGGCATCACACCATCATCTGCTGCAACTACTAAAATAGTAATATCAGTAATACTTGCTCCCCGTGCCCGCATGCTGGTAAAGGCCGCGTGTCCCGGTGTATCCAAGAAGGTAATAGGTTTGCCGTCGATATCAATTTGATAAGCACCAATATGCTGTGTAATTCCTCCGGCTTCACCACTGGTTACTCGTGAATGACGCAAGGTATCTAACAACGTTGTCTTACCGTGATCGACGTGTCCCATGATCGTTACAACTGGTGGACGTGGAACAAGATTTTCTTCATTCAATTCTTCTGGTTCAAAGAATTTGTCGATATCTGTGATATCCACTTGTACTTTTTCTTGTGCTTCCATGCCGTAGTCTGTCGCCAATAATTCAATCGTATCTTTATCCAACGGTTGATTTTGGTTGACCATAACACCCATCAAGAATAATTTTTTGATGATTTCGGCTGGCTCACGATGGATTTTTTTTGAAATTTCTGCTACGTTCATACCTTCTGTATATTCTAAAACATCTGGCAATTCACGGAATTTACGTGGTGGAACAGCAGGTTTTTGGGAAGTTTGTTGTTGACGGCCTTTCTTCCCTTTTTTATTAAATCGATTACGATTTTGATTGCCGAAATTGTTGCGGTTTTGGTTGTTGAAGTTTCCTTTGCCGCGGTTATTGTTCGTTGTTCGTTTTTGATCTTGTCCACCTTGTCCGCCGGCTTGTCCTCGAGCTTGATTCTGAGAAGCAGCTTGTGGACGTTGGTTGGTTGCTTGATTACGTTGTTCTGTTGGTTTTTGGTTTGTTTTTTGATTCATCTGTTTTCCTGACTGTGGTTGCTGTGATTGTGGACGACTTTGTCCCTGAGGTTTTTGACCTTGTGTTTGTGGTCTTTGTCCTTGGGTCTGTGGTCTCCCTTGATTTTGCGGTTTTTGACCTTGATTCTGTGGTCGTTGTGCTTGATTTTGCGGTCTTGCTTGATTTTGATTTTGTGGTTTTTGACCTTGTGTTTGTGGTCTTGTTGTCTGTTGTTTTGGTTTTTCTTGATTTGGTCGTTCTGCCTGGTTTACTCCTTGATTTGCAGGTTTAGCCGTGTCTTGACGATAAGGCTTGTTTCCCGCTGGACGGGCAGGTTTGTTACGATTTTGAAAATTCGGATTATTCCGCTGTGTTTGGAATTTTTTATGTTCAGGTTTTGCTTCTGGATTAGAAGGCTGGTTCGCTGGTTTTTGGGTTGCAGGTTGGCTATTTTCTTGTTGTCTATTTCCGGAGTTCGGTCTGTTTGACGCGCCTCCAGTCAATGTTTGGCGTAATTTTTTTTCTTCTCCATCCGAAATCGAACCCATATGGTTTTTGACATCAAATCCTAAAGATTGCGCCTTTTCAACAAGCTCTTTGCTTGATTTGTTCATTTCTTTTGCAAGTTCATAAATTCTTTTTTTACCCATGCAATCACCTTCCTAACCTTGTATTAGTTCCTTGATCTTCCTTCCAAAACCTTGATCCATTACAGCAATCACCATCCTTGGTTTGCCAATGGCGTGACTGATTTCAGTAGAAGTTAACTCGTCAAAGCAAGGAACTTTGTAATAAGTACTTTTATCTTTGACTTTTTTTTGGGTATTTTTTCCAGCGTCAGAGGCGATCAAAACAAGTGCCGCTTTTTGCGAACGGATCTCTTTGACCACAAGCTCTTCGCCGGTTACCAGTTTACCAGCTCGCATTGCAAGTCCTAACATATTCAGCAGCTTCGTCTTATTCATTTTTGAATAACTCGCGACGGGCTTTTTGATGGGTGACATAGTCTAATAATTCTTGATAGAATTCATCTGTCAAGGTTGTTTCCAACACCCGATCCAAAATTTTCTTTTCTTGAGAAACACGTACTTCCTCAGGTTCAATCGCAACATACGCACCGCGACCAGGCATTTTTCCAGATGGATCAATGGAAACGACGCCTTCTTTTGAGCGGGCAATGCGAATCAATTCTTTTTTAGGTTTCATTTCACCAGACACAACCGATTTTCGTAAAGGAACTTTTCGTTTTTTCATCGTTTTTCCCTCGCTTGTTTCTCTACTTTTCGTCCATATCAACGACTTCATCGTCTGCAGGTTTTTCTGATTCCACGATTGCTTCTTCTGGAGTTTCAGTTATCGCTGCATCCACATCAGCTGATTCACCGGCATCGATATAATCGCCATCTTCAAGTTTTGCGTAAAATTCTTCCATATCTGATTCTGATTTGATATCGATTTTAAACCCAGTTAATTTTGCCGCAAGACGGGCGTTTTGTCCCCGTTTGCCGATGGCTAATGACAATTGATAATCTGGTACGACAACTGTGCAGGCCTTAGGATTTTGCAAGTCAAAGATAACATCCACAACTTGTGCCGGATTCAACGAATTTGCAATGTACACTGCGGCATCTTCGTTCCATTCAACGATATCCATGTTTTCGCCCTTTAATTCATTGACGATAGCTTGGACCCGTTGGCCTTTTGGTCCTACACACGTTCCCACGGGATCGATATTCGGATCATTGGATCGAACAGAAACTTTTGAACGGTCCCCTGCTTCACGAGCAATACTGATAATTTCAACCGTTCCATCATAGACTTCCGGCACTTCTTGTTCAAATAAGCGACGCAACAAATCTGGATGGCTGCGGCTTACAAAAACTTGAGGGCCTTTTGATGTATTTTCAACACGAGAAACGTAGACCTTGATTCGGTCGTGAGGTTGATAAAATTCGTTAGGCATTTGATCTTGCTTTGAAAGGACAGCTTCGATTTTGCCAAGATTGACATAAATATAACGATGGTCTTGACGTTCAACAATTCCTTGCATGATGTCTTTTTCATAAGCACTGAATTCGTTATAGATAATGTTGCGTTCCGCTTCTCTCACCCGTTGCAAGATAACTTGTTTCGCCGTTTGGGCGGCAATCCGTCCAAAATCTTTCGGTGTGACTTCGAAACGAATCTTATCCCCGATTTCATAAGCAGGATTGATCAGCAAAGCATCTTTTAAAGATACTTCCAACTGAGAGTCCATGACTTCTTCAGTTACTTCTTTGACTGCATACACATGGATGTTGCCCTTTTTTTGATCAAATTCCACTTCAACGTTTTGTGCTTGGCCATAGTGGCGTTTGTAAGCCGAAACTAAAGCTGCTTCAAGCGCTTCAATAACGATTTCTTTGGAAACTCCTTTTTCCGCTTCCAATGCATCCAATGCATTCAACATTTCTTTACTCATTGTTTTCTGACTCCTTCGTGATTAAAATTGAATAGCTAAACGCGCTTTAGCAATGTTTTTCCGATCAAAAGTAATCTCTTTTTCCCGTGTTTTTATACGAATTTTCATCGTCATCTGTTCTTTATCAAAAGCTTGTAAAAATCCTTCGTACTGCTTTTCACCATCGACTGGCTGATAAAAGGATACATGGATGTATTCGCCAAGTGCTTTTTCATAGTCGCTTTCTTTTTTCAAAGGACGCTCAGCACCAGGAGAAGAAACTTCTAAAAAATATGCTTGGGGAATGGGATCTGGATCGCACGCATCCAGTTTTTCACTTAATTGCTCACTGACAAAGGCACACTCCTCGATATCGATTCCGCCTTCTTTATCAATGAATACGCGAAGAAACCAGCTTTTTCCTTCTTTTGCAAATTCCACTTCAACCAACTCAAAATTTTGTTCCTCTAAGATGGGAGTCACTAATTCCGTAACTGTTTCCACCACTGTACTCAAAATTCTTCGCCTCCTTCAAAATAAACGACTTTCATTCATGAAAAAGAGTGAGCGAAATTTCCGCTCACTCACTTCAAGTATCATTACCATAACGTACTATACCATATACTACGAGAAAACTCAAGGTCTAAAGACGGACCTGATAAGCATTCCACGCTTTCTTAAAAAATATTCAATAATTTTTTCTTAAAAAATTTGGCGAAGCAACCGTGGAAGCAACGCCTGTTGATCGAAATCCATTGGCGGATATTCGGGGAAAAGCAGGAACAAGCGTATACCGTATACGACTAAAACAACGCCTAACAATGACAGCCAGAGTTTCTCCTTACGCAAAATTACCGCCAGACGGGGAAAATATTTCTTACCGAGCAGCGCTCCGAAAATCAAAGCTACCAACCAAAATAGTGGATGATAATAAAATGCCCCAGTAAAATCGCCACTAAAAAAATGAAGAAATGCGCGGGTCATGCCACAACCTGGGCAAGGCAGACCGGTAATTGCTTTGAAAAAACACATTAATAATCTGTCCAGTCGTCATCTTTTGTTTCTGGCTCCGTAGTATCTGTTCGCCATAAAAGATTCAAATCAGATTGCAAAATCGCCATATTGACAATATTCAGCCCAAATAAAGATAGGACGATAAAAAGAACTTTATTGTCATTATAAACCTTGTAGCCAACTTTTTGCTGCGCTTTTATGAATAGGTCATTGATCCGATACCACCAATAAATACCGTAAATACCACAGGTAATAATCGTTAATAAAATAACCGTTCCTGGACTTAATCGATAATCATTGGTGTACTCATTCAGATCTCTTGTGGTTTGATACATCCAGACAAAAAAATAAATGCCACAGGTAATAATCGACAGGACAATCACTGATAGGATCGATCGTTGCTTGTTTTCCATTTTTTCATTCCTTTCTCCCTGTTTTTATCTCTTTTTGATAATAAATTTTCCCGCTTTTTGATGTTTAACCAAAAAGCGAGAAATTCGTTCAACTATTCAGTAGTTGCCTATGCTTCACGACTGTAATTGTTTACTTCTGCAACGATTGCATCGATAAACATACTCAAATCTTCCACAGCAGTTTCTTTACTTCCGTAACGACGAACATTTACCGTAGCATCCTTCACTTCATTGTCTCCAACAACTAATTGATAAGGAATTTTTTGCGTTTGGGAGCCCCGAATTTTATAGCCCATTTTTTCATTTCGGTCATCCACTTCAACCCGCAAACCTTGGCTTTGCAGACGTTCTTTGATTTCATAAGCGTAATCACTATGTGCATCAACGGAAACCGGGATGATTGTTGCTTGAACAGGTGCCAACCAAGTTGGAAAAGCGCCTTTATAAACTTCAGTCAAATATGCAACAAAGCGTTCCATGGTTGACACGATTCCTCGGTGAATGACAACAGGACGATGCGTATTTTCGCCATCTTCCCCAACATAAGTCAAGTCAAAACGTTCAGGCAATAAGAAATCCAATTGAATCGTTGACAATGTTTCTTCCATTCCCAATGCTGTTTTTACTTGTACGTCCATTTTTGGACCATAAAAGGCAGCTTCACCTTCTGCTTCAAAATAGTCTAAACCAAGCTCATCCATTGCTTCTTTCAACATTGTTTGAGCATTTTCCCACATTGCATCATCATCAAAATATTTGTCTGTATTGTTTGGATCCCGATAGCTTAAGCGGAAACGATAGTCGGTGATGTTAAAATCTTTGTAAACAGCAATCATCAAGTCCAGTGTCCGTTTAAATTCTTCCTTGATTTGATCTGGGCGAACAAAAGTATGTCCGTCGTTCAAGGTCATTTCCCGCACCCGTTGCAACCCGGACAATGCGCCAGATTTTTCATAACGGTGCATCATGCCAAGTTCAGCAATTCGAATTGGCAACTCGCGATAAGAATGGATATGATTTTTATAAACCATCATATGATGAGGACAATTCATTGGGCGCAGAACCAGCATTTCGCCATCTCCCATATCCATTGGCGGAAACATATCTTCATGGTAGTGATCCCAGTGCCCAGAAGTTTTGTATAAGTTTACATCTGCCATAATCGGTGTATACACGTGTTGATAACCCAAACCGATTTCCTTATCTACAATGTAGCGTTCGATGGTCCGGCGAATGGTTGCTCCTTTTGGCAACCAGAATGGTAAACCAGAACCAACTTCTTGAGAAACCATGAATAAATCTAATTCTTTCCCAAGTTTACGGTGATCCCGTTCCTTGGCTTCTTCTCTTTGTTTGATAAATTCCTTTAATTCTTTTTTATCAAAGAAAGCTGTACCATAAACCCGTTGCATCATGTGATTGTCAGAATTTCCGCGCCAGTAAGCACCTGCCACAGACAGCAATTTGAATACTTGGATTCGCCCCGTTGACGGCACGTGAGGTCCACGGCATAGATCAACGAATTCTCCTTGACTATAGGCAGTAATTACTTCGTCTTCTGGCAATTCACTAATCAGTTCCACTTTATAAGGATCAGCCGCAAAAAGTTCTAGTGCTTCTGCTTTTGTTAAAACATGGCGTTCGATTGGCAGGTTTTCTTTTACAATTTTCATCATTTCTGTTTCGATTGCTGGTAAATCTTCGGCAGCAATTGGGTGTTCGCCATTGTCTGTATCGTAATAAAAACCAGTATCAATCGCTGGACCCACTCCAAAATGGATTTTAGGGAACAAGCGACGCATAGCTTGCGCCATTAAATGAGCAGAAGAATGTCGAACCAAAGCAAGAGCATCTTCATGATCTGGGGTTACGATTTCAATAGAAGCATCTTCTTCAATTGGGCGATCCAAGTCGATCAATTGTCCGTTTATTTTTCCTGCTAATGCTTTTTTTCCAAGACTTTTAGAAATTTGATCTGCGATTTCTTTTGTAGTGATTCCAGCAGCAAACTCTTTTACTGCACCATCTGGAAATGTAATTTTTATTGACATAAAAAATCCTCCTTCAAAATTATGATTGATAAAAAGATAGGTCGAAGAGCTTTTGATTGCCGAAAAATAAAAAAATCCTAGCATCGCACTGCGATACTAGGACGAAATTTCGTGGTTCCACCTAATTTTCAAACACAATCTGTGTTCCTCAAACGTGGTAACGGTGCGACCGCCTTCGCTTCAACAAAGGTTTCAAAAGTGGTCCGCCTCTGGTTTTCTTCCGGAAAATTCTCAGCCGTGATTTTCCTCTCTTTTCGAAGACTCTCAAATTTGGTTGTCTTTTTCATCAATCAATTATAGAACCATTTAAGCACTAAAACGTGTAAATTGCAAGAAAGAAATGCCTATTCTTTCCAAGCTCCGTTAACTCCGTAATTTCCTTTTTTCATTTCATTGATGATGACGTGGATATGTTCTTTTGGCGCACCCGTATTTTTATGAACAGCCTCAGTAATATCTTTCATCATTCCTTCAAGCTGTTCTCTGCTTCTTCCTTCAACCAATTCTACATGAACAAATGGCATAGTTCTTTCCTCTTTTCATAAATATAGACAAATGATTTTTGACTTTGCGGCTCCTATTATACCTCCCGCCTTTCTTAAATAGCAAATCGCTCTTAAAAAAATTTGGGGTCCTACTTTCCTCACCGATGGATACAAAAAAATCAGCCCCAAACCGACTGATTTTTTTCCTATTAAAGATACCTCACGATGATATCTGAAAGCAGATCATAGCCTTCTTTACCAAAGTGCAGACCATCCTTTACTGTTCCATTGATGATTTTTTTAAAATCCGGCTGGTTGATGATCTCTGTATAAAAATCAAGAACAACACAGTTTTCCCGATTTGCTACTTCCATCAAACAATTGATGTAGGACTTGATTAGCTCATTGTTACGAAATTTCTGTTTCTGTTCATCCACTGCGGGAGGAGTGATAAAGAAAATTTGGCTGGCAGTATATTTCTTTTTCAGCTGAGTAATCATCCATTGCAGATTTTCCTGATAAACCATTTTGGAAACCTGCTTATTTTCAGCTAAATCATTTGTTCCAATTAGAAGAAACAGCTTGTCAATTCCTCTAAAATGCATCACATCTTTGGCAAAACGATTTCGTAAGTCATTGCTGTTGTTGCCACTGATTGCGGTGTTTACGATTTTTATTTTAGGAACCTTCTTCTTCAAATATGCGTTCAACATGGGTTCTTTTAGGGATTCCTTACGAGCGATCAAACTATCTCCAGTCAATAAAATCTTCATGCTATCCCTCCAATTTTCTAATCATTTTTGGCACGCAACGCACTCAAAATTGAAACAGTATCTACAACTTCTTGCAAAATTGCTCCGAATAAAGCGGGGATGACACCTGTGCTGGCAATCAACATCAAAAGTATACAAATAAAGATTCCGATCAAAACCGATTGTTTGGCGATTCGCATTGTATCTTTTGCGACCTCTACGGCTCTGAGCACTCGCGACAAGTCATCCTTCAAAACAACCGCATCGGCACTCTCACTGGCAGCAGTTGACCCATGCGCTCCCATGGCAATTCCGATATCCGCGATTGCAAGTGCCGGTGCATCATTGACCCCGTCACCCACCATTACCAGTGGTCGATCAGATGCCGAAATTCCCTTAATCACATTGATTTTATCCTGTGGCAAACATTCAGCATAGACCTCGTCAATACCCGCTTGTTGAGCAATATCATCGGCAATCGCTTGATGGTCTCCCGTCAACATTAAAATTCGTTTGATACCAAGGTTTCTCAAGGAAGCAACGGTTTGCTTTGCTTCTGGACGTAAGATGTCTTGAAATGTAATCGTCCCGGCGAATGATTCATCGCAGGAAATATAAATAATCGTTTCATCAGTGGGAATTTCTTGCGCGTTAGCAAATGCTGCCCGCCCGATTTTTAAAAGATGGCCATCAATTTCCGCCTTGATTCCTGAACCAGTTACTTCTTCCAATGAATCTGCCGTTGTCAGGGTAACTTTGTTTTTGGCATACGCAACGATGGAACGAGCTAAGATATGAGAAGAATCCTGTTCCGCGCTGGCAACATAGTAAAGCAGGCGCTGTTCATTGAATCCTTCGGTCGGATGAATTGCGGAAACTGCCAGTTGTCCTGCTGTTATGGTTCCTGTTTTATCAAAAGTTATTGTTTTTGCCTCTGCCAATTTTTCAATCGTTGTTCCGGTTTTTACAATGATACCGTTTCGACTAGAGCGGCTCATTCCTGCAACCAAAGCGATTGGCGCTGCCAAAATCAACGGACAAGGAGAAGCAACCACCAAAACTTCAGCAAAACGAACTGGATCTTTTGTCACCAACCATGCAATCCCCCCAATTAGGTAAGCAATTGCAGTAAAAGGAATCGCGTAACGATCTGCCATTCGAACAAAGTGAGCTGGTTTTTCTTTTGATTCTTTTACCAATTTGATAATTGTTTGGTATTGAGAATCTTCCGCGGACTTTGTAACTTCGACTCGCAACGATTCTTCACCGTTGATTGATCCAGACATGACCTCTTCACCGATTTTTTTCGTCACCGGACGAGACTCACCTGTCAAGGAAGACTCATCCAAGGTAGCTCTCTCAGATAAAATTTTCCCATCTACTGGAACGATCTCACCGGGCTTCACCACTAGCTGATCGTTGATTTGAGCCGCTTCGACCGCAATATCCTCCAATTGTCCATTCACAAGCCGATGGGCAATTTGTGGTGAATGATCCAGTAAAGACTGCAATTCTTTATTGGCTTGTCTGCCGGCGTAATCTTCTAAACTATCTCCACCTGTCAGCATGACCAAAATCATCAAACTCGCCCAATATTCGCCTACTGCTAATGTGGCAACAATGGCGGTAATTGCTAAAATATCCACACCATATCGCCCAGAACGAAGTGTTCGAATCATTTCAATCAACATAGTAAAAGCAACGATACTGCCAATGATAGCAACCAATAAAAATGCCCATCTCGGTTGCTTCAATAAGAATTCGCTTGCGAGAGCCGCTACTCCTACAAGAATTGTAATAATGAATTTTTTAAAGTGGTTCATCAACGATCATCCTTCTTTCTTTTCTAGCATACCGATAATTCGCTGAAAAGAAAAAGAAAGCAGCTTAAATGAAAATATTTTTCATTTACAATTAAACAGTTTCCTTTTTGTCTGTTTCCTGGTACCACGTACGGCTATAAGCCATTACTTTTTCGGCTGTTTCCGCATCGTAAAAGAATCCTTGATGTGCTGCAAATTTTAAAGCTTCGCCATGAAAGAAGGCTTGTGTTTTAAACAATGCCTGCCAGATTTTTTCTTTAGAAGAAAAATCCCGAACGATTAAAAGTTGCTCTTGTTGATCCATCGTTAAATATTTAGGCAAATATTTAAAATTTTTGCCGACACTAAACGTGTAATTTTTTTCTGCAGCAACCTGCCAGCTTAACAAGCGCAATAATTCTTTTTGACAAACTTCATACAAATGATCTGAAGCATAGAGCAGTTCCTTACGCCACAAGCCTTTAACAACATAGGTGGATACCCACCAAAATTCATTGCAGCAGTCAAAAAACTCTTCCTTTGTTGGCTCCTTGACCCAAAAAGCAGTATCTGTTGGAGAAGTTAATTGCGGAAAAATGCCACAAGGATCATATAAAACTGATAATAATGGTTCTTCTGCAATCTCCCTTTCAATCTCAGAAAATGGACAGAGCATTAAATCAATCCGATTGCCATCTGCAAACAGCATCAAAAAAGTAAATCGCTCCCCTAATGTTGGTGGAAACAAGGTCATTTCCTCGGGGCATTGCATAATCAAGCGTTCCCCGAATTTTTCCAACCATTTCCGATTGGTGAGTAGACTTTTTTTCTCATTCACAATATACACAATATCAAAATCCTGAAAAGAATCCTTTGGTACGTTGGAATTCATACGAGAACCTGAGATTGCTGCAGCAACGACTTGAGGTAATTCCTTGGCTGTTTGCAGAATCAACGTCAGCATTTCTTGTTCTGTTCTCATTTCCATTTCTCTCACATCTCTTTCTTTTTCTTTATTTTATCATAAGTCTTTTTTTATCTCGGCAAGTTACTGTTTTTTATGCTATAATTTTATGTTGTATTTTTTTAAGGAGGCCTATTTAATGGAGGAAAGAATCAAAGAACAAATGCATGCAGATGAGACCATCGGCTTGATCGGTGCTGAGCAGCAATTATTGGAAAAACAGCAGCAAGCATTGACTGGAACGATGCAAGAAGAACTGAAAGAAATCGCAAAGAAAACGATCCGCAGCGGTTCTGACGAAGCTTTTTATGAATCTGCCGTTGAATATCGCCAACATGAACAAGAATTATTACTAAAATATCAGACTGCAGAGTCCCAGCAAAAGCGGATCAAAACTTTGCAGACAATGAGTGGAAATCCGTATTTTGCCCGAATCGATTTCAAGGAAGAAACGGAAAAAGAAACACTTTATTTAGGAATTGCCTCCTTGCGAGACAAATCGGAAGAAACGATCGTGATCGACTGGCGGGCACCGATTGCTAATCTTTATTACGAAGGCGAGCTGGGTCCTACTTTTTATGAAACGGATCAAGAGCGTTTTGATGTAGAATTATTGTTAAAAAGACAATTTAAAATCCAAGAAGGAAAAATTCTTTCGATGGTGGATACTTCCGAAGTGATCAACGATGAATTCCTTCTGGAAATCTTGGATGAAGCCTCTTCTTCCCAAATGAAAAATATCGTCTCCACGATTCAAAAAGCGCAAAACCAAATTATCCGTGATACTCATAGCAAAATCATGCTGATTGAAGGAATCGCCGGTAGTGGAAAAACCTCGGCTTTATTACAACGGGTTGCCTTTCTTTTGTATCGTCACCGCAAATGGCTAGACGACAAACAAGTTTTACTGTTTTCACCCAATCATCTATTTTCTGATTACATTGCAATGGTTTTACCTTCTTTAGGGGAAAGTGAAGTTCCTACACGTACCTTCCGAACCTTTATTTCCCAATTGGTACCAGGATTTGAAATTGAAAAAGAAGCTCAGCAGGAAGAAATTTTTCTATCCGGAAAAGAACAGAAAACCGAACGACTCAAAAGTGGAATGAGTCTCGTTAGTGAAATCCAGCGGTACAGTCGGGGAATTACTTCCTATGGTCCTTTGTTCCGTTCGCTGAAAGTCAAGGGTGAAGTAAAATTATCGGCGGCACAAATCAGACAATGGTACCAAGAGACCAATCCGGTACTACCGCTTTATCAACGAACACAACTTTTGCAAACGAAGCTCTTGAAAAAAATCGGCGGATTGCAAAAAGACGAAGCGAAGAAAAACTGGGTCAAGGAGTTGGCAGAAGAAAAGCTGCAGGAATTTTTTGCCGACAATCCCAATCAAGATGACTCAGAAGAAAATGAACGTCGGATACGGGGGCAAATTCGCAAACAAATAGCCCGGCGTTATTTCCGAGGAATGACACGAGCTATCCAACAATTTCAATTTATCAATTATTCCAAACAATACCTGCATTTTCTGCAATCCATTCCAGAAACAAAATTGGAAAAAGCGGGAATTTCAAAAGCAGAATGGGCAGAATCTCAACTTGTCACCCGTGAAAAATTGAAAAATAAAGTCTTGACTCAAGAAGATGCAGTGTTGTTTTTCCTATTGTCAAAGGAACTTTATCCTGCTGAAGTACCGCAAAAAGCCCGCTTCATCTTTATTGATGAAATGCAGGATTTCCCCCCTGCACAGGTTGCTTTGTTGCGCCGACTCTATCCGAAAGCCACACTAACTTTGTGCGGCGATCTGAATCAAAAAGTTTTTGGAAATGAAACGATTGTGGGCTCTCTGCCTGAGTTATTCCCTAATGAAGAGGTGACTCGTTATCAATTGACGACCAGCTATCGTTCCACCAAAGAAATCACCGATTTTGCCAATCAGTTTCTGACCCAAGACAACCGAGTAGAATTGACTGCCCGCAAAGGCGAGCTTCCTTTGATTCTAACCAGTCCTTCTGAAAAGCAACGCTTGCATGTCCTCGAACAGTTGTTGCAGGATGAAGAAAAAGCCCATTTTTGGCGTAGTGCAGTCATTTGTAAAACAGCTGAAGAATGTGAAGCCTTGTACCAACAGCTTTCACCAGAATTACAGAAAAAAGTCCAGTTGATTGTTTCAGAAGACACCTTCATGAAGCGTTCTATTATGATTATTCCGGCATTTCTGGCGAAAGGTTTGGAATTTGATCAGGTATTTGCGTGGAATATAGGAGAAAATTTCCGGACAGCTCAAGATCAACTGATTTTATATACGATTGCTACCCGTGCCATGCACGAGCTGACTATTTTTACACCAACACCAACCAGTCCACTACTGGCTGCGGTAAAAAATAGTTTTCAAGAAAAAATGATTTAAAAAAACGCCCTTTCCACTATTTTGTGAAAAGGGTGTTTTTCATTTATTATTCCTTGAGAAATGGTGTCGTATGAGGATATTTTAAGGATACGACATTTAAAATCATTGCCAATTCTGAACGATTTTCTGCCAGTTCTGAATCAAAATTTTTGCTATGTCGACCAATCGCACCGTTATCAATCAAACGATAGATTCGGTTCCATTCAATAAACTGCTCCAATGTATTGAAATTACTGATAGGAAAACCCGCACCATCCAGAATCTCCGACAAACGGAAAACGAGATAGGCACTGTCAATGACTTGTTTATCATCAGAAATAGCTTCATAGGAGGTACGCTTTTTTGTTTTGTTGTAATCCATAATCACTTTTTCCGGTTGATGCTTCAGACTCCATTCCAAAAGCAGGAAAAAACCTTCCATTCGGTATTCTTCTCGAAACAGACGATCGGTTTCTGCTGATTGTCGAAAAACTAAAGGAATCAAATATCTCTTTTTATAAATCAAAAGAGGTGCACAATCGACACTGAAATTTACATAACGATTTAAATAACCTGAACCGCGAAAATTTCCTAGCCGATAGCCAGATACGCCAAACTTTTGATATTTTTCACATAACTTTGAACAATCTGCGATTGAGACAGCTGTTTCTGCTAATTTATCATACCCGCTCAAAATACGATCAAAAGGTTCGAGGACGATTTTTTCCGACATATGCTCACCTGCTCTCTAAAAATAAATAACTTTCTCCTTTGATTTTAGCACAGAATTTTCTGATTAGCCAAATTGAAACAGGAGCAAGTGGAAAATTTTTTTAATGGCACATTTTTAAGATGAGGCGACCTAAAACAGCTTTCTAATAGTCTTTTTTTCTAGTCTACGTTATACTTTTTTTAGGAGATGCTGGGTCTTTCTAGATTTCTATTAAAGGACTCCCTTAGAAAAAATTCAGCCAATTATTTACAGAAAATGAGGTGTTAAACATGTTTGTACTTGCTATTATAACGGGAATCGCCACTATTTTTCTTTATTACTTGATTATGAACGCAACGATTTCCCTAACGATTGCTACCATTCTTCAACTTGGACTATTGGTACTAACGATTCTTGCCAAAATACTCTATCGCGGACCTAAAAAACGCGGCTCTTATGACGGAGGCTGGTATAAAATCTGGACGATTCGTTATGGATTGATCATGCTGTCCCTTTTAGGAAATATGGCGGTCTTCATTGTTTTTGTTTTGAATCTTTTTGGGTTTATGGAAGTCTTCTAAAAAACGCTGACCTCGTTTCTGTCATCCAGAACGAGGTCAGCGTTTTTTTAGTCATCTAACTCGACATTGTGATAGATGTTTTGAACATCTTCTAAATCTTCCAAAACATCTATCATTTTTTCAAATTTTTCTAAATCGTCACCGGATAGTTGTACTTCATTTTGCGGAATCATTTGGATTTCAGCAATTGAAAATTCGGTGATACCTTTTTCTTTTAAGGCTTCTTGAATGCTGTTAAAATCTGTTGGTTCACCGTATACGATGATTTGTCCTTCTTCATCGATCACATCTCGAACATCGATTTCTTTTTCCATTAAATATTCTAAAATCTCATCGGCATCATTCCCGGCAAAGCCAAAAATCGCTGTGTTATCAAACATATAGGAAACGGCGCCAGAAACACCCATATTTCCGCCATTTTTACCAAATGCTGCTCGAACATCTGCCGCTGTACGATTGACATTGTTTGTCAATGTATCCACAATAACCATCGAGCCATTTGGTCCAAAACCTTCATAGCGCAATTCTGAATATTGCTCATCGCCAGAACCCTTCGCTTTTTCAATTGCACGATCAATGATATGTCTTGGTACATTATAGGTTTTCGCACGTTCGATAACGAACCGTAATTTTTGGTTCGCGTGTGGGTCAGGATCACCTGATTTCGCTGCCGCATAAATTTCGATTCCAAATTTTGCATAAATTCGGCTGTTGTTTGCATCTTTAGCAGTCTTTTTTGCTACGATATTTGCCCATTTACGACCCATAGTCTCACTTCGCTTTCTAATTTTTGTGCCTCTGACGAAAAAACGTCCTCGTCCATTATACTTGTCAATCCCGCTCCTGTGAAGTAGTTTTCCAAAACTATTTTAAAAGCCTCCAAGGATGCCGACCAAAATTTTGTTCTTTGATTCCAGTCGCTCCCAATTGATAGATTTGATCACTTCGAATCATCAGTGAAGCAACTGCTTCCTCTTTTTTACCGATTTTAGAAAAGTACGGCAAGCTGCTTTTCTTTTTTCTTTCAGTCAAAAAAGCCTGACCATTTTTCGTAAAACCTAATATATGAAGGTATTGCTTTTGCCACTGTTCCTCTAAATCTGTCTGCTTTAAATTTAACAATAAGGAACAAAGCAGCCGTTGGATTCGGGCCTGGGTATACCGCTTGGTTTTTAGTTTGGTAACTAATTCTTCAAAATTATCTGCTTCTTGAATCACTTTTTTTAGTCGGAATTCTAACCCATCCACCATTTGATAAATTTCCCGTAACTCCGTCAGAGAGCTGGAAAGAATACGATACTGCAACAGGGGCCAGTAATTTTCCCAAGTCACCGTGTGCGATTTCAATCCCGCTGCCGTTTGCTCTGGAACATAGGCAGTCACCGAATGATGATTTCCAACTGCTTGGCGAATAGCAGTAGCACTGGCAATGGTTTGGGTCAATTCCGTTGAATGATAACCGGCACCTTTGCGTTTGACAGAAAAAAGCTGCATCGGATTAGGATACTTCGCATTTTCCTGTGCATAGCTTAATCCTAGGATATGATTTGGCTGGTTGATGCCCACCTGCAATGGAGAATAAATTTCTTGCAAAACAGTCATCATTTTCTGAGGATAGGTTAGGCTGGGATCTGTGATTTTTTGAAAAGCCAGATCAATTTTCTCTTGATTTTCTAAAACAAACCTGCCAAAAGCTTGATAATCAAAAAAAGTCTCTTGATCTGTGCCAAAACATAAAAATTCACAGCCCAGCGCCTGCAACAATCCAATGGCTCCTCTTGCAAAAAGATCTGCCGGCTGCATGGACCATTCGACAGGTAATTCGACCACCAGATCCACACCATTTTGCAACGCCGCATTTGCCCGCTGCCATTTATCTATAATTGCCGGCTCTCCCCGTTGCAAAAAATTCCCACTCATCACTGCGACAACAACATCTGCGCCGGTCAGCTCCCGTGCTTTTTTTGCGTGATAGGAATGACCATTATGAAAAGGATTATATTCGACGATGATCCCGCATGCTTTCACATTTTTGCCTCCCTTTTTTTCTTTATTTTAACAGATTTATTCCATAAAAAAAGAGAGCCATGAATAGACTCTCCAAAAAAATTAATCTAAGTTTTCTCCATTTGATGCAATGACACGTTGATACCAATAGTAACTATCTTTCTTGTAACGATTCAAGCTGCCTTCTTGTGTTTCATCTTGATCCACATAAACAAAACCATACCGTTTTTGGTATCCATTCAACCAACTTAATAAATCTGTATAAGACCATGTGCAATAGCCCAAAACTTGGCAACCGTCAGCAATCGCATCAGAAATAGCTGCCACATGATTCCGTAAATACTTGATTCGGTAGTCATCATGAACTTGGTGGTCCTCAGTAATTTTATCAAATTCTCCCAACCCGTTTTCCGTAATTAAAACAGGTAGACGGTACCGACTGGTGATTCGACGCAATGCAATACGAATTCCCATTGGATCAATTTCCCAATCCCAGTTTGTACGATCAACAAATGGATTTTGAACCTTTTTGTATAAACCAGGAACGCCAGATTCTTTTGAAGAACCTTTTTTACCAGAGGTGTTCATTTCCCCTTGACCGACACCATCTAAAGGATTGAATTGATTTGTGGCACTTTGATAATAGTTCATTCCCATAAAGTCAGGTTTGCCTGCTTTCAACAATGCCGCATCTTCCGGTAAAACCTCCGGAGCGATTCCATGTTTTTCCAAATAGTCCATCACAACGATGGGATATTCTCCTCTTGCATAAACATCCATCCAGAAATTTGCCATGAATTCTTCTGCATTTTCTGCGGCTAATACATTTTTAGGATCACTATCAAAAGAATAATTAGGTGTATAGGCAAAACTTGGACCAATTTGTCCTGGCATTTTCATTTCATGAAATTTTTTGATAACCGCTGCATTCGCCAAATTTGCATGATGATTTGCTTGATACATGCGTTTTTGATCACTGACACCTGGGGGATGAACCGCCAGCATATAGCCTAATTGAATGAATACGTTTTGTTCATTCAAGCTCACCCAATAATGAACTTTTCCTTTAAAGGTCTCAAATAAAACGGTTGCATAGTTCACAAAGTCCTCAACAATTTCGCGAGATTCCCAACCTCCATAGGCTTCTTGTAACGCAAGTGGAAGATCCCAATGATAAATCGTTAATAACGGTTCGATTCCGTTTGCAATCAATTCATCTACTAAGCGAACATAAAAATCAAGTCCAGCCTGATTGATTTCTCCACGTCCTTCTGGAAAAATTCGTGTCCAAGCAACGGAAAAACGATAGGATTTCAATCCTTGTTCCTTCATCAAGCGAATGTCTTCTTCAAAACGATGGTAATGATCTACTGCTAAATCACCGTTCGTTCCTTTAAACGTTTTACCGGGAATTCGTACAAATTCATCCCAAACGGATTTTCCTTTGCCGTCTTCGTCCCAAGCACCTTCAACTTGATACGCGGCGGAAGCTGATCCCCACAGAAAATCAGCAGGAAAGTTTGTTTTATGTGTGTTTTCCAAAAAATTCTCCTCCTTTTTGGTGAAAAGAAATTCACAGTCTTTTCTTTCCATACATCTATATTTTATCACTTTTTCTGACAAATGTGAAAACGCTTTGTCCTTTTTCTAATTTTTTTTCTGTTATCACCGCTGTAACCTACTTATCAAAATCCAAGTATATAAAAAAAAGACACAAATCAAAAAGATTCATGTCTATTTTTGACAAACAAAAAACCAACGCCGACTCACTTCATTCGGCGGCGAATCAGTAAAATCTGCAAAAGTTTGAACCTGCTGAAAGCCAGCATTTTCCAACATTCGTAAATAAACCTCCAGTGGATAGGTCCGTTCCTTATGCAATTCATCTTGTCGCGAAAAATGATTACTTCCTTCTTCGTCTGCAACAAAAAAAGTCAAGAAATGCTCAATGCTGTTTTCATGTTCGCCAGCATAGCTGTCCCACAAAAACGCAAACTCATCTGTTTGATAGTGGTAGCTGTATTCCGGAAAAACATCATTAATTTGATAAAGGGAATGGACGTCGAAAAGAAAGATTCCGCCATCTTCTAAAACCTGGTACACTTCATCAAAAACTTGCTGAACATCTTGTTCATCTGCCATATAGCACAGAGAATCAGAAAAACAGGTCACTGCCTCATACTGACCAATCTCAGATAAATCAAGCATATCTCCCTCAACAAATTGAATCGAAACATCTGCATCGATTGCCCGATTGCTGGCGATCATCAGCATTTCCTCAGACAAATCAAGCGCGGTTACTTGATACGCTTCTTTTGCAAAAGCCACTGCCAATGCACCTGTTCCGCAAGCCAATTCAAGTATTTCTTTTTTTCCTTGCAAATGACGTTTAGAAAATGCCAGCCATTTTTCATACAAGCTGGCATCCATCACTTCGTCATACACGAAGGCAAATGTTTCGTAAGCCATTTTATTCCACGATCCAATCGTTGACGCTCACTAATGGCGCATCTGCCCAAAGTTTTTCAAGATTATAAAAGGCACGTTCTGAATTACTGAAAACATGGACGATAACATCTCCCAAGTCGATTAAGACCCACTTGGCACCATCTTTTCCTTCGATACGTTTTACTTCAACCTGTTGCTCTTCTTCCTTATCAACTACCTCGTCAACAATCGCATTGATTTGACGTTCGCTGTTTGCTGAACAGATGACGAAATAATCGGCTAATAACGAAATTCCTCTGACATCTAAAGCAAGAATATCCTCAGCACGTTTGGAATCTGCCGCCCGAACAGCGACTTCTAAAATTTTCTGACTATCTATGATAATTCCCTCCTTGTTCGTTTTAATGTATTAAATTTTCTTTTAGAAAATTTAGTCTTATTCTCACGCCGCATACCATTCCACTAAGCCTCTCGTTACAAGTGGAACTGGCATCCTTGGTTCTTTTAATGTATTAAATTTTCCTTTAGAAAATTTAGTTTTATTCTCTCGCCCTATCCCCATTCCACTAAGCATCTCGTTACAAGTGGAACTGGCATCCTTGGTCGTTTTAATATATTAAATTTTCTTTGCTACCCAGCGGTTATAGGTTTCGATAGTTTTGGGGTAAATGGGTTTTTCTTGTTCAATTAGATGACTCAATGTGTGTTTCGTTTCAAAAGCAACTGCACTATCCAATTCTACTAATGCCAATTCTCGTGCTGCTTCAACACCAGGAAAATCTCGACCTGGTTCAATGTAATCTGCCACATAAAGAATTTTGTCAAGCAGACTCATTTCCGCTGCACCCGTTGTGTGAACCCGAATGGCCTGTAAAATTTCAGGATCATCAATAGCCAACTCTCGTTGAACAAAATCTGCACCCACGACACCATGCCAAATTGCATTTCCCCAATGAAGCAGATCAAGGTCGAATCCGTCACGACGAATCACTAATTGAAATTCTTCGTCAGGGCGTTCCTTTGCATAATCGTGAACCAATCCGGCAATGCTTGCCTGCTCTGGTGAACAACCATATTTTTCAGCTAAGGCAATCGCCGTTTCTTCGACGCCCAAAACATGTTTAAATCGCCGTTCACTCATCCGCATTTGAACTTTTTGCATCAAGAGTTCCCGATCAAGCGATGTATATTTTCCGCTATAATTCATCCAGATACAACCTCTTTTCTTGAATATAGTGTAGCACATTCTCTGGTAGGAAGTATCGAACCGAGCATCCTTGAGCGATTCTTTTTCGTATCATGGAAGAGCTAATATCCATCAACGGAGCATCTACCCAAATGACGGGGTATTCACTTTCAGCCGGGAAATCAGGACGTTTGACCCCAACAAAACGAACCAATTGAACTAATTCATCAATCCGGTACCATTCTGGAAGATAAGCAACCATATCCCCGCCGATAATAAAATAATAATCAGTATCGGGATTTTTTTCCGTCAGCTCTTTCATTGTATCGTAAGTGTAGCTGATTCCTTTTCGTTCTAGTTCAATCGTTTCCACTGCCAACAAAGGATTATCTGCAACAGCCAGCTCCAGCATGTTTAACCGATGCGTTGCTGAAATCGTCGTTTTTCCATCCTTATGCGGCGGTAAATATTCCGGCATAAGATAAACTTTTTCCAAACCTAGGGACTGGCCGACCTGATCGGCTAAAATCAAGTGAGTGGTGTGAACTGGGTTGAAATTTCCACCAAGAATCCCCACTTGCTTGCGTTTTTGGATTGTTTCCAATTCCGATTGAACCAAGGTTGCAGTTCCCACAAGTGATTTTGCCTGCATATTCTTTCCCTCCGTTTTTAAATCGAACGAACTTCTCTTGACAACTTTTGGTACTTTTCTTTCGTAGAGGGTTTAAATAAAACCAGCACACGACCAATAATTTGTACCACGTCGCAACGAATTTCATTTTGTAACGTTTCTGCAACCTCATCTGCGACTTCTTCTGTATTTTGCAACAAAGATATTTTGATTAATTCTCTTTTTTCAAGTGCTTCTTCAATTTGTTTAATCATCGCCTCATTGACTCCACCTTTACCAACTTGGAAAATTGGTTGCAGATGATGCGCTTGACTACGCAAAAAGCGTTTTTGTTTTCCTCTAAGTTCCATAACGTTCCTTCTTTCTAAATTAAAGCTTTTCTACGCAAGACATCGACACCTTTTGGCGCCCAACCAGCAACCACACAGGGTGTCGTAACGGTGACCCAGCCAAGACCGGCAAAAACGATGTCGGTTTTTTCTTTCACTGCAAATTCAAAACGAACCAGTTCAGGAAAATCAGCCACTTCATCGGGGCGTGGCGGCTGCAATAAGCCTCCCACGTGCTTGTCATAAAATTCGTCTGCCTTCGCTAATTTTGTGCGATGAATCTCCACATCGTTGGCGACATATGCGATAAAGGAACTTTTTTCCCCCTGAATGAAATCAAATCGAGCTAATCCACCTAAAAAGAGTGTTTGCTCTGCCTGAAGTTGATAAACTTTTGGTTTGATTTCTTTGTGGGGCGCGATAATTTTGAGATCCTTCTTGCCAAGATAATGTGCCATTTGATGCCGGTGAATAATTCCCGGTGTATCAATTAAAAAGTGGCCGTCATCCAACGGAATCTCAATTTTATCCAACGTCGTGCCGGGAAATCTTGAAGTGGTGATCAATTCTTTGATCCCAGCCGTATGTTGAATGATTTGATTGATCAAGGTTGATTTTCCAACGTTTGTCACACCCACGACATAGACGTCTCGATTTTCCCGATATTTTTCAATCATATCCAATAGTTTTTGCATGTATTTTGCATTTTTTCCACTAGTCAGCATGACATCTACTGGACGCAAGCCTGATGCATGCGCTTGTTCCCGCATCCATTGGGTCAATTTCCCCGGTTTTAAAGATTTTGGCAAAATATCGACTTTATTGCCGACAAGTAACACGGGGTTGTTCCCAACAAACCGATGAAGTCCTGGAATCAATGATCCGTTAAAATCAAAAATATCCACGACATTCACGATCAACGCATCCTTTTGCCCTAATTCATTCAATAATCGCAAAAAATCATCATCTGTCAAAGAAACATCTTGGATTTCATTGTAGTGCCGCAGACGAAAACATCTTTGACAATACACTTCTCCAGTCGCTAATCCCTTTTCAAGTGCCGATTGTGGTGTGAAGCCGGGTTTTTCCGGATCTTCTGTTTGAATCACCGCACCACAGCCTACACAATGGATCGCTTCACTCACCTAAATCACCTCGCCATTTCATATCTGAATGTTCTTTCAATAACTGTTTCATTACTCTTCGCTCCATAAAGCGATTGATTCGTGTGTTCCATGCATCTGTTTCAATCAGCGGTTTTACCAAAATACTGCGTACACCTGCGCGATTGGCTCCGCGAATATCCGTCATTAATTGATCTCCCACCATCACAACCTCATCTTTTGACATTTGCAGCCGCTCATGTCCGATACGAATGCCTCGGGAAAAAGGTTTTAATGCGCGAGAAACATAGCCTAGATCCAATGCTTGGATGGCCCGCTCCACACGACTGGCTTTATTATTGGAAACCACGATTACAGGAATTTCCGCCTGCTTCATGGTTTGCAGCCATTGCCGCAATTCATCCGTACCATCAGGATTGTTCCATGCAATCAAGGTATTGTCCAAATCTGTCAGGACCGCTTTAATTCCATGTTTTCGTAATTGTTCGGGAGTCAAATCATAGATAGCATTGACCATCCATGTTGGTTTGTACTTTGCAAACATAGTGTCTCCTTTGTTCAAAAAATGAAGGAGTACAAAAACGTACTCCTCAAGCCGAAATTATACTATAAAATTGCGGAAAATACTAGGTTTATACAAAGGTCCGCTTTTTTACGAAAAAAGACTTAGATTGAGGGTCAACATTTTAAAATTCGGTTCCTCATGAGAAGTACGCCACTGTTGAATTTGATTTTGAAATTGCTTTAAGCGTTCTGTTTGTCTAAAAATTCGACAAACAGACAATGCTTGATCAAAATATTGATCTCCCACCATCACCTGTTGCTCCTTATAGCACAAAACACCTTTATTGTATAAATAATCGATTTGAGGAAACAATAAATCCACTTTTTTTCCTAAAGCCTCTCCTGTCAGTTGCAGAATTTCCCGCGCATAACTGATTTTGTTTCGATAAATAAAGACTTGAAACAAATTGTACAGGATATCAAAATACAAGCGCTGTGTCTGAGGCAATGCCAAATAAGAATTTGCTTTTTTGATGACTCCTTTTGAAAAACGATAGAGTTCTTCTGGTTCGAAAAGAAAACTAAAAATCGAAAACAAGCGTAATTCCATTTCACCCCAATCATCTACCTGATGGAGATAGCGAACAACTCGGGTATCCGATCCAATGAAATCATTGTCTTCATTCAACGCAAGAATATATTGAATAAAATCTCCAAGAAAAAGCGGCCAACTATAGGCAGAAGTGCTTCGTTGATGAAGCTCGTTCATTAGCAGAATACTCTTTTCCTTTTGATTTTGATTCAAAAACGTTTCCATTCGTTTTACGTCCAACTGATAATGATCTTTAATCGTTTCTTTTTGAACAAAGCGAAATTCCTCAATAGAGACATTGATATTTTCCAGACAATGAAAAAACTGATCCACCGTCAGCATCGTCTTATTGTTTTCAAATCGGGAAAGCTGTGCCGCGCTGATACTGGAAGCTGCTGCCTCCTTCAAAGTGATTCGCTTGTTTTTTCGCAATTGCTGAAACGTCTCTCCAAAGTTCATCTGCCATCCTCTTTTTTACATATATGTAATTTATTGTGTTTCCTTTATTTTAACCCGCTATGCTAGAAACATCAAGGAGGGACATTCAATGAAAAGAATTTTACGGTTATTTTGGAAGGAAAATTTCGTCGTTGGCTTATTTTTATTAGGAGAAGCCTCGGCACAAACCGCTGCTACTTTGAGCATTGCTAAAGTTTTCAATGCAATCATTGCCCTGGATCAACAACTTTTTTTCCGCACAATTTTTGAGGTGTTGGCAGCATTCACCCTATTTTTGATTCTGGTTTTTTTCCGTGTTCGCTGGAAAACAACAGTCATTCAAAAAATGATCAATTACCTGCGTTTGGAAATCACTGACCGCTTGACTGGAACCAGCTATGGAGATTTTCATAAAGAAAAAGTTGGGACTTACGCTTCATGGCTGACTAACGATATCAATACCATTGAAAAGAGTTTTGATAGCTTTTACCAAGTTACCAGCGGAATGATCGCAACCGTCGTTTCTTTTTTCGCTTTATTTTCTTTTCACTGGTCATTGGTTTTATTGACTTTTGTTGAAAGTGTCGCACTATTACTTCTGCCAAAAATTTTTGAAAAAGAAATGAAACACCGCTATCTTACTGTGGCAACTAAAAGTGAAGTTTTTTTAAGTCAAGTATCAGACTACCTCAGCGGCTTTGACACCCTCTATGTCTTTCATCGCCTCCCATTTATTCATAAAAAAGTTGCTGAAGCCATTGCCCCTTTGCAAGAAAGCAAAATCATGCAAGGAAACACCACCGCAAAAGTTGCGGTGACCGGCGGTATCGGCAATGTTATCGGTCAAGTTTCAATTCTTGCATTGACAGGTCTTTTAGTTATTCGAAAAGCTCTAACACCAGGTTCGGTCGCAGCTACCGGAAATTTTGCCTCCACGATTTTTAATACTTTAGGCAATTTGAATAACTACATTTCAGAAATTCAGGGGACCGCCCCTTTGTTTGATAAATATTTGAACGTTGCGCCATTTGATGAAACTCCGGCAGCCGATTATCAACTGACACAAGGTATCCAACTAACCAATCTTTCTTACGGCTATCAAAAGGAACAACCCATTTTCACTAACCTTTCTTATACGTTTGAACAAAATAAAAAATACTCCGTCGTAGGTGCCAGCGGTTCGGGAAAAAGCACGCTATTAAATATTTTGAATGGTAAAATTCGTGGATACCAAGGCTCTGTCACCATTGGGAACTCAGAATTAGCAAAGCTTGCCACCAATCAAATCTATCAGGATATTTTGTACATTGATCAAGCGCCTTACATCTTTACTGGAACCATCCGAGAAAATCTGGTCTTGGATGAGCATTTCTCCGAGGAGGAGATTAAACACGCCTTAGAAGAAGCTGATTTATGGGAGTTGGTTCAGACCCAAGAAAAAGGACTGGATCAATTTATCGGTGAAAACGGTAGATTGTTTTCCGGTGGTCAAAAGCAGCGTCTCGCACTAGCTCGAGGATTTTTACGGCAGAAAAAAATTATTTTGGTCGATGAAGGAACCGCAAATCTTGATCGCACGAGTGCAGAAAAAATTGAAAACCTGCTGCTGGATAAACCTGAATTGACAGTCATCATGATCACCCATCACTTATCCGCCGCTATTGCTCAACGATTGGACGGGGTCCTGCGCTTAACCGACTAATCAAACGACTAAAGTTTTTTGAAATCAAAAAAATCCCACATTACAGTCGAAGTAGTGTGGGATCGTTTTTCTAAAATTGTGACCATGGTTGGGCATGCAACATCCAGTTGAGACCATACTTATCTTTAAATTGACCAAGTTTTCCGCCCCAGAATTGATTTTCATAAGGTAAAACAACGGTAACTTCATTTGATTTTGTCAATCCTTCATAAAAATCATCTGCCGCTTTCATACTTTCAGGATCTTCACTATTTACACTGATCATGAGGGTGATTTGTCCTGTCGGATTTGTGTCGGCGCCAAATGAATCTCCTGCTTGGATCTCTACACCCAAAACACTGAAAGTTGCATGAACTGTAATCGTATCTAAATCGGTGCTTTCAGGAATCCCCATTTGACTTGCTTGTTCTGCTGTCGGCGACAAGCGATAAATGTCCGTTGCTCCAAAAACATTTTCATAATACGCAAGTGCTTCTTTCGCATTGTCAAATGCGATGGAAGGAAATAAACGTGTTTCCATATGCGTTTGCTCCTTTGCATTTTTTATGATACAGCATAATTAAACATGAAAACTGTATAAAACACAATTATTTCCTCTCCTTACAAACGAAGGATTTTTATTTTTTTCGATAAAAAAACACCGCCAATTGAACGGTTGGCGGCATAATCTATCTTGTAAAGCGTTTCGTTTTAAGGAGTAAAAGCTTTGCTAAATGATAATGATTATCACTTAGTAAATTAAAAATACTATATTTCCCGAGAAATAGCAAGAAAAAAGTGGATTCTTTTCTACCAAACTTCTTTTGCGATTTCTTGTAATAAAGTGATTTTTTTCCACTGATCTTCTTCTGCTACTTTATTGCCTTCCTCGGTGGAAGCAAAACCACATTGCGGACTGATACTCAAATTTTCAAGAGGAACAAATGCTGCTGCTTCCTGAATCCGTGCTTTGATTTCTTCAGGATTTTCCAATTGTGGAAATTTTGAAGTAACTAACCCCAAAACAACTTTGCTTCCATTATTTGACCAATGGCGCAATGGCGAGAAGTCACCGGCACGTTCTGAATCGTATTCTAAGAAAAAACCATCATAATTGGTTGCAAATAATTCTGCAGCGATTGGTTCATATCCACCCGAAAATAACCATGAAGAAGCATGATTTCCTCGACAGATATGCGTGGTGACTGTCAAATCTTCCGGTTTATCGGCTAATGCTTGATTGATAATTTTTGTACAGATAGCAGCGATTTCTGAAGCGTTGATTCCTTTTTCCTGCAATTCTTTTTGTTTCGTCGCATCCGCCAAAAAAGCCCAATTGGTATCATCAAATTGTAAATAACGACAGCCAGCTGCATAAAATGCATGAAGCGCATCTTGATAGGTTTTAGCCAAATCTTCGTAAAAAACAGTCAGGTCTGGATAAATAGCAGCGATTCTGGAAGAACCATCATTTGCGAGCAATTCTTGGCGTAAAATCATCGTTGGACTGGGAATCGTTGCTTTCGCAAAATAGCCTTCCTCCGTTTCAACTACTTCTTTCAGAAAACGAAAATCAGCTAAAAATGGATGATGTTCATTAAAGGAAATACGATCAATCACGCGAATATTGTATGAGGGTGCTGCTTTTCCATGAAAATGTTGATTGTATCCGGTCTCTGGTACGTAACCTTCCACTCCATTTAAATTTTCTAAAAAATCAATATGCCAGAATCCACGACGAAATTCACCATCCGTGATTCCTTTTAAGCCAGCTTCTTTTTCTTTTTTCACTAATGAACGAATGGCTTCATCTTCGACCGCCCGCAATTCCGCCGCAGAAATCACGCCTTCTGAGGCTTTTTTCCGTGCTTCCTTCAACTTTTTGGGACGTAGGAAGCTTCCTACGTGATCGACTGTAAATGGTATTTTTTTACTCATATTTTCCACTCTTTTCTTAAATTTTTTTAATAAAAAAATCCCTTTACCGGCGAATGCCAGTAAAAGGACGAATGATCGTGTTACCACCTTTATTTAGAAAGATTGCTCTTTCCCTCAGCCCGACGTCATTATGAATGAGATCGGCGGTCCTTTTAACGGTGGACAATCCGTTTTTGACTACATATCGCCAAAAATTCCTCAAAGGCCATTTTCAACTTGCCACACCTAACCCTTCACACCAACCAGAGTCTCTCTAAAACAGCTTTAAGCTTACTTTCCTTATCAACGGAGAATTATTTTGTTGAATATAAGATTAGCACTTTCTATTTTTTTGTCAATGGTTTTTTAATCAAATTTTTTATTTTTTCTCCCTACTGTCGGCTCAAACAAAAAAAACACCATCAACGTCGTTTCATCCGTTGACAGTGCTTGATCAATAGACTCATCAAAAACGAGCATGGCCTATACTTATAAAGGTACTGTAATTGAAAATAGACAAAAATGCAACCAATATGCTTTACGCCTTGATAAGTACAATTCAAAAGAAAAAATCGCCAACACAATTTGTTAGCGATTTTTTCAAAATAAATAGCTTTGTATTGAAAAGATTTAAAAAGGAGTTAGGTTTGTTCATTCAAAATGATAGCGCTTTATCATTTTGATGGCTTAAATATAACGTATTATTTTTGAAAATGCAAGCAGAAAATTAAAATTTCTCTTGTTTCTTTTTAGAAAAAGCCGTATACTTTATCTTGTTCCGCGGGTGTAGTTTAGTGGTAAAACAGAAGCTTCCCAAGCTTCCGTCGCGAGTTCGATTCTCGTCACCCGCTTATCTTATAAGTCTTGATTTATCAAGGCTTTTTCTTTTACCCTAAATTTATTCCCGTTAGTAACTATCTGCAAATAGTATTAAAAAAAGATGAACCTTCACATCTTTTTGATAGACTATTCTAGTTTGGAGGCAAATTATGGAAAATATTCGGATAACAACTAAAGCCGACTATTTTGAAATAGTGAATTTTCTTGAAAAAAAGACAAAATATGTTAAATTATTACGTCTTCTCGATGACCAAGAATCTACTATTATTCTTAATAAATAGAGATATTCCTGAATAATTCATAGCTTTTTTGAAATGCTATTTAAACATTGTCCTAACGCTGTTTATTGTTTTATTACCCAACA
>NZ_BJDS01000013.1 GCF_005405265.1 Enterococcus songbeiensis
AATAACAAAAAAAGAGAACACCGGAATGCTCTCTTTTCCAGATTTAATTCAAAACAACACTATTTGACAAAGAGCCATTATTTATTGTTTCGGGCGTAATTGATCTGCAGCGGCAGCAGGCGTGTCCTCTAAGACATCTTCCAACATCGACTTATCCTCTGTTTCTTCGTCTAAATTCAGCTCTTTCTCCATCTCATCAATTTTATCAAACGGGTCTTCTTTTTTAGCTTGTTTGGCTAATCTTTCCAACTTATCATCTAAATCTTTTGGCATAGCGAAAGCGCCTCCTTTCCTTTATGATTTAAGCTTATCATGCTTCGCCAAAAGAAGCGAACCAGACACACTTTTCAAAAGGAGAAACTTATTTTGTAACGTCTACCCGCAAAATTGTTTTTAGTTTTTCTGGTGCGGTTTTTCGCGGGTCGCTCAAATAGATTTCTTTGTGGTCCTTTGAAAGTCGTCGATGACCAGATGCCGCAATAAATTCTTCCAATTGAGCGAAAGTTGCAGGTTCATCATCATAACTGCCGAGATGAAGGATTTGTGCCACTTCTTTTTCAGGAATCGTTTCAAAACGAATCAGCGGAAATAATTCCTCCGGGATTTTCGTTTTTGCCCGTGCTAACGCTTCTGCTGCAATTTCTGGCGTCACGAATGCCGGTTGTTTAATCATCATCGTGTAAGCAAAATGATCTTTCACCAACTGGGTTTCTCCATAATATTTTTCTTGGATCGTCCAGTGACCTTCCAAAGGATACACAGTGAAAAGCTGAAAATCAGGAATCTGCCAAGCATTTTTTTGACTCATGCGAATCGTATAAGCAACTGGATAAAGTGCGGCTACTCGTTGTTGAAAATCTTCTTTATTGGGATCACCGATGCCATCGATCATAAAATAATTTTGTGGGGGCAAGGTCAAAAGCTCTGGTTTTTTCTTTGCTTTATACCAAGGCTCTTTGCGCCATTCTAATTTTTCATCCATTTCTTCTTCCTCCAGTTGCCCTATCCTTGCCACGACAATCGATTAATTTTGCTGCAATGTTTCCAGCTCCATGATCAAATGTTGAATCAACAATGACGTTTCTTCCGGCAAGGCATTATAGCCTTCATTGGCTTCTTTTTGCGCCAAAATAAAGTCTAAGCGGCTTTCCATTCGTTTTTTCAATTGACTAATATAGTCCTTGTTTTCCAAGTCTACCTCATAACCTTCGATCGGTAAATAACACATCGCCGTCATTGGACCAAAATCACGAAAATCTGCAGTGCCTTCCACAATTTTTTCAATTGCTCCCAATGTAACCTGCGGTGTGACTTTTTTCGTACCAAAAAACCCGGTATTCAAAATATAGCAGGCAGTATCTTTTTTCGCAAACAAATCACGAAAATCTGCATAATCCTGCCCCAATGGATAACAGCGGAAAGGATTGGCAAACGGTTCGATTACCAATTGATCCAAGTTGACTTTGCCAACGATATTTTCTGCCGTTGAGCGTTTTGTCGCCAAGGTCAATCCAAAAACAGCAGCCAATACTGGATCGTCGATCTTCACAACAGGCGGTAAACTGTCATCCTTCATAATCCAAAAGATTGCGTCGATTTTTTCCGACAAATGATCCACCCGATTTGGCGTCACGTAGCGGGATTTTACCGTTCGTCCATTACCATTACGAATATCTTGGGTCACGATGACTTTTTTATTTTCTTCATCGACTGTCACTCCAACGTTTTGACAAGTCAAGAAATAATCGACTGCCTCATTGGTCAACGGATAATCTTGGGTTTTATCAAAATAAGCCGGCTCCAGCGCCGTGGTAGTGCCGCCCTCTTTACTAATGACAAACGCATCATCATGCAGCACATCTACCTTGTATTTGTCCCCATGTTTGGCAAGAGTAATGGTCGATTTCCCTGATCCTGATAAACCAAACGCCGCCATCGTATATTGTTTGTCTTCCAAATGGTACTGTTTCATCCCACCATGACAAGCGACAAAGCCATTGCGGTGGGCCGTTGCCCATGCCATTGTCAAGGTCGCTTTTTTTAATTCGCCAAAATAGCGCAACCCTAAAATCGCCGCTACATTATGTTCAGGATCAAATAGCGCCAACCCGTTTGGAAAATCTGGATGGGTCCAGTAAGGATCTGCGTAAAGATAAAGATCGTTTTCAGGATAAACATAAGAATTTTGGTAGACATCCATGATTTCCTGGGTAGCGATTTGAAAGTTCAACAAATAAGAGTAGAAATTCATTTCAAAGCCTTCAGGGACCATCAAGTGACTTTGAACCATAAACTCAGGATCCAAGCCTACCACCACGTTACTGGCATAAAATTTCCGATGCGTACCTTGATACAGCGCTTCTCGTAAAATTCCCTGATAATAGGTCGCATCAATTCCCGGTTGACCGATGATGCGGCGAGCCGCCGCTGTTCGTCCAACGATCTTTCCATCATTTGCCACTAACACTTTTGCATCTGTTGGCAAACCCAATTCTTTCGTGTGCAGAACCGGCATATCGGTAACGACCGTCCCCGGCGCTTGGCTTGCAAGCTGATACGCTTCTTGCAACTCACTGATTGTTTGCACATTATTGCCGTAAAAAGCCGATTCGATCATTGTCTTAAAACTTGAGAATAATGGATTTTTCGGTGAAATACTTGGTCTTGAAAATGTTTTGACAGTTGCCATGGTGTAGCCTCCAATCAAATAGTTTATTAAAATAAAAGCGCTTACTTAATGCATTCATTATAATACAATTGGAGAATTCTGTCTTGTATTCTCTCGAGCTACTCTTTGATTGTCGTTACTCCTTCATGGGCTAACAGACGTTTTTTCAGGGGAATTCCGCCACGATACCCAGTGAAGGTGCCGTTTTTTCCAACGATTCGATGACAAGGAACAACCACCATCAGCGGATTGCGACCCACTGCATTCGCCACTGCCCGCACTCCTTTTTCATTGCCGACTTTTTTTGCCAACTCGCTGTAGGTTTCCACTTTTCCAAAAGGGACCTGTACTAATTCCCGCCACACTTTTTGTTGAAAAGATGTACCGACAAAGTCGTAGATCAAATCAAAATTTTGGCGCTCTCCAGCAAAATACTCCGTTAATTGCTGAATTGCTGCTTGGCTGTGCCCCGCTTCTGGAATTGCTTGATAGCCTTTGAAAAATTGAGCCAATTCTGCGATATCTTCTTCCAGTCCAAGATAGGCTACGCCTTTTTCGGTG
The DNA here is from genome assembly GCF_005405265.1 of Enterococcus songbeiensis. Classification (GTDB taxonomy): domain Bacteria; phylum Bacillota; class Bacilli; order Lactobacillales; family Enterococcaceae; genus Enterococcus_C; species Enterococcus_C songbeiensis. The sequence goes on from NZ_BJDS01000013.1 coordinate 3,230, forward strand.
GAGGCCACGAGATAGTTTGTTTCCTCAATTGGAAATATTTCGTAAAATAATTTATTCATCCTGCTCTCCTTCTTCTATTGCCATCCGCTTTTTCTAAGAGGATAATTTTCTTCAATATGCTTGATTGATTCCATTATTATATACGAAAAAAAAGAAATTCGATTGAAAAGAGTACAAAAAAAACCGACAATCGCCGGTTTTTCAGATTTTTTAGTAACGATTAATCGATTTTTCCTTCAAAAAGAGTTGTTTCATTTCATCAATTGCTGACTTATCAAGAAAACTTAGGGAAACTTTTTCCGGTGCGGTTCCCGTTTTCAACCAGAAACTGACATGCCCGATTTTTTTCCGATACAGCCAACGAGTGGTTCGTTCGGAAAAGGCTTGGATTTTTCTTCGTTCCACAAAGGTTTGGGTTTTTGAAAAACCAGTAAAGGTCTGCACACACAAGCGGGTATCGGTTTGCAGCGCGTACCCTTGATAGTAGGCTTCCAGCCAAGCAATCAACAATAAAAATATTGCAAGCACTGTTCCTCCTACCGCAAACCAGCGATTAAAGTAGCTGCCGATTCCAATCGCCGGCACTGCCACCAATAAAATCCAGCGCCAAAAGTACCCTATTTTTCTACGGGAAACATATTGAATCTTTGGTGGGTTAAAAGCCCATTCCGGCAATAAGAAATCAAGACTGTCATACAGTTGTGCATCAGAAACAATCGGTAAGAAATAAAGTTTTTTACTGACATTGTTTTCCTCTTCCTGACCACCGGCCAACAACAATTCCACCGAGGAAATACCAAATAATCGCCGTAAAATTTGCTGCCGGATTTTGATTCCTTGGATTTTTTGCAAAGGAATTTTTTGAATCCGCCGCTCCAATAAGCCGCTTTCAATCGTCAGAGTCTTTCCCTGTCTGCTGACTTTAAAGTTGTAATACTGCAAAAAATTCTTGGCAATAGAAACCGCCGCCAACAACAATAAAAGAATCAGTGCCACTGCCAACAGTAAAATCCAGCCAGCCCGCAATAAACTTTCGGAGGTGGATACAGCTTGATTGATCCAATCATCGGGAATAAAATCATCCAGAAAAACAATCAAGGTTGCCGCCGCTGCTAAAATACTCAAATCAGTTAAACCGAACAAAAAGATTTGTCCATTGGTGATTTGATAGACGTAAGAAGGTGCCGGTTCTGCATTAACACTTGTTGGTTTTTCCCCTTCCGAAACGGAATCATCTCCTGCTTTTTCTCGAATACGATAGCCTTCGATTACGTGAACCAAGGATTCATTAACTGCCGGTAAGGAAGCTTCCGCTTTGCCGGCTTCTCCTCCCGCGGTTTCGATCAGCAGTTGAACTACATGAAAGGGCTGGAAAAAGAACCATTGCCGTTGCTTGACGGTTTGGATTCGATCATAGGGAATATCAATTTCGTGTTTCCGAAAAATTCCCTGATAAATTATGATTTTTTCCGAGGAGATTTGATAGGCTTGAGAAAAATAATTTGCCACAGCCGACCCAACGATCAACACCACCATTGCTGCTGCCGCCAATTTTCCATAAAGAGTAGAAATACCGCCGTTGATGACCAGCAAAACCAGTAAAAAGAACCACGTCCGGATTCCCTGCAACAAAAAAATCAGCAATGCCAGCGGATGAAATCTTTTTTTCTCAGACATCCTCTTTCGCCGCCTTTACTAACTCAATGATTTGCTGCCGCAAAGCCATTGCCTCTTCCACGTCCAAACCAGCGATATGATGGCTGGTTGCCGCCGTATGAATTACAATTTCCATTAGATTTTCCTGTCTCAAAAAAGGCCCCTGTTCAGTCTCCACATGTTGGATTCGATTCATAGGAACATAGGTGATTGAACGGAAAATAAATCCATTTTGAAAGGCAATGTCCTCTGTGGTGATCTCGTAGCGATGAAATGTATAACGATAAGGAATCAGCGCCATCAATAACGCAAAAATCAGTGCAAGGATAACAAAATAACCAAGGAGAATCCATCCGCCAACGCCTTTTAATTGATCAAACCAGACCAAAGCTGCAGCTCCTGCAATCCCCACGAAGAAAAAAATTCCCATTGTTACATAATTGCTTTTACGCCATACCGCTTTGATTCGCTGCGGCATTTGTTTCGGTAATAAAGGATAGTCCATCGTTTTTCCCACATTTCTTTTTTTCATTTTTATACTAATTTTCCCTTTGTTCATAGTACCGCGAAAAGGTTCCCATCGTCTACTCCCAAAAACAGAAAATGGAACCTCAAATGAAGTTCCATCGTTTTTTCTATTCCTTTGTGTCAATGATGATCGTCACCGGACCGTCATTGACCAATGCGACTTGCATGTCGCCACCGAATACCCCGGTAGAAATTGGGATACCCGCAGCGGCGATTCCTTGATTGAAGCGTTCGTATAACGGGATTGCCTGTTCTGGTCGTGCTGCCTGAATAAAGCTGGGGCGGTTGCCTTTTTTCGTTTCAGCAAACAGCGTAAATTGGGAGATACTCAAGACACTTCCTTGAACTGCAGCAAGATTCCGGTTCATTTTCCCTTCCCCATCTTCAAAGACCCGCAGCAAGGAAATTTTACGCACGAGATAATCTACATCGGCTTCGGTATCCGTTTCGTGAATGCCCAACAAAATAACGAATCCCTTTTTGATTTCGCCAACCACCTTCTCTTCAATACTTACACTGGCTTGGCTGACCCGTTGAATAACTGCTCGCACGTTTCTCTACCCCTTCATTCGTCGGACACTGTAAACTTCCGGTACTTGTTTGATTTTATCGACGATTGTTTTTAAGTGTTTGACATTTTGAATTCCAACCGTCAAACGAATCGTTGCCATTTTGTCTTTATTGGTTTTAGCTTCGACACTTTGCAGTTTTTTTGTCATGGAATTGACCGTTTGCAACACATCGTTCAACAAACCGGAACGATCGTAGCCGTAGATTTCCAAATCAGCATCGTATTCCTTCGATGAATTGGAAGTATCTTCCCATTCCACTTCAATCAACCGTTTTTCAGCATCCTCTGATTGAACATTTGGACAATCACTGCGGTGGATGGAAATCCCACGTCCTTTGGTAATATATCCAACAATTTTATCTCCGGGAATCGGATTACAGCAACGGCTGATGCGGATCAACAGGTTGTCCACCCCTTCGATCACAATTCCACCTTCATGACGAACCTTCATTTTTTCTTCTTTTTTCGGTTGGTTCATCAATTCTTTCACTTGCTGCTTTTGTTTTTCTAATTGTTTCTCTCGACGTTCTTCTTCTGTTAAACGATTTGCAACAGTCGTTGGACTGACTTCGCCAAAACCTACTGCTGCGTACAAATCATCTTCTGTTTGATAATTAAACCGTTCCAGTACCTCCGTCAATTTATTCTTCGTCAAAATATCTTTTGGAACAAAATCCATCTCCTGCAAACATTTATAAACAGAATCATGGCCTTTGTTGATATTTTCTTCCCGGTCTTGGGATTTAAAGAACCGTTTGATTTTATTTTTTGCTTTGCTGGTGGCCACCAGCTTCAACCAGTCACGGCTAGGTCCAAACGAATTTGGTGAGGTCATAATCTCAACGATATCGCCATTTTTTAATTTGTAATCCAGCTGTACCATTTTGCCGTTTATTTTAGCACCGGTTGTTTTATTTCCTACATCGGTATGGATACTATAAGCAAAATCTAGCGGTCCGGATCCTTGCGGCAGTTCGGTAACATCGCCTTTTGGGGTAAAAACATACACTTTGTCGCTGAAAATATCCCCTTTAACGCCTTCCATAAATTCGGAGGCATCATAGCTATCGTCCTGCAATTCTAAAATTTCTTTGAACCAGCCTACTTGCTGGGTCATTTTATCTGGTTTGACTTTTTCCGTCTTACCTTCTTTATAAGCCCAGTGTGCTGCAACCCCGAATTCGGCGATTTCATGCATTTCATGGGTCCGAATTTGAATTTCCACAGGATTGCCATAAGGGCCGATTACAGTAGTATGCAGGGATTGGTACATATTGGCTTTAGGCATGGCGATATAATCTTTAAAGCGACCAGGCATGGGTTTCCATTTGGTATGGATCGTTCCCAAAACCGCATAACAATCTTTGATAGAATCCACCAGCACTCGGATTGCCAGCAAATCATAAATTTCATTGAATTGCTTTTTTTGATCCTTCATTTTGCGGTAGATAGAATAAATATGTTTGGGGCGTCCATAGATTTCCGCAAAAATATCCAATTCTTCAGTAGCTAAACGAATTTCTTCTACTGCCGTTGAGATATAAGCTTCTCGCTCTTCCCGTTTAGACTGCATCAAATGAACGATACGGTAATATTGTTGCGGATTCAAATAACGCAATGCCGTGTCTTCCAGTTCCCACTTCACGCGACTGATCCCTAAACGATGGGCAAGAGGGGCATAGATTTCCAGCGTTTCTTTGGCGATACGGCGTTGCTTGTCTTCTCGCAGATGTTTCAATGTCCGCATATTGTGAAGACGATCTGCCAATTTAACCATGATTACCCGCAGATCCTGTGCCATTGCCAACAGCATTTTCCGGTGGTTTTCTGCTAATTGCTCTTCATGGGATTTGTATTTGATTTTTCCTAATTTTGTCACGCCATCTACCAGCATGGCCACGTCGCCGCCGAATTCTTCACTAAGATCCGCTAAGGTGACCTCCGTATCTTCCACAACATCATGCAAAAAACCCGTGGCAACAGTGTGCGGGTCCATGCGCAATTCAGCTAAAATCCCAGCAACTTGAATGGGATGGATAATATACGGCTCACCAGATTTTCGAAACTGGTCTTTGTGGGCCTCGGTTGCATAATCCAACGCTTTTTTTACAAATGCCACATGTTCGTCACTCATATAATGTCCGACCAATTTGATCACACCTGGTCCTGACATAATTACTTCTTTTGACATCCTGTAAGCCCCCTTTTGACAAGAAAAATAAAAGTACCACTAATCAGCGGTACTGCGCAAATTATTATCGTCATTATACAATAGTTTTACTTCATTTTTCAATGTTCCTCTGCTTTTTGAATGGCTAAAGACAAATCTGCTAAATCCATTTGGCGAACCCCGAAATAATCGATTCCTTGTTGAACTAATTCTGTGATTATCGCCGGATCTGCTTTTTCTACATTGATTTGAAGAATCAGTTGTTTGCCGCCATCGTATTCAAAAATTGTAGCATTATGCACCGCTTCTTCTATCGTGGAAGCTTCGCCAAGGACCACATACCGCCAGCCTAATTCCTTGATTCGTTGTGCACATTCAATCTTCGTCAATTCTTTCATTCCTGTCGTATCCAATTGCAGGCGAATTTCACCCCATGCTACGGCAAGTGCCCGCAACGCGTCAGACAATTCTTCCGCTTCTGCTCCCAATAAAATGACGGGGCTGATGGTCAATTCCAAAAAATCTGCACCATCCCGAAAAGCTTGCCCCACTTCAAAGGCTTTTTTGCCGGTCGTCCCGACACCAAGCGGGTAATCAATCACGGTACCGATTTTTATATCCGTAAAGGACAGCAATTGTTTGGCACGTCGCAAATAACTTGGCAAAACAACGATTTCTTTGATTTTTTCTTCCGAAAGCTGTAAAAGATAGTCTTTAAAATCCCAGTCGGTCATTGCAGCATCAAGAATCCGCAAGCTGATTCGTTCCCGTAAAAGCATTTTTTTCACTCCCTTGATAATAGTTCCAATTGATAACTGGCTGCACTCAATAAATACAATGGCGCTGTTTCGGTTCGTAAAATTCTCGGACCTAACCCACAAAGAATCCCGCCGGCTTCCGTTAATTTTTCAATTTCTTTCGGCAAAATTCCGCCTTCCGGTCCGAATACCGCTAACAATCGTTGTCCGGTTTTCATTTTTTGCAGCACTTGTGCCAAATGGGCTAGCTCGCCTTCTTTTGCGGCTTCTTCATAGGCAATCACGAGCACATCATACTCTCCAAGTGTAGCAAAAAAAGAGGACCGATCCATCAGCTCAACGCTTGGCAAAACTTGTCGTTGCGACTGCTCGGCGGCTTCTTGGGCAATCTTTTCTAAACGCTGCTGTTTTTTTTCACGTTTTTTTTGATCCCATTTCACCACAGAGGCTTCTGCGGGAAAACCGATAAATCCGGCTGCACCCAATTCTGTTCCTTTTTGAACGATCCATTCCAACTTATCTCCCTTCGGAAATCCGCTGGCGATGGTGATTGCAACGGGCAATTCTTTTTGCTGTTCTTCTTTGCGTTTTTCCTCAAGAAAAACCGAATTCTCGGTGATCTCGCTGATTTCAGCAACGATTGTCACTTGATTGCGAAAAACCAGATACACTTGATCTCCTGCCTGCATCCGCATCACTCGAACGATATGATGGTAGGGTTCCCCAGTCAATTCGATGGTAGCCATTGGGTACGTTTCATCTAAAATATATCGTTGCATGGCTATTCCTCGGTCTTCTTCAAGAGAATTGCATACCAATCTTTTTGAGAAAAGATTTGATCGACAAAAAAGCCGGCTTCCGTCATTTTATCAATCACTAATTGCTTCTTCTCTTCGATAATTCCAGAAACAATCAAGGTTCCCTCTGGTTTCAATAACCGATAAGCATCTGGGATCAACAGCAAAATAATATCGGCTAAAATATTGGCGACAATCACATCTGCCGACACAGTGATTCCTGCCAACAAGTTATTGGCGGACACAGTGGCATCTGCTGCAATCGGATTTAATGCCATATTTTCCTTCGCAGAACGGACAGCTACTTCATCCAAATCAAAAGCTTGAACCGTTTTTGCGCCGAATTGTTTACTGGCGATACTTAATACCCCCGAACCAGTTCCCACATCCAAGACGGTTTCTCCGCCTCGCAGTGCAACTTCCAACGCTTGCAACGTCAAGCGGGTCGTTGGGTGGGTTCCTGTTCCAAATGCCATTCCCGGATCAAGAGTGATAATTTTTTCATCCTTATGAACCGGTTGATATGTTTCCCAACTAGGCACAATCGTCAGATATCGGCTGATTCTCACTGGATGATAATATTTTTTCCAGGCAGTCGCCCAGTCTGTATCTGAAACTTCGCTGACCGTCACCTTATTTTTACCAATAGCCAACCCATAATTTGGGAGTTGACGGATGGTTTCCTTGATAGCGGGCAGAATCTCCGGTAAAAAAGTGGTCTCTGGAAAATATGCCTTTACCAGTGCCCCTTCCTCTAAACTCGTGTAGGTAGCCGGATCAAGAATTTCACCGTATGGATCGCTTTGAAAATTTGCGACGTCTAAGGCATCTTCAATGGCTACTCCGCTGGCACCAGCTTCCATTAGACAGTTGGCAACTGCCTCTACCGCCTCACTGGCAGTTTCCACTTTTACTTCATTCCATTTCATCGGTTTGCTCCCTTGTTCGTATTTAGTCTGCTTCTCATTTTTTTGTTAATAGCTAGGATAAGGAACGTATAGGGCTTGCTCCTGTGGGTATTTTTCGATTGCTTCAAGAAATTTTTCCTGCTCCCAAACCAATTCAAAAACCTCCTGGTCTTCGTCCGTTAAAAAGTCCAACAAATCACTTTGTCCTTGATCCAATACATCCTTCAAATAGGCAACCATTCCTTTTAATTGAGCCTTTGACGCACCTTTTTTCCCTTCATAAGGAATCACTGTCAAATACTCTTCCTCATCAACAATTGATTTTTTTGGATCATACAGTAAAATACCGTCTTCAAATTCAATGATTGCTTCTTCTGACGCCACGCCTTCTGCATCATCAATCGTCAAATGAGCAGGGTTTTCCGCAAAAAGCCGAATTACTAACTCAATCGTATGGTTTTTCATATCCCAATCCAGTGCCACCTCATAGTCATTCAAGTGTTTCGTCAACTGTTCGTTTAAATAATCCAACATAGTCAGTTTAGCCATTTTTCCATCCCCAATCCGTTTCGATTTGTGCTTTCTTTTGTTGTGAGATAAACGGATTGCCCTTGACGGCAAAACGCAGCGGCATCTCCGTCCAAATTCCTTTATTGGGAATCCCGATCCGAGGCAACGCCAAAATCTCTTTTGGTTCTTTTTTCTTTTCTGGTAAAAGATGTAAATCACTGGTAAAAATAGAACGTCCATAAAAATCGGGCGTGATTCCTAATGCCGCCACTAATTTCCCGGGACCGTTAGCAAGCTCTGCCCCTTGCCGTCCGCCTCGATTCTCACTCATTTGGAGCAACCCTTCGGCTGGTTCTAATCCTCGGATCATCACTCCTTGAGGTGTTCCTTCCGGTTGTGTAATCATGTTCAAAATTAAATGGGTGTGCATCGTATATAAATAAATCGTGCCGGGCTTTTCATACATCGCTCGAACTCGCGGTGTTCGACGCATGCCAAAACTATGGGCAGCTTGATCGTCTGGTCCAAGATAGGCTTCACAATCAACGATGTAGCCGCCGATTTTTCCTTGTGGCGTATCATGTTCCAAATACATCCCTAGCAAATAGCGGGCGATTTCCGGCGTTGATCTTGTATTAAACAGTTCAATCGTTTTTTTCATTTTCCTCACCCCATCTATTTTACACAATTGTAGCGGCAGTTGCTACGTCTGGCGCCTAATGTTAAGAAATAAGCACTCTTTTTTTGGCAATTGTGCTATGCTTGGTATAATGAAAACAAAAAACAATAGGAATTTTTAATCCATTAAACGAGGAGAAAAACCATGCAAAAACCACTTGCCTATCGTATGCGGCCACGAAATTTAGATGAAGTGGTCGGACAACAGCATTTAGTTGGACCAGGAAAAATCATTCGGCGAATGGTCGAAGCAAAAATGTTGTCCTCAATGATTCTTTACGGTCCACCGGGCACTGGAAAAACCAGTATCGCCAGTGCGATCGCCGGCTCTACAAAATATGCCTTTCGAATGCTGAATGCCGCAACCGATACAAAAAAAGATTTGCAGATTGTTGCCGAAGAAGCCAAAATGAGCGGTACCGTTATTTTATTATTGGATGAAGTTCATCGTCTGGATAAAACAAAACAAGATTTTTTGCTGCCTCACTTGGAAAGCGGCAGAATCATTTTGATTGGTGCCACCACCGAAAATCCCTACATCACTATCAGTCCTGCCATCCGCAGTCGAACCCAAATTTTTGAAGTAAAGCCGTTGGATGAAGAAGATATTTTGCACGCCATCGACTCTGCGTTAGCTGACAAAGAACGGGGATTAGGGGATAAACAAGTTGTCATCGATGAGAATGCCCGACTGCACCTTTCTCGAGCCACCAACGGAGATTTGCGCAGTGCCTTGAATGGGCTGGAATTGGCGGTTCGTTCCACCCCAAATGAGGACGGCGTGACTCACCTTACCCTGTCAATTATCGAAGAGTGCATCCAACGAAAAGCGCTGACCCATGACAAGGATGGCGATGCCCACTATGATGTAATCTCTGCCTTTCAAAAATCAATTCGCGGCAGTGACGTGGATGCAGCCTTACATTATTTAGGAAGATTAGTGGAAGCCGGAGATTTAGCAATTATTTGCCGTCGATTGATGGTGATTGGCTATGAAGACATTGGCTTGGCGAATCCTCCCGCAGCCGCTCGAACGGTGGATGCTGTACTGGCGGCAGAACGCTTAGGTTTGCCGGAAGCCCGTATTCCTTTAGCAAATTCTGTGGTGGACTTGTGTCTTTCGCCGAAATCTAATTCTGCGATGATGGCGCTGGATGATGCAATTGCTGATATCCGCAGCGGAAAAACCGGTGATGTGCCGGATCATCTGCGAGACAGCCATTACAAAGGCGCTGCTACATTGAATCGCGGTGTCGGCTATCAGTACCCCCACAACTTTGAACATGCGTGGGTAGACCAACAATATTTGCCGGATAAAATCAAACATGCTTCCTACTACCATCCAAAAGCAACCGGAAAATATGAACAAGCGTTAGGACAACAGTATCAACGAATCCAAGACTGGAAAAAGCAAGGCGGCAAGACACCAAAAATCGAGAAATAGCCGAGCGAGATAGCGGTTTCAAAAACACAATCATTCTTGTTGCTACTTTTTCTGTCACGTGCTATTATTGAGATGGGAATTCTGTGATGTACGAGTTATCCCTTTTGTGTGTTGACCGAACATTTTTATTGATATCTTGGGATCCGTCCTGTGTCAAAGTTGGTAACAAGCCTTTTCTTTTGGTAGTTCGAGACTTAGACCATGGAACCCACCTGCTAGAATTTGCGGGATCAATACTACGGGACGAATAACGGCATCAACGGATATTACCCCATTCTTCTTTTAGAATGTGCAACCTGTCTTTTGACAGGTTGTTTTTTTATGTTCTAAAAGAACTTTTCCGAGAAGCGTTTGCTATTATGACTCCCTTTCCTTATACTTTAGTTAGAAAAAAATGTAAGGAGCGTTTTTAATGATCACTGGATTGGTTCTCGTTGTTTCTTTGGTTTTATTTGCCGTCAGCTATTTTTTATTGAAAAAGCAGGAGGTCTTCTTTGCTTTAATCGAAGAAAAGGAAGAAAATCAAAGCTTTTTTCAAAGTTTTGGTCTGGCATACGGCTTTTTAGGATTGTTAGGGGTTTTTATCGCCTTTTTCAATCATACATTCGTTACGCTGATGTTTTTGTTAGTGATGCTGCTTTTGGCGGCAGTGTTTGGCATTGCTCTTGCGAAAAAGATGAAGTAGTCCTTGCCTAAATCCTTTCCCTTTTTTTCGAAGTGTTCTACAATAAAGAAAAGGGCAAGGAGAGTGATTTGTATGTTACAACAATATAAGACGATTATGGTTGCCGTTGATGGCTCTAGTGAAGCAGAACTGGCATTTAAAAAAGCGGTAAACGTCGCCAAACGTAACCAGGCAAAATTAGTGATCGCCCACGTTATCGACACGCGTGCCTTCCAAACCGTCTCATCCTTTGACGGTATGCTGGCAGAACAAGCAACAGAAATGGCTAAGAAAACACTGGATGATTACGTTAATTTCGCTAAAGGACAAGATTGTACCGATATTGACACAGTCATCGAATACGGTTCGCCAAAACCGATTATTGCCAAACAGTTGCCGAAAGAACACCATGTTGATTTAATTTTACTCGGTGCTACCGGCTTGAATGCTGTGGAACGATTATTCATCGGTTCCGTTTCAGAATACGTAATTCGCAATGCGGCGTGTGATGTATTGGTGGTACGGACAGATTTAAACAATAAGGTAGTAAAAGAAGACGAATAAAAGAAACCGAGTCGTCTCTGTCAAATAAATAAAAAATAAAAGCGGATGGATTATTAAAAGTAATCTAACCGCTTTTTTGTGTGCCTATGTTTGTACAAAAGGCATATGCTATAATTTAAAATAAAAAAATAAATATATGGAGTTAGACATGGAAACCGAACGTTTATTAATAAGACGATTTACACCTGATGACTGGCAGGATTTATACGCATATTTATCACAAGAAGTAGTAGTGAAATACGAGCCATATGAAGTCTTCACAGAAGCTTCCAGCAAGCAGGAAGCAATAAAACGGTCTGAAGATAACAACTTTTGGGCGGTATGTCTGAAGGATACCGAAAAACTGATTGGCAATCTATATTTATCCAACCAGAAATTTGATACATGGGAACTAGGCTATGTTTTCAATGCAGATTATCATGGAAAAGGTTATGCTGCGGAAGCTACGCGAGCAGTTGTTAATGATATCTTTAAAAATCATAACGCACGCCGAGTTATCGCCATGTGTAATCCTCTAAACAAAGCTTCATGGAAGTTGCTTGAAGGATTAGGAATGCGCAGGGAAGGACATTTGCACCAGAATATTTATTTCAAGAAAGATTCCGCTGGATGCCCTATCTGGCAGGACACATATGAATACGGCATATTAGCCGAAGAATGGTTTAAATAATTATGAATGCAAAACTATCTAAAAATCAGGGGGCTTAACTTACAAGAAAAAATATAGTTATGAAATGGCTATCGGTAGGTGTCCATTTCTTTTGAATTATTTGTGTCGCTGATTGCCATTAAGCACGAGTTTCCAACGAAGTAAAACCGACCAATACGGGACTGTTGTCTGAAATCTTCCTGATTATTATATCTTTTTCCTTTCGGACTGATTGCTTGATTTTTGTAGCATAAATAGGGTCCTCTTAAAGTAAACAGTTTTTTTATTTCCACTGTCTACTCTAAGAGGACCCTATCAAAATTTCAAAGATGCTTCTTTTTATTAATGAATATTTCCGATCAAACGACGGATCGGTTTTTTTGCGCTGTAAAGTAAAATCCCTACGACGACTGCGATGCCGCCGACAACAGCAAAATACATGCCTTCTGTGGAAGGTGTATAGAAACGTGCGATCTGGGCATTGATGGCTTGAGAAGATGCATCTGCCAATAACCAGATTGCTAAGGTTTGGGCTTCAAACGCTTTCGGTGCCAATTTGGTGGTGACCGATAAGCCCACCGGTGACAAACACATTTCTCCGGCAATCATGATGAAAAAGCTTGCCACTAACCAAATCGGGCTGACTTTTTGTCCGACACCAAACAACAGGCTTGGAAACATCAATAAGATAAAGGACAAGCCTGCTAAAACTAAACCAATAGCGAATTTCACTTCTGTCTTAGGCTGACGGGGTCCTAATTTAGTCCATAAACCCACAAAGACCGGTGTCAAAATCACGACAAATAATGGATTCAATGATTGGTACAAGCTGGCAGGAATCGTCAATCCAAATAAAGTGGATTGTGTTCGTTCTGCTGCAAACAAGGCTAAAATTGAAGAACCCTGCTCCTCCAATGACCAAAAAACGATACCGGCAAGAAAAAGTGGAATATAAGCCAATACTTTTTTCTTTTCATCCGGTGTAACATCTTTTGATCGCAACATTTTGGTAAAGTAATACACTGGCAATAAAATTCCTAAAACACTGATACTATTGATAAAGAAATTGACAGTCAGTTGATTCAAAACAGCGGCTCCGCCAAACAGGACGATCACAAAAATCAGACTTAATGTGATGCCGCGGAAAAATTTCTTTTTCTCAGCACCAACTAACGGATGCGTCGGTGCCTGACCGATATGTGCCAAGGTCGTTTTTCCTTGAATAACATATTGGACCAAACCGATAAACATCCCGATTGCCGCAATCGAAAAACCTAAGTGGTAATTGACATTTTGACCAAGCATTCCGACAATGATTGGTGCTAACAGCCCACCGATATTGATTCCCATATAAAAAATAGAGAAACCGGCGTCTCGCCGCAAATCTTCCGGTGCATACAAATGCCCTACCATTCCGGAAGCATTTGATTTTAACATCCCTGTTCCAATCACAATTAATATCATTGAAAGAAACAATGCCGGCAACCCAAGTGGTGTCGCCAACACGATATGTCCGATCATGATGAATACCCCGCCATAAAAAACGGTTTTGTGGGAACCCAACAGGCGGTCAGAAATCCAACCACCAACGATGCTGGACATATAGACCAGCGAACCATAAATCGACATAATTGCTACGGCAGTAGGTTTTGATAAACCCAATCCGCCATTCGTAACGGTATCATACATAAAGTATAAAAGAATCGCCCGCATACCATAATAACTAAATCGTTCCCACATTTCTGTAAAGAACAAAGTGGCTAACCCTCTTGGCTGCCCCATGAATGTTTTTTCTTGATTCATACAAGACTCCTTTGCTAAAAAAACTGAAAAATTTTCTGAAAATTCACAAAGGATAGTTTATTCTTATTTATTAGGAAATTCAAGAAAAAATCTCTGTGAGAAATATAATTATTAAAATCTATTTTTAATGTGCTCTTTTAAAAACACTGCTTATTTTCTAACGAAATCCCTCCCTTTTCTAGTCTTTGATAGCCTGCATACGAAAAACCTATTTAACGGTTTTCCTTAGAAAATTTGGTTATTTCTGAGCCTTCTTTCATTTTATAGCAAATAAAAAAACTGGCGTTTCCAGACGGACAGCACCAGCTTTTGTTGTAAGAATTAATTTTGAAGGGGGTATTGCTCATCAATTTTTTTCGTCAAAGTTTCCAAAAAGGCTTCTTCCCCAAAGGTATTCACTTTGAAAATCAAGGCTTCACTGCCGCCAGAGGTAATCGCCGTTAGAAAAATCCGATCTTCTTCACCTACCAGTGTCAGATTCAAACTGACACGATTGCCGCCAAAAGCACTGTACCGTTCATAAACCCGCACTGCAACGTTGATCGTACCAGCAGAAAAATCACTGCCGTCTTCATAACTGGCAGACATACTTCCCTCCATGATTGCTTTTTCGCAACTTTTCAATACCTCTTTAAATTTACCAATCAAATGCCGTTCATACTTTGCCATCTTCCATCCCACCTTTTTTTGATTATCATACCACGAAATTATTTTCTAAAATACCAGCTTTTTTCAAACGAGGAGTATAAATAGTTGCCGTCACCATGTTGCCATTGTACTATAAGCTAAAGCAGAGTGATTCGCTTACAAAAGGATGTTTGTTCCATTTATACCACGGAATATAAAGGAGGAAATAAAATGAAAGTTGTTGTTATCGGTGCAGTCGCTGGTGGTCCGTCTTTTGCGACCCGCTTGCGGCGTTTGGATGAAAATGCTGAAATTTTAATGATCGAACGGGGAGAAAATATTTCTTATGCCAGCTGCGCATTACCCTATTATTTGGGAGATGTGATTACTGATTTGGATTCTCTTATTGAGCGCACCCCAGCGATTTTGAAAAATAAAAATAATATCGATGTCCGTGTTCGTCATGAGGTAACTGCGATTGATCCTACGAATAAAGAAGTGACAATCAAAAATCTTGAAACACAGGAAAGTTACCAAGCACCCTATGATGTGCTGGTGATTTCATCCGGCTCGCGCGCTGTTTTACCTCCTATCAAAGGAATTAAAACAGCCAAAAATGGGTTTGTTTTACGCAATGTGACTGATGCAGCCGAAATCAAAGACTTCCTGATTGCCAAACAACCGCAAAAAGCCACGATTATCGGGGCAGGAGTTGCCGGTTTGGAAATTGCTGAAAATTTGCGTCACCGCAAGATTGATGTGACAGTCATTGACCAGTTACCAGAAGTTGCGTTTCCTTATGATTCGGAGATTGCTGAAATTATCCATCAACATCTGGAAAAAAATGGTGTCCATCTATTATTGGAGGAAACGGTTACTGAAATTCAGCAAGAAGGTAAACTCTTAGTTTTGGCAGACGGTTCTACACTAGAAACGGATCTGCTAATTTTTGCGGCTGGTGTCAAACCAAACAATGAATTAGCTGCCGCAGCAGGAATCCAATTAGCAGAAGATCAACATATTCTTGTGGATGAGCACTTAGCTACCAATGTACCTGATATTTATGCAATCGGGGATGTGATCGAGACAACAAGCTGGATCACCGGTTTATCTACCCCTAGCATGCTTTCCAGTGGAGCAAATCGTCAAGGGCATCTGCTAGCCGATATCATCAACGGAAATCCATTGACTTACCGCGGCTTTATTGGAGCGGGAGTTGCCAAAATTTTCGATTTGACAGCTAGTTTTGTCGGCTACACTGAACATACGCTGAAAGCTGCTGGAATCACGAATTACAAAACGATTTTCATTACGCCATTTGATCATGCGTATTTTTATCCTGATGCCAAACGATTGAATCTAAAACTGATTTTTGAAGAAACTACCGGAAAAATTTTAGGTGGACAAGCAGTTGGCGAAAATGGTGTGGATAAACGGATTGGTGAACTTTCCGTTGCGATTACCGGCAACCTGACGGTATTTGATTTGCCGGATTTGGAGTTGCCTTATTCTCCTCCTTACTCAACTACTCGTGATCCGCTGAATACGGCTGGTTATGTTGCCATCAATCAGTTGAACAGCACTATCGTCACGATTAAACGGGAAGACATCCCAAAAGAAGATTTCGAAACCGCCTTTTTCCTTGATGTTCGTGAAGCCGACAAGCCACTTTCAGGAACCGTTCCGGCGACAAAAAATATTCCCCTCAGCGTGTTGCGGGAACGTTTAGCAGAAGTCCCTACCAATCAAAAAGTGTATATCACTTTCCGTAAAGGATTGAATCCTTATAACGCAGCACGAATTCTAGCTGGCAAAGGTATCCAAGCCCTGTTAATTGAAGAGTAGGAAACAAAAAAGTCTTCTTTTTAGCACCTGCAATCAAATTTATTGCAATTTTCTCAGCCCTTCTCTACCATTAAAGATAACATCAGAGGAGGCGAAAAAATGAGCAAAGTAGCAGTAATTATGACCGATTTAGTTGAAGACATTGAGGTAACTTCACCAAAGGAAGCCCTTGAAAATGCCGGACATGATATAGTGATTATCAGTGAAAAAGACACAGTGACTGGTAAAAAAGGCACAAAATTTCCGGTAGACACTTCTATTGACGGCATTTCTTGGCAAGATTTTGACGCATTACTGATTCCCGGTGGTTTTTCTCCAGATCAACTACGAACCGATGAACGCTATGTTCAACTGACCAAAGATTTTTTAGAATCTAATCGACCAGTGTTTGCTATCTGTCACGGGCCACAGATTTTTATTCAAACCGAACTGCTCCCTAATCTTACGTTGACCGGCTACGAATCCATTTTGCCTGATTTGATGTATGCCGGTGCTACTGTCAGAGATCAACCTGTAGTCATTGATCACAATTTAATCACCAGCCGCAATCCCGGAGATTTAGAGGCCTTCAATGCCGCTATCGTCAATGCACTAAATGAACCAACCTAATACTGTTAAAAATTTTTACTGGCAAGCCCACTGTGGTTTGCCTTTTTTAGTGACAAATTCTTTTTTCTGCATTATTTTCAGAAAATATGTGGTAACATAGCTTCAGTATATAAATAAGTTGGTGACTACTGTGAAACAATCTTTTCATGAGGACCGCTTTGTTGGACTGCTCCTCACTTTTATCGGAGGTGCAATGGACGCCTACACATACATCCATTATGGCGCATTTGCTTCAGCACAAACCGGCAATATCGTTTTGGCGATTATTCAGGCCTTTGACGGCGATTGGTCCAACGTTGGTAAGAAAATCCTTTCAACATCTTTTTTCTTTTTAGGCATTTTGTTGACTAAGTTTTTGATCGATTATTTTCGAAAAAAAGAACTGCATTTTTGGCGATTATTTGTTTTATATTATGAAGCTTTGATTTTCTTTTTGGTCAGCTTTTCCGGGATCAATCATTCCCCTGCCCTTGTGACCATTCTGATTGCTTTTACTGCGGCGATTCAATGGATTGCTTTTGATAAAATTGATGGTCGTGCTTATACGAACTTGTTTACGACCGGTAATTTAAAGGGTGTGGCTACTAATCTTTATGACTATCTAAAAACCAAAGATACTCACGATTGGGACAATTTCATGCATTTTCTAAGAGTGGTGCTTGCCTTTATCGGTGGCGGAATCGTCTCTGTCGCTTTTTTCCACTGGTTTGGCTACAAATCTGTCCTGCTGATTACTGTCCTATTCCTTTTTTTAGCGATTTACGAATCAATTATGATTGCTCGGTTTTACCGGGACAACCGCTTTTTACCCCGCAAATAATTAAAAACTCGAAGGAATCGCTGACTAAAAGCTGTTCCTTCGAGTTTTTTCTATTCATCGCGTCTCCAATTCATGTAAAAACAAGCCGCTTAATAATTTTGGTTCGAACCATGTGGACTTTGGCGGCATAATTTCATTGGCATCTGCCACAGCCAATAAATCTTTCATCGTAGTGGGATAAAGAGAAAAAGCCAAATTCCACTCCTCCTGTTTAACTAAGCGTTCCAATTCCTCACTGCCACGAATGCCTCCAATAAAATCGATGCGGGGATCGGTACGAACATCCTGAATCCCAAAAATATTTTCAAAGACGTAGGTTTGCAACAAAGAAACATCCAAACTTTCGACTACGGAAGCTGGGATTTTTTCAGGCTTGATGGCTAGACGATACCATTCACTCTCCCAAAATAGTTGAAATTCTCCCGGTTTCTCCGGTTTTACTTTTTCGCTTTTTTCAACGACAAAATTTTCTTGAAGCTGTGAAAGAAAATCATCCGGGATGGTTACCTTCAATACCCGATTGTACTCCCAGATTGCCAGTTGATCATCCGGAAAAATAATCGATAAAAAAACATCACTTTCTGGGCTGCTGCCCTTTTTTTCTTTTCCAACTTTAACTGCCGACTCTGTCCGATGATGTCCATCAGCAATATAAAGTGCTGGCACATCCGCAAACAGCCCCACCAATTCGTCGATGGTTTTCTGATCATCCATTAACCAAACTGTATGAGTTACCTCATGGAAGCTGGTAAAGTCATAAAGAGGCGCATGAGCAGCTTGCCACTGATCAATGATCGATTGAATAGCGGTTTCTTTGCGGTAGCTTAAAAAAATCGGACTGGTATTGGCGTCACAGGCTTCAATATGACGAATGCGGTCCAGTTCTTTTTCTGGTCGGGTATATTCATGTTTTTTGATTTTTTTTGCCAAATAATCTTCAATTGACGTGCAGACCACCAATCCTGTTTGACTACGGGTCCCCATGGTTAATTGATAAAGATAAAAGACAGACTGTTCTTCTTTTATTAGCCAGTTTTTTCTTCGAAAGTCGGCAAAATTTTCGGCTGCTTTTTGATAAACTTGCTCGTCATAGGGATCAATGGTTTCCGGCAAATCAATTTCAGCTTTGTCGATATGAAAAAAACTGTAGGGATTCTCGGCAGCTAATTGCTCTGCCTCTTGACTGTTGACCACGTCATATGGCAATGCCGCAACTTTTTCTGCTAATTCAGCAGGCGGACGAACGCCGCGAAAGGGACGAATTTGAACCATCAGTATCCTCCTTCCGGTTGTTTAATAACGCGAACCCGCAAAATATCCGGATTTTCCCGTAATTTTCCAGCAACCTTTTCTGCTTTTTCTGGATTCGTTTCTTGAATATCGATCAGGGTATAGGCATAATCTTCCTGTCCACGGTTGACCATGTTATCAATATTGATACCCATTTCAGCAATCGTCGAAGAAATTTGACCAAGCATATTCGGTACATTGCGATTGATCACCGTTATCCGATAGGGAGATTGAAACGCCATTTCCACTGAAGGAAAATTCACTGAGCGTTTGATTGTTCCGGTTTCTAAAAATCGTTTCAATGTTCGAGCTGCCATTTTGGCACAGTTGACCTCGGCTTCTTCTGTTGAGGCACCTAAATGGGGCAGTACCAAAACTTTTTTATGATTCAATAATTTTTCATCGGCAAAATCTGTCGTAAAACCGGCAAGCTCACCTGCATCCAACGCTGTCAAAACAGCCGTGGTATCCACGATTTCTCCTCTAGAAAAATTAAACAGTTTAGCAGTAGGCTTCATTTGTGCCAGTTCTGCCGTGCTGATCAGATGATGGGTATTTTCCATCAAAGGTACATGAAGCGTGATAAAATCACAATTTTTGAAAATCTCGGACAAATCTGCCGCCCGTTTGACCCGTCTGGAAATGCTCCATGCTGTATCAACCGAAACGTAAGGATCGTAGCCCATGACTTCCATTCCTAAACGATAGGCATCGTTAGCAACCATCGCACCGATTGCCCCCAAGCCAATGATTCCTAATCGCTTTCCTTCCAATTCCGTACCGGCAAACTGACTTTTTTGTGCCTCGGCCTGTTCTTCAACATTTGGACCGGATAACGTTTGGACCCACTGAGCGCCTTGCAAAATAGGGCGCACGGAAAGCAGTAAGCTGGCAATCACCAATTCCTTGACTGCGTTGGCATTGGCACCGGGTGTATTAAACACCACGATTCCTTGCTGTGTGCAACGATCAACAGGAATGTTATTGGTGCCGGCTCCGGCTCTTGCAACGCCCACTACCGACTCGGGAAAGGCATAGTCGTGAAGTTTTTGACTGCGTAAAATAATTCCATCCGGGTTTTCACTTTCGTTAATCAAATAATTTTCGTCAAAACGACTCATACCTTCTGGGGCAATCGCATTAAATGTTTTAATCTGGAACATTGGCTTGTCTCCCTTCAAATTCTTTCATGCACTCAATCAACTTCAATACACCTGCTTCAGGAAAAGCATTGTATAAACTTGCCCGCATTCCCCCAACGGAACGGTGTCCTTTCAAATTGATCAAACCAGCTTCTTCTGCAAATCGAACAAACTGTTGATCCAAATCAGTGTTCCCCGTCACAAAAGGAATATTTGTGATCGAACGGCTCTCTTTTTCAACTGGATTAGAAAAGAGGGCTGAGTGTTCAATGGCTTCATAAAGAAGGGCTGCTTTTTTACGATCTGCTTCTAAAATTGCTGGTACGCCCCCTTTTTCCTTCAACCACTCAAAAACTAGCTTGGCAATATAGATACTATAGGTTGGTGGTGTATTATACAATGAGGCGTTATCTGCCTGTAATTTGTAATCCAGCATCGGGGCAAACACCCTTTGCTCCAACAAATCTTCCCGAACAATCACCACGGTCAAACCGGCTGGGCCAATATTTTTTTGCGCTCCTGCATAAATCAGTCCAAAATCTTCTACATTGTAGTCATTCGCCAAAATATTTGAAGACATATCTGCTACAATTGGAACTTTTCCAGCATTTGGAATTGTTTGATAGACTGTTCCGGCAATCGTATTATTGGTGGTAATATGCAAATAGGCTGCACGCTGATCGATTTGATCAATTGTTATTTCAGGAATGTAGCTGAAATTTCGATCTTCGCTGGAAGCGATGACTTCCACATCAACCTTTTCAATTGCTTTTGCGGCAGCGATTGCTTTTTTTGACCACACACCGGTATTGACATACAGGGCTTTTTTTCCTTGCGCAAGATTTAACGGTACCATTGTAAATTGCAGACTAGCGCCCCCTTGTAAAAATAAAACACGATAATTAGCAGGAATCGCCATCAATTCCCGTAAATTTTTTTCGGCAGTTTTAATAATCTGATCAAATAAGGAGGAACGATGACTCAACTCCATCACAGACATCCCGCTCATTTGATAATCTAGAAATTCGGATTGCGCTTTTGCCAGCACTTCTTTGGGTAATACGGCTGGGCCGGCTGAAAAGTTATAAATCGTCATACACTTCTGCTCCTTTTTAAAAATATTTTAAAAACCATTGTAGCAGATACCACCCTCAGACAAAAGCATAAACC
The DNA here is from genome assembly GCF_005405265.1 of Enterococcus songbeiensis. Classification (GTDB taxonomy): domain Bacteria; phylum Bacillota; class Bacilli; order Lactobacillales; family Enterococcaceae; genus Enterococcus_C; species Enterococcus_C songbeiensis. The sequence continues at coordinate 24,433 of NZ_BJDS01000013.1, forward strand.
GCAAAATGTTTTGTGAATTTTTTGACTATTCTGATTAAAATAACAAATATTTTTTGAAATACACACAAAAAAAGAACAGGAAAAAATCCCTGTTCGTTGTTTATTCTTTTGGTGGTAATTGAAATCCGTCAAAGGTCTCTCCATCGTAATATTTTAAAAGTTGGTCATAAGAAAGCAAAGAGGAGGTCATTTCTTCCGTTGGATTTTCTGCTTCTTGCATTTTTTTAGCCTCTAGATAGGCTTGATAGCCTTCTGCCAATTGCCGATACATCGCCTGTCGAGAAGTTCCTTCTCCATTGATCAGAGGTAACTCCCGTAAAAAACCGCGATAAACGGGTACATCATTTTCGATTTCAATCGGTAGTTCCACGACCGTCAAATTAACTTCTTCAAAAATATCCATCCCTTCATTTCCTCCTATTCTTCTCCCAGATTAATCACACGATCCACAAAAGGTTCATAAAATCCTTGTTCATGTGAAACAACAATTACGGTTCCCGCAAAGTTTTGAAAACTTTGTTGCAGATTTTCCTTCGTTTCTTGATCGATATGATTCGTCGGTTCATCCAAAATCAAAAAATTACTTTCCTTCATCGTCATTTGCGCAAATTTGACCTTGGCCTGTTCGCCACCACTCAATAAACGCAACGGTTCCTGTGCCAACTGATTGGCTAAGCCCGCCCGCGATAATTGCCGCCGCAATTCCTTTACTGTCGCTTTTGGAAACAGGTCGCTTAAATAATGCAGCGGGGTTTCCAAGGGGTTTTCCCAAAGAAGTTCCTGAGAAAAATAATTGAGCGTCGTATTTTCAGGAAAATGAAAAGTTCCGGATAAAGGCGTTCGTTCCCCCATCAATGTTTTTAACAAGGTTGATTTCCCGATCCCGTTGAAGCCACGAATCGCAACTTTTTCTCCATAGCGAATCGTCAAATTGATTGGTGACAACAATGGGCGATCATAGCCGATCACTAATTGATCTGTTTCCAGTGCAAAGGTCGTGACAATCTCACGATATGGAAAGACGATATGCGGTTTTGCCGTCCCTGTCGGTGGAGTCAAGCGCTCCACTTTATCCAGTTGTTTTTGCCGACTTTTTGCTATCGTAGAACGGGAACCGGCTTTGTATTTTCGAATGTAGGCTTCTGTTTTTTCAATCTGCCTTTTTTGGACGGCGTATTGCCGCAAATAAGATTCTCGATTGACTTCTTTTTGCTTCAATGCTTGGGTCAAATTACCCGTATATTTCGTTAATTTTCCAAACTCAATATCGGCAATGTGGGTCGTGATTTCATTCAAAAATTGCCGATCATGGGAAATCACTAAAAATGTGCCAGTGAATTCCTGTAAAAATTGCGTCAACCATTGAACATGGGTATCATCCAAATGGTTGGTGGGTTCATCCAAAACCAGCATCTCAGGCTTTTCCAGCAATAATTTTGCCAAAATTACTTTTGAACGTTGACCCCCACTAAGATTTTTCAGCAAAGTATCCAGTCCAAGCACATCGAGCCCTAATCCGGTCGCCATTTCTTGAATCAAGGTTTCCATTTGATAAAATTCTCCTTGGTCCAATTCCGTTTGCAGACGTCCGGCTTTTTCCAATAATTGATCCTGCAATGTTTCTGCATATTCCGTGTATAAAGCTGTAATTTTTTGTTCCTTATCCATATCTTCTTGAAAAGCCGTTTTTAAAAAGGCAAAGATTGTCAATTCCTCATCCACCCGAACATACTGATCCAAATAACCAATCTTACTGTTTTTCGGATAGTCTACTCGTCCATCATCTGGCAAAATCTCACCGGTGATGATTTTGATCAAGGTACTTTTTCCTGCACCGTTTTGTCCAATCAAGCCCACGTGTTCGCCACGGTTAATCTGTAAATTTAATTGTTCATACAATACTTTGTCCCCAAATTGTTGGGTGATATTTGTTAATTGCAGCATTTTTTTCACTTCCTTTATAAATTAAAAAGGCTGTAGACAACATCGTCTACAGCCAACTATGCCATCGAGACCATCTTTTAGCCATGCCAAAAAAGCCTGTCTATTAGACGGTTTCGATGAAGAATGAGCCTATGCTCAATAGTATCGCTTCTAACAATGCTTCATCTAGTTCATTTGTCAGAAGCTGTGTCTCTAATAAATTTTAAATAATAGTTGAAAATCATCACTCTCAGCCTTTCCTAAGCGCTACAAAGTGTACCATCATAGGAAACAAATGTCAAAATTGATCCCTTATCTTACAGTTGTTCATCCGTGTCGATTTCTGCACGATACTCTGCATTGCCATAGCAAAGGCGGGTGGAAATCGTTGCTTCTTGATCTTCCGAGTATAATTCCTTCGTAAAAGGAAAGACAACTTCTTTTCCGGTCAATGATGCCGCTGGAGATAATCGAAAATAAAGGGAAGGTTTGCTTTTTGCCAACTGATCATTTAGCTGTTCCATGACTTCTGCCACGATTTCTTTTTCTGCTTTTGGATTTTTTGCTGCCTTTTTATAATCCGCTAAAAATACTGCCTGTCCTTCAAATAATTCCATTTTCTTCGCCTCCTAAATAGGTTAAAAACACTTTCACTCAATGGATTTTTTCAACTTTTTTTTCAGGGATAAACCACAGCAACAGCATCACGCCATTTACCACCAGTACACTGACAGGATGAATCAGCCAACCGGCTAAAAGAGCCACGACATTCAATCCCAGCGTGATATACATTTTTGAATAGTTCGCAAATAATCGTCCCACTGGTGAATCTTTGCCATTGACCCGAACCAAGGTTAACCCAACGACCAAATAGGCAAGATCCGTTCCCAAAAGAATCAGTCCATACAATAATTGCGGTGCCAACGAGGTGGGGTGATCTCCTACCCAAGCTGTGGCAAAAGGGAACAAGGTCATCATCAAAATCAATAAATTATTCGCCCACAAGACCCAACCATCCACGCGACGAACGATATGAAACATGTGGTGATGGTTATTCCAGTAAATCGCCAGTGAAATGAAACTCATCAGATAAATCACGAATTGATGCCACGTTCCTTCAAAAGCAGCCCAAGTGTCGCCTTCCGGGGTATGCAGTTCCAAAACTAAAATCGTCATTACAATGGCAATCACCGCATCCGTAAAGGCTTCGATCCGTGTTTTCGGCATGACTTTTTTCCTCCAATTTAAATAAGTAGTGAAGGTATTATCGTACGTTTTAGAGACTTTCGTCAATTGATTTGTCTCTTCCTTCTCCTTTAGTGAAGTGCCAGTCTGCCCGTAACATTTTTTAAGCTGCCCGGTATCAGTTCTCTCCCCAAAACAAATTGGTCGGGAACTTCGCTGTGGTTTTCTAAACCGAACATTTTTACCTGTTGAAAACCGTGTCGTGCATAGTATTCAGAATTTCCTACTAGAAAAACTGCCTGCTTTTCTAATTGGACCGCTTGATCCAGTGCTGTTGCCAATAATTTTCCACCAATGCCTTGGTTGCGATAGGCAAAAGCCACACACAAAGGCGCTAACAATAACCCACTGACATCCTCTTGGTCAACTGACTGCTCTGTCAGCATGACATGCCCGATCAATTCTCCATTTTCTTCTGCGACAAATTCCAACTCTGGAAGAAATGTATCCCGTTGTCGCAATTCTGTAACGAAATCTTGTTCCTTCCCATCAGAAACTTGTGCGGTTTTAAACGCTTGCTTTACCAATGCATAAATTTCCGGATAATCCTCCGTGGTCGCTTGCCGAATCATCATTTTTCTTCATTCCTCTTTTCTGATTCCAGTATACCAGATTCTGCAGAATTTCTCGTTTTTCAACTGGAGGTTCTGACTTCCATCGCTTTCCACAGACTTTGTTTTTTTCTTATAATTTTTTTCATTCGTTGACTTGCCTTCTGCCTTCCAGTACAGTCGTATACAACCCTTGGAATGATTGGAGGTTTTCTTATGAAAACAACTACCTGGAGCAAAATTTTCGTCGTAGGTTATCTTCTTGTTTTGATTTGGATTTTATTATTTAAATTCTCTCTTTCTTTTGAAAGTCTTCTTCAGGAATCGGATATCCTGAAACGCAACATCAACTTGATTCCTTTTGGTCAGTCAACGATTATCAATGGACAAGTAGATTTTAAAGAAGCCATCTATAACGGAGTGATTTTTCTTCCCTTTGGCGTTTTTTTGGGAATTGCGTTCAAAAAACATTTTTTTGCCAACAGCCTTTTTCTCTTGCTGTTCAGCGTGAGCATCGAGGGCTTGCAGTACTTGCTGGCCTTGGGGGCAACTGATATTACCGATGTAATTATGAATACCGGTGGCGGGATTGCAGGTCTGTTGCTGTACCAGCTACTCCACAAAATTTTTCCTGAGAAAAAATTGGATACATTACTGTTGTCACTAGGAACGATTATGCTGCTGCTTTCCCTTTCCTTCATCCTGTTTATGCTTCTCAGCGGAAGAGTTCGTTATTCGGTGTAGCACTAAAAATGAACAGATGGAATAAAAATGAGACCTCCAGCTTGTTGGAGGTCTTTTCTTCAATGACCTTGCTAGGCATATAATTTCAAGTAAGGGCGGTTTTCTCGTATAATAATTCTGTAATCAAATAAGAGAGGATGATTTAAATGGTTAAAAAATTATCAGTAGCAACAGTGGTCAATGAAGGCGGACGTGAAGGCGAAAGCAAATCCGTTACAGGTTACCTGAACGTCAAAACAACAATGACTAAAAAAGAAGGATACACCAATCCTGAAGAATTGTTCGCTGCTGGCTTCTCTGCTTGCTTCAACGGCGCTATGTCCTTCCCATTGGAACGTGACGGCTTAGGCGACAAATCCCGCAGTGTTCGGGCAGAAGTAAGCTTGCTTGGTGACATGAGCGATACAACCAGCCTGCATATCGCAGTAAATATTATTGGACATATCGATGGCCTTTCAAAAGAAGACATCGAAAAATATATGGAAGAAACATCTCACATCTGCCCCTATTCAAAAGCAGTTGATGGCAATATCGATGTCACTTACCAAGCAGAATAATCACCAGATACAACGCGAAAAAGCAGCTCGTGCTGCTTTTTTTGTATTTATATGGAAAATTTTTTCGACTAGTTTAAAAAATCAGAAAGTCAAACCCTCGTCTACTTCATACCAACTTTTCCAGCTTCTGCCAAATATTGTTCTACTTGCGGTTGGTAGCCATGAGCTTTTAAGAAATCTATGATCTCTTGCAGTTCATTTGCTGCAAATGCCGTTTTTTGACAATACACAACATTTCGAAAAGGGAACCCCTTTTTTCGTGTTTGATAGACATAACAAAGTTCGCTTGCTACTTCGATAGGAACGACTTTCTCACAGTTCCCCTCCACAAGCGCAAAAAGCGTCTGCCAATCCAATTTCTACACTTCCTTTTTCATCAATTAGAGATGATTATAGTCGAAGCAGAGAGAAAAGACCAGCAACTTCTTCTTAGTTAAGAAATTATTTAGAATCCTCTCTTCCGCTCATCACTCGTGTAAAAAAAGTGGGTTACTTTTTTCGAAATCAGCAGCTTACTCCGCCGTTTTTTTGACCGCCACCCAAATTTCACTGTAGGTATTTTCCCGTGGGTCATCATACCGGGTAAAAGAAATTCCCGGTGCTTCGATCAACTCATAGCCTGAAGACGGCAACCATTCACTGTAGATTGCGGCCCAGGTTCCTTGCAAGGTTTCTGGAAAAGGTCCTTGATTTGGAAAAATAGCCCATGTCAATGAGGGAACAGCCAACTGTTCCAAATCTTCATAAGGATTTTCTTTCGAAGTAGCAAAGCCGATAAATTGTGTTAACTCGCCTTTTTCCTGCAACCAGCCTTCGTCAAAATCATAGGATACTTGCAGGACCTGTTGTGGATACAAATCTCCTAAGCTGTGCATCTCTTCCCGTTGTTGGGGCGTGATACTTTGTGCCAACTCAGCAATTGCCGGATTTTCTCCTTCAAATTGGATAGGCACGCGTTTACTGACCCCAACCAAATGAAAAGCGTCTTTTTGTTCAATTTTAAATTCCATTGATGTTCCTCCTTTTATTGTGAGAGCAAAGGTAAATTTAGGAAATGATTTTTGAATCGCATTTTTCGCTACAGCAGACGGTGAAAACCCGCTCCATTCTTTAAAGGCGCGGGAAAAACCTTCCACCGATTGGTACCCGAACGTAAAAGCAACCTCTGTCACGGAACTTCCAGTCACCAACGCTTGATTCGCCAGTGATAGACGTCGATTTTTGATGTACTCATTTAGCGGCATGCCAGCCAGATAAGCAAACATACGGCGAAACTGATAGGCAGAAACAGCGGCTCGTTTCGCAATTTCTTCATCATTGATCGTATCTGTCAACTGTTCATCAATATAATTCATGACCTGATTAAATGCATGGATCATCATTTCTCACCTCTCGTCCCTTACTTTACGCAAAAAAAGGCATTCGGACTTGATAATCGGCAGTCGCCTTTCATCAATTCACTCAAAATATGTGGGATAAATCTGCTCGTACTGCTGTTTTGCTGCCTCATCACCACTGATTTTTTTCATTTTAGCAGGTTTGACTTCTTCTGGGTAGAGCAAATAATACAGCCCAAAAATCGGCTCGTTTGCATCGGCTAGCCAGCAATCTGCCGCTAAAATTTCCGCGGTGAGCTGTTGTAAAATCTCCGTCTTGAAAAATCCGCCGCTGATGGAAAGCTTTGTTCCGATACCGACTGTTTTGGCTAGAAGTTTGAGATTCATCAGTGTTCCCTCAATGATTCCCCGTAAAATATCCGCTTTCGTGTGATGAATGGACAGATATTTCAATTCTGCAGTTTGGTCGTTCCGCCAATAAGGCGCTCGTTCGCCATTAATATAGGGATGGAATCGTATCCCATTTCCACCAATCGGCGATTCTTGGATCATCGTCAATTGTTCCAGAAGTTTTTCATCAGCAAACAATTGATTTTTTGCCCACTCCAGCACACACCCACCGTTATTTGAAGGCGCGCCGACCACATAAAATTCCTCATTTAGGTAATAACAAAAATTTTGCTTTTCACTATCAACGTAAGGTGTTTGCGTGATTCTTCGGATTGCGGCGCTGGTACCGATCGTCAAACTGTCGGGAATCCCAGTAGTCAAATAACTGGCATACGCAGCGAGACAACCATCACTGGCGCCGGCAAGCACCTTGATGTTTTTTGGCAGCGCTAATTCTTTGGCAAGAGAGCTCAAAATCGGAAACGTCTCTGTGGGTTCAACGACTTTTGCTAATTGCTTCTCAGTGATTCCCAAATAATGGAGAATTTCTTGGTCCCAGACCAACTCTTGGCTGTGAAAAAGTCCCGTTGCCGATGCGGTCGAACGATCGATCAAAAATTCTCCGACAAATTGTTGCAGCACTAATTCCTTTAAACCGTAATAAACTGTTTCAGGTGGATACTCTCCTGTTTCTTGAAAATGCAAAATTTTCGCAAATGGTGACATTGCATGAATCGGCGTTCCAGTCTTTTGATAAAAACGTTTGGCTTCCGGTGTTTCTCGAAAGGCTTCAATCGTTTCCTCCCCCTGATTGTCTGACCAGATAAATATGCGATCATAGGTCTCTTCAACGACAGGCAAGCAACTGTGCATAGCTGTGCTAAAGCCGATATACTGCAATTCTTTTCGTAATGAGTGAGGAATTACCCGAACCCCGTCAGCAATACCTGCCAGAATTTCTTCTGCCTTTTGATATTTTTGCTTGTCTTCATAATAAGTTGTTACAGGTACACTGGTTTTAAACAGCAGTTTTCCCTGTTCAATCACACCAAATTTGATGGCGGTCGTCCCAACGTCGATCCCCAAAAATAAATTTTTCATCTTCTCGCATCCTTTTCTCGCAACATTCACCTAAAAAAGGGCAGGGCACCGATCATCGATCCAGCCCCGCCCTTCATGACTATCTATTGAATTGTTCGTCTGGCGTTTCCAATACCCGTTCATCTATCAGAGAACGATACCAGTAAGCCGATTTTTTCAATGAACGTGTCCGTTCTTCATTTAATTCGATTCGTACCAAGCCATAGCGATTCTTGAAGGCATTCATCGGTGAAACACAATCAGTAAAGGCCCAAAGCATGTAGCCTTCACAATTGGCACCCTCAGCAACTGCTTGGAGCAAGTAACGTAAGTGTTGACCAATGAAATCAACCCGATAGCTGTCATTAACGACACCTTGATCATCTTGATAGGCTTCTTCATTTTCACGTCCCATGCCGTTTTCAGTAACCAGCCAAGGAATATTGCCATAATTATTTTTCAGGTACATTGCCATATCGTACATGATTTTTGGATAAATTTCCCAACCGCGGGAATTGTTCATTTGTTTTCCTGGCAAATCAAAGACTTCGTAAAACATTTCCGGATGAAACGGTGTTTGTTCGTTCCATTGGTATCGGGGAGCCTTAACCCGTTTTGGATAATATTGGTTCACTCCTAAAAAATCTACCGTATTGGCTTTGATGATGGCTAATTCTTCTGGTGTAGCATCAAAAGAAATATCGTATTGTTCGCAAAGCGCCAATAATTCTTGTGGATATTCCCCTTTTACCATCGGATCAAAATACACACGGTTAAAGAATAAATCATACATTGCAGCTGCTTTTAAATCTTCTGCTGAATTTGAACGAGGATAAACCATTTCCGGATTCAAGACACAACCGATTCGACCGCCATAATTTCCTTCATGGTAGGCAGCAATCGCTTTGGCTGTTGCTAAAACTTTATGATAGTTCCAAAGCATCCATTTTTTCGTGTTTTGCTCATGAGGCCAGCGAACGGCATCCAAATAGCAACGTGTTTGCACAACGATTGGTTCATTGAAAGTAAACCAGTGTTTTACCCGGTCACCATAACGTTCAAACGCGATTTTTGCGTATTCTGTATATAATTCAACCACTTTTTTGGAAGACCAGCCGTCGTATTTTTCCATCAGATAGGTCGGCACTTCATAATGCTCTAAGCAAAGCATCGGTTCTACTCCCGCTTCAATCAACGCATCCACCACATCACTGATATGTTGCGCATAGTCTTCGTCCACTACTAAATTGTCATAATCGGTGAAAAAACGCGACCAGTTGATGGATGTCCGATAATGAGTCAAATGGATTTCTTTCATTAAATCGACATCTTCTTGGTACTGTTCCATAAAATTCGTGGCAACTGCTGGACCATATCCATTATGCCAAACGAAGGATTCTTCTTTGTACCAACTATCTAAAAAGGAATCTTGTCCTTCTTTTTTTCCTTTCCAGCCTTCTGTTTGCCATGCTGACGATGCAGCACCGATAATAAAATCTTTAGGAATTTGGGTTTTCATTATTTTCTCCTTTTCATAAATCAACTTTTCTTAAACAAAGGGTTCTTGTCGTTTTATTAAGCCACTTCATTGCGGGTCCGGTTCATTACTTTTACAAATGGCAAGTAGATCAAAATGGAGACCGCGATACAAACGATTTGAGTGATAACTGCGCCGATGTCTCCGGCTGTTGCTAAATACGCATTAACGATTGGTGGCATTGGCCATGGAACCATCACAACTGCTTTTGCCGCAAACCCAAGAGTGGTTGCAACATAGCCGATTGTACCGGTAACCAACGGTGTCAAGATAAAAGGAATCGCAAGAATTGGGTTCAACATGATTGGCATACCGAAAATCACTGGTTCATTAATATTAAAGATTCCGGGTGCTAAAGATAATTTTGTGATTTGGCGCATATCTTCTCGTTTGCCCACCAATAAAATGGCAATCAACAAACCAATTGTAACACCAGATCCACCCATACTCATATACATATCCCAAAACGGCATTGTAATAATGTTAGGAATTTCTTTTCCAGCTTCAAACGCTTCTGTATTAACCGCAATTGCAGCCAACAACAAAGGTTCGCGAATTGGTTTGATCATTTGATTTCCGTGAATCCCGATAACCCAGAAAACTTGGGAAATAAACATCAACAATAGAATACCTGGTAAGCCTTGAACAACACCTTCCAGTGGACGTTGCACAACGTTGTAAATAATATCATAAGCATACAAGCCAGTGATTGCTTTGATAGCAAATCCGGCTGTTGCAATAATGGTAACGGTTAAAATAGTTGGAAACAAAGCAGAAAAACTAGATGCTACGTTGGTTGGTACCGTATCCGGCATTTTTAACTGCAATTTTTCTTGGCGACCTAACCAGCAGTACAGTTCAATAGAAATAATGGCAACAAACATTCCTAGGAATAATCCTTTTGTATCCGTGTATTGTTTTGCCAAAACATTTTCTGCAATAACTGCTTTGTCATCACTTAAAAATTCAAAGACCGTTGGATTCACCGACAGATAAGACATGACTGCGATGATTCCTGGAAAAATTCCTTTGACATTGTTTAACTTGGCTAATTCGATCCCAATCAAAAATACTGCGTAGATCGTCAAAAAGCTTAAGGTGACATAACTGATGGCTGAAGAAATCGGTTTCAATTCCGCTAAGAAACCTAATCCGTTGATCTGTGCCAATCCATTTTCATTGTCAAAAACCATCGCTGAAAACAACGTACCAAACGCCCCAGTGATGATTACTGGAATCAAGGCTGCAAAAGCATTCTTGATGACTTTGATATAGCGTAGGTTATTGATTTTCATTGCGACACTACCTAAAACATTTGCTAATTTATCCATGAAACTTGTTCCCATTTACTTTTCCTCCTTTTGACCTAAACAACATCCATTTTCCGAAAAGTTCTCCTAGTTGAGAATTTTTCTACAGCGCTTACAACTTGTTTTGCAAAAAAAAGAATGAAATAAGTGCAAGAGGACTGCGTTGTCACCAACAAGCGAATCTTCACGAGATTTCTTTTTACAAAGACAAGTCATCTGATGTATTCATTCTAAAATACATCAGATGACTTGTCAATATTTTTGTTGTAATCGGTCTCATTTTTTTTGATGGACGATGGCTTTCAGTTCTTTACGGTTATTCGCCATGTGGATAGTCATGGCATCCAGCGCTGCAATCTCATCGCGATTTTCAATTGCTTCGGTGATATCCTTGTGCATGTCGATCGTTTCGATCTTCAAATGCTTGATATTGTAATTTTTATTGAACAGCCCAATGGATTCATTAATGATTGGAATAATATGAAACAGTGCTACGTTGCCGCTTGCCGCCGCAATCGTCGTGTGAAAATCAATGTCCAGTGTGACGTGACGAGAATCATTTTTATAAAAAGAATCCTCAATTTCCACCCGCAGACGATTCAGTTTATCGATTTGTTCCTGTGTTGCGTATTTAGCTGCCAACGCTGCCATTTTCGGCTCCAGCAAATACCGCAATTCAAACAAATCCTGAATCATTTTGTCTTGGTCCTTCACCAGCGAAAAACCTAGCGGATCATTGGCGATTCCCCGTTTATCACTGATAAATGTTCCTGCTCCTTGGCGAACTTCCAGCACATTACGAGAAGTTAGCGCTCGTACTGCTTCCCGCAAGGTACTGCGGCCAACGTCCAGCTGTTGGGACAATTCGTACTCATTCGGTAGCTTCATGCCAATTTCCAACTCATTTTTCGTGATGTAGTCTAAAATTTTATCGGTGGTCCGTTCCACCAATGTCTGATTTTCCATGATACTACTCCTTTCATTAATCATCTGATGTATTTAACTATAATCGGTCCATGTACAAAACACAATCAGCAGATGACTTTAGAAAATAAGACAACCAACAATGGCCGCTTTATTTCTACAAAAATTTCTTTACGACACTTGCCAATAATTGGAAATCTTGTTTCATTGAAGCATCTCTTTATACACCAAGCAGTCCTCTTCCTTCAACTCTTCTTTCATAATACAAAAGAAAATTTGCAATTTCCAATGTTTCTCGCAATGTCTTCTGAAAAAATGCAGATATTTTTTCTTTAGAAAAAAACAAACCGTTAAACGAATAATTTTTATTGATATTCGATAAATATCATGCTACACTTTTTTTATTCTTTAAGAAAGTGAGTAGTAAATGATGAAAACAAAAACCTTATTTCTAAAAGCATCTTTACTTTTTATCAGTTTGTTGGTTTTACTTTTTAGTTTGTTTATCTTTCCAAAATTCCCTCACGCGATGCAGCAGGAATATCCGCGAATCACTTATGAGAACTGGGCCTTTATTGGTGGACTTTATCTCTCGGAGCTCTGTTTCTATTTTGCTGTTTTTCAAGCCTTTCGCGTACTGCGGCAGGTGGATCACAATCAAGCTTTCTCCCAAGAAACGCTACTGGCCGTCACCCGTTTAAAACAGGGATTGTTTGGCATGGGAGGCAGTTATCTGACCTTTTTGCCGTTTCTCTATGTAATGGCAGATGTGGAAGATGCTCCAGGACTGATTTTTGTCGGCTTAGGAGTGATTGCCGTTCCCTTTATCGCGGCCGTCTTTGTGGCGATTTTACAAAAACTGCTGGAAAATGTTCTTTTGATAAAAACAGAAAATGAATTGACAATTTGAGGTGAGAAAATGGCAATAATCGTAAACATTGATGTCATGCTGGCAAAACGCAAAATGTCTGTTACCGAATTGACCGAAAAAGTCGGAATCACAATGGCTAATCTTTCGATTTTAAAAAACGGAAAAGCCAAGGCGATTCGCTTCTCCACCTTAGAAAAAATTTGCGAGGCTTTGGATTGCCAACCGGGAGACATTTTAGCCTTTCAGTCCGATCAGGAAAATTAAATCGACAAAAAAACTGGTCGCCTTTTCGGAGCGACCAGTTTTTCTTTAATTTTCTGGATTTGGTTGACGATCCAAAGCCTTCATGAATGGGAACCAGATTACTGCCACGATCACAAAGTCGATAACTTGCAGTAGTCCTCCCAACCAAGAATTCGTAGCTAAAATTCCGCTAGCGATAATCGGTACCGTCCATGGCACAGACACACCGGTTGGCGCTGGAACAATTCCGGCGGCCATCACTAAGTAGTTCAACGTTGTAACAACTAATGGTGCAAGCACCCAAGGAATCAAAATTGTTGCGTTCAAAACGATTGGCAGACCAAAGATTACGGGTTCGTTCACATTGAATAGACCAGGTCCTAAAGCCAAACGACCAATATCTTTGTATTGTTTTTTCTTCATGAAGAAAACCAGGATAACAACAACGGCCAAGGTCATACCAGAACCGCCAAGACCTACCGTGAAGGTTTCCATAAATGGTTTCGTAATGATATGAGGTAATTTTTCTCCTGCTTTATAAGCATCCAAATTGTCCAACATCAACGTGTTCCAAATAGGGTCCATCACTGAATTGACAATGATTTGTCCATGTAAACCAAAGAACCATAAGAATTGAACAAAGAACAAAGCAATCAAGGTTGCCGGCAAACTGCTGCCTAAACCAGTTAAAGGTTTTTGAATCACGTCATAAATCACATCATGCAAGTTGACATCAAACACACCAGTTACGATTGCATTGATGAATAAGAACACACTTAACGTAATGATTGCTGGAATCAATGCAGCAAATGATTTGGTTACTGCTGGTGGTACACCATCAGGCATTTTGATTTGCCAGCCGCGTTTTGTCACACGACAATAAATTTCTCCTGCTAAAAAGGCTGCGATCATACCGATAAACATCCCTTTTGCACCTAGGCGATCCAAGCTCAGCACATTGCTGACTGTTTCGCCGCCTTCAGTTACGGTAAAGAATGGTGTTAAAATCAAAAAGCTGGCAAAGGAGACAGCTCCACCAAAAATACCTTCTACATCATAAGATTTAGATAAATAATAGCCAATACCAAATGTTACAAACACGGTCATGATACTCATTGTGGCATTTTGTCCACTACCAAACAATGTTCCCAAGGTTCCTTTTGTGTCATCGCTGAAAAATGGCAAGTTATTAATAACGACAACAATTGATCCAAACATTGTTAACGGAAACGCTAACATAAATGCGTCACGTAAAACCGTCAGATACCGATTTTGTCCCAGCCAATTCGCAAGGGGCATAATCTTTTCACTGATTTTATCCATCATAAAAATCATTCCTCATTCCTTTTTAGTAATCGATTACAAAACCTATCTTAGCACGACTCTTCAAATAAGTCTATACTTTATTTGAAAAAGTATATTTCTATAACTGTCGTTAACTAGCCTACACAACGAATTTGCAGAATAGTCGAGCTACCTTCTGTTTTCTTATGGATTTACATTTTTACATTCAAGATAATATAACAAAATATTTTTCTTTATTATAAAAAATACCCTCTTTATTATTAGAGGGCATCTGATAAAGACTATTTTAATTTCGTGTTAAAATCATTTCTGTAATAAATCGATCGTAGCGATGGACCGAAATCGAATATTCAAACGCAGCTCCGGTAGCCAAGTATCCGATTTGCTCCGCAACCCCCACCGGATCTCCTTTTTCTAAGAAAAGCTGTTCTGCTTCAAAATCTGTCGCTTTGCGAACGGTAATAGTTCTATGACCACTTTGAATTTTAAGATGCAATTCTTCTTCAATGTATTCATAAATTGAGGCTTCCAGTGTTTCTTTCTTTAATCCGGGAATCACATCGATAGGCATGTGAGTTTCCTCGATTACTGCTGGACTGCCATCCAAGTACCGTACTCGATAAATGTGATAAACAAAATCTCCCTCTGAAATGTTCAATTTACTTTGAATCAACGGTGAAGCTTTAATGACTGAAAAATCGAGGACTTTACTAGTTACTTTTTTGTCCGGATTTTCTGCGGTCTTTCCGCGAAATTGATTGACGATTGCAATTCGATCGATTTCATTCTTCGATAAATCTTTGACAAACGTTCCCGAGCCTCGACGTTTAATGATTAAGCCCTCTGATACCAAAATATCCAACGCCTGCTTGACCGTCATCTTGCTTGCTTCATAAAAAAGCCCCAGTTCTTTTTCTGAAGGTAATTTATCATTGGATTGGTATTCTCCAGCCAAAATTTTATTTCGTAAATCTCCTGAAATATGGATATATTTTTTCACAACTACTCACCTCTTTTGTGAACACACAGTTTCTCCTCTAAATAATAACTTATTTCAGGTGAAAAAGTCTATCTTATTCCTTGTAAAAGAAAAGAACTCAGAACCGTCGCTCTGAGTTCACTTTGCTTATTTCGTTGCCATTTTTTTATAGAGAGCAATGATTTCCTTCGCCAAGTCGGTAAAAGCAATGGCAGTCATCAAATGGTCTTGACTATGGACTGTCAGCAGTGTGACTTCCATGTGATTGCCTTGCGCTTCTTGCGTCAACATATTGGTTTGGGAATGGTGTGCTTCGACCAAAGATTTTTCTGCGTCTTTGATTTTTTCTTCCGCTTCCTCAAAATTGCCGGTTTTGGCAGCTTGGATCGCTTCCATCGCATCGCTTTTTGCATTGCCGCCGTACATAATCAAGCCCATGATGGCTTCTAGATTTTTTTCATCCATGTGTCTTACTTCCCTTCAATCAATTTTTCTGCTTGTGCCAAGACCTTTTTACCGTCCATCATGCCATAATCTGCCATATTGATGACATCAAAGGGAATACCTTTTGGCGCTAATTTTTCAGCAAATTGGGTTTTCATGAAGCGTACTTGTGGACCCAGTAGTAAAACATCCACCGGTTTTGTTGCCAAATGATTGTCTGCATCTGAAGCAGCAACGGCGAAAATATCTGCTTCCATCCCTTTTTTTTCTGCGGCTTTTTGCATTTTTGTCACTAATAAACTGGTACTCATGCCTGCCGAACAAACCAGCATAATTGTTTTCTTTGCCATGTTTTCCACCTCAACTAATTTTCAATGATTGTATCTTCCAAAAAGACCTGATTTGTCTCTGCGACATTTTTGATCCAATACCCGGATTTTTTGATGGTTTTTACTTGGGTGTGAATCTCATTTGAAATAAAGCCATACCGATTGCGGTACGCATTTTTCCACGACCAGCAATCGATGGGGGTCCATAAGTGATAGCCGAAACAATTCGAGCCTTCCACCATTGCTTGATTCAACCAATATAGATGTTCTTGGATAAATTGAATACGATAATCGTCTTCAATCAATCCATCTGCGTTCAAGTAGCGTTCTTCTCGGGAAACACCCATACCGTTTTCCGAAACGAACCAATCGATATTTCCATAATTATCGCGAATATTGATGCCGATATCATACAAGGCTTTAGGGTAGATTTCCCAGCCTTTATCAACATTCATCCGTCGTCCTGGCATTTCATATTCATCAAAATATTTTTCCGGCAGCCAATCCACAGTCAAGCTATTTGGTGAAACTGCCGGTGCTTGTACCCGGTGAGGATGATAGTAGTTGACACCTAAATAATCGATGGTATTTTCTTTGATGATCGCCAATTCTTCGGCAGAAGCTTCCCATAAAACCTTGTCTTTTGCCAACACAGCCACTAATTTTTCGGGAAATTCTCCCAGTGTAGAAGCATTCATAAAGAGTTGATTCAACCATAAATCAGCAAATTCTGAAGCGGCTTGATCCGCAGGTCCGTCGGTTGCTGGATATGGAGGAGTCAGATTCAAAATAATCCCGATCCGTCCATTTGGATTTTGATTCAGCTTTCGAAAACGAGCAATCGTTTTGCTGGATGCTAATTGAATATTGTAGGCTACTTGCACAGCTTTTTTACCGTCCACTATATTTGGATAATGGAATTGATGCAGGTATTCTCCTTCAACAATCACCATCGGTTCATTAAACGTGAACCAATCCACCACACGATCGCTGAATAATTCAAAACATTTTTCCGCAAATTTTACAAAAAGATCCACGACATGTTTTGATTCCCAGCCACCATATTGGTGATACAATTCAACGGGTAAATCAAAGTGATGCAGATTGATCACTGGACGAATACCGTTTTTAATGAATTCATTGATAACATCATTATAAAAACGTACCCCGTCTTCATTAACACTTCCAGTTTCCAGATCATCAATCAATCGACTCCATTGAATAGAGGTGCGGATTGAATTTAAGCCGATTTCTTTCATTAAACGAATATCTTCACGAAAACTATTGTAGAAATTCGATGCAGTGTCTGGTCCTACTTGCTGATAAAATTCTTCTGGGGCAATTTCATACCAGTAATCAAACATGTTGGCATGTTGTTTGTTAAAACGTCCTTCTGACTGAGGACCGGAAGTTGCGGCACCCCACCAGAAATTTTTAGGAAATTCTAGATTCATTTTTCTACTCCTCCAATTTCATTCGCAGAATCAAGTTGTTTCTTTGGTCATGTGATACCGTTGTCATTGAAACGCTTACGAAATTTTTTCTTACTTTTCTTTATCATACAGCGAAAAGATTAAAATGTCTATACTTTAAAAGGATATAAAATATACTTTTATCCAAAAATAAAAAAGCCGGATTTCTCCAGCTTTCACCTCTAGTATTTACCGCTTAATCATCGATTTCGGTTTCTATGACTTCTCCTGATTGAGCGTTTAATTTTACATTGGTCTCTTGATTTCCATCCACCACGGTCACTTCCCAGTAGGTGATGTTCAATTCTTTGTCCAGATCCCAATCCGTCGCTTCTCCAGCGCCCACCGTTGTTTCTGCGATTTCAGCCGCTTTTTCAATACTCAATAAATTGGCAAGATTTAATTTCTCTTCCCGTTTTACCCCGTTTCGATCGTCTGCATCCAACATTTCTTCTCGTTCTTTTTCTACTTTTTTCGTTGCACCATCAATGCGAATTTCAACTTCCTTTTCGTCATTGACTCCTTCGACTTTATAAAAGTAGTTGCCAAAAGAAGTATCTAGTTCTAGTGAAGTAATATCTGCATCAGAATAAGTCTCTTGAAAAATTTTGATTGCTTCATCAACCGATACCTTCAGACCGCTAATTCCTTGCCCACTGCTAGACTGAGTCGTTTCAGTCATGCTGGTGCTGGTAGTTTTTGATTGCGCTGTTGATTGCGCTGTTGTTTGTGCTTGTTCTGTACTTGATTGACTAGACTGATTCGGCGTATCTCCTGTTGAGCAGCCCGCAAGCAAGCCCAAGGTAAGCAGGCTCATTCCTAAAACAAATCCTTTTGTTCTCATGATATCCCCTCCACTCTCCATCTTAGCAGTTTTCTCAGAGAAATCACAAGGCGAATCCGCCAAATAAATCGTATTTTATTCAATTTTACAACGAATTTTAATTTATTTTGACAAAATTCAAAAAATTAGTTGTTTCACAGAAAAGCTCTGTTTTCATGACTTCATCCCCGAATTTATTTTTTGCAGGTAACACTCTTTTAAAAATTCACCCAGATAAGGAAAATCAAAATCGTATTCATTGCTCAGCATCACAAAAATTCGAGCATTTTTTTGTAATGGGTAGTCTTTGACCTGACTTGTCAAAATAACATCGTATTGCTGATTCTTTTGATAGTTAACCAAATCTAATTTGACTGCTTGCGGCATTCGTTCCCGAATCATTTCGATGACAATATCTGCCATCACCCGTTCATAAGGAAAATCACATGCAACTTGTAAACGCAGTTCAACCTCTTTAAAAATTAACTGCAAAATGGAGGCATAGCGCCCAAAAAGTTCAAACTGAGAATTTTTTTTGTCACTTTCAGAGATATCTAAAATACCTAACGACTGCTGCGTCAAACTTTGACAAAGTGCCAGCAATTGTTTTTCCTCAATTTCTGAAAGGCGCTGCTGCAATCCTTGATGTCCAAAGACACTGATCCATCCTCGGAAATAAACCAAACGAAAATGATTTTGCATCACTGTTAGAGCAATTTTTTCCGAAAAATCTTCTGAAAAAGAGTAGAAAGAAAAATGCTCTTGCAGGGTTTCTTTGAATGTTTCATTGAGTTTGTCGACTAATTTGTCCTTATGTTTTTCCTGTATCAAAAATTTTCGCACATAATCATTATGGGTATCTAGGGTAAAGTTGCAGATCATAAACAAATAGAAGATCAAGGTTTCATTTTGATTCCAACCAAAAGCAGATTGAAAGAAATAACGAGACAGAAATTTCTGCAACGAGAGCAGGAAACCGCTTGTCTGCAATAGCTCACTCGGCAATTCAGAATAATCCGGCATACTTTTTTTGCTAGCCCGCAGCCTTTTTTTCATAATATATAACCAAATTTGAAATTTGATTTCTCCATCTTCCGTAAAAGGAAAACTAAATTCATTTTTCATCAATACTAAAAAGCCCTCTGCAGCAGCCTCAGAAAATTCTTTTAGATTTACTAAATAAGGTCGACCAAACCACAACAGTTGAAAATAAAAATAACGAATTTGGATTTCCGAACCATATAAATGACCATTTTTTATCTGTAAATGAAATTCAACCAGCAGCAGATTCAACTCTTTGATACGACGGGTCAAGGTGGCAGTACTAATATTCAACTGTGTTAAAAATTTCTGCCGTTCAAAACTGCCATTTTCTAATAGATACATCAAGATTTGATATTTGATGGATTCCTTTAAGTAGGAATAATACACATCAGAAGTGGATAGATTCCCCAAACGACGTAAGGCTATTTTTCCTTCCCGTTGAGTAAAGGACAATTCATCAAACGCTTTCAAATGTTGCTCTAACAGAACAATATCTTCTTTGAAAGTCGCCCGGTCCACCGATAGCTTCACGAGTATTTCATTGACCGACAGTTCGCTCCGTTCTAATAAAAGCTGAAAAATTTTGATTTGACGCTGCTCGTTTTTTTCAAGCAAACTGAACAGTTCCAAGTCCTTCTCCTCCTAACATCAGTGAATTCATACAGCTGATGCAAGCAGATTTAGAAAAGTACCTTCTCTATTTTTTCAGCTTTTTCAAAACTTTCTGAATTCGTCAAAATAGAAAAAGAACTTCAACTCAAAATAGGCTATTTGAGTTGAAGTAACTATCTAATGTCCCACATTTTTATTCGGTAGGACCTGTTGACAATTCCCAGGTAATGGTTCCTTGATAGGTTTTGTCTACTTGTGCATCTGTGCCGCTGTTCACCTCTAAGAGTAAACCATCGTTAGGAAGAAAGTCAACGGGAATATCTCCCTTTTTTGAACCATCATTTTGATAGATTGGTGTACTCTGATCTTTCGGGATAAGAATATTTTTTCCCTCATGATTGAAATACAAATTAACCTGACTTAATTCTCTTCCTTCTGTATTTTTGAAAGGAGTAGATAGTTTCCCAGTAATCTGCCACGAAGCATCTGAACTTGGTAAACGGGTGTCCCGTACGGCAAATGAAAAATCACCTTTTGCTTTGTAATATGCTGTTTGTGTTGGCAATAGAAGATCACTGCCAAAGGTAAAATCGGCGGGGGCATCTACCAAAGCTAATTCTTGCTTAGGAATCTGGATCAGATTGGTATCTGTCTTGACTTCAGTAAAGGGTAATTTTGTTCCGTCAGATAACGCAATATTTCCTGATAATACAGCCGGTTTGGTCGGCAGATCGATGGCATTTGTCGTTGCAGTAATCGGATTTATTTTATATTTATAGGTGATCGTCACTTTATCTCCAGCTTTTGCTAAATATTGTGTAGGTATACTGATTCCATTTTGGATATCATCATCAGGAATCACCGTCCCATTCAGCGACAAACTTCCCTTTTCATAGGTAACATTTTCCGGAAGCGCAACGCTTACTTTTTTATCTGCTAAAGAATCCCCCATTTTATCTAAGGTAAACGTACTATTTTCTTGAACAATGTCCCCAGCCAAAGCAATCAAAGGTTTTCCAGTCTCTGGCGTTCGACTAAGATTTTTCAAATAACTTTCTTTAGAAATCGCTGGAAAACCAGCCACCGTGATGGCTTTCAAATTAGAGATACCCGTTTGTTCTGACTGCCATTTATAGGCAAGATTTGGATAAGCTTTTGAAAGGGTATCGTCAATCAATTTGTAGTCAAAATAATATTGACCGGAAGCAAGCGCCGGCAGTGTTGTGGTTGCTGAATTATCACCACCATTATTTGTTGAAATCGTTTGAAATAATTTGTCTTCAAAAGTCCCCACTAATTTTTGTGTTGTTTTATTGTACAGCCGGTAATGAATGGCCCCTGCTGTTAAATCGCTCGCTCGCCAGACCGCGTTCACTTGATAGGGGGTACTAGTAAGTAATTTTCCCCATTGGCTATCTGGTTCCAAGTTTGTTGGCTTGACTGTGCCATCTACAGCATATTTTTCAAGTACCTTTAAGGTGACAGGTGACAACGCAGTTCCCCCGGCATCTTTTCCTGTATATAAAATACTTGTTTGCTGATTCAATCCGAGTGTTTGTGTCGGCGTATGGGTCAATGTTGCCCCAGTCGTTTCATTCTTTCCAGTAAAAAAATTCACCACTCGATTAAAACGATTTGTTGGTTGTTGAGCAAAACTTCCTTCTGAGAGTCCCATTGTCAAGGTTCGGTTGTTGGTTGTTCCAGGAAGATTCAGGTTGTTGCTGTCAACATACTCAGTTTTATCAGCAAAACTATTGTACTTATTCGTCGTATCCCATGGAGAGATGTAGCTGTTCCAAGTTGGTAATTGGAAAGTTGATGTTTTTGCGTATGCTGCCGGATTCATTGCCCCATTCGTTAGTTTAGGATAAAACCGTCCACCTGGTGGAGAAATAATTGAATTGAATATACGATCTTGCACAACGTTATTCGAATCATAGAAATCTACAGAAAAATCGGCTAGTTTTGTAGTAGAAGGTTGCAGTTTGCCTTTTGTTAGTACTTTGTTTGGGCTGATGTCATCTTTTTCGCCGCTTGCAGTCATCTTTGCAACATCGACGGTAATATCAAAAACAATCGGAATATTCCCAGCATTGAATCCAGGCTGAGTGATGATATTGAAAATTGAACCTACAATATTTCCATTGTCCCATGAACCCATACCAAATCGCAGTGTATGGTTCCCTGCGGACATTAGACCACCTTCCGTTAGTTTAATATTTGCCCCATTAATTTTTAAGTAAGCATTGTTCCAGTCGATTGCCTTTAAAACGTCCTCACTTGAAACATATTTAGGTAAATTGATGATCGCCACAAAAGCAAACCCTTGAGCAGGAATATTTATGACATCTAAATAGTTCGTCAATTCCACATGGCTTTCCCAATGAAACCCAATTTTTCCGCCCTTCCAAGGATCATTGGAGCCATCGTTTGTGTAGGTAACATTTAATTTGGGTAATTGATCGGCTCCAGTTAACTGCACAATTTTCCCTCCAGAAATACCACCGTTTGTACCATTTTTTGGTGTGATATTTTCATACGTATCTGGATCATATTCACCCACTGCTTCGGCTTGTCTGCCTAATCCAATAGTTCCCACAGTAAGAAGCGCCACCAGAAGAAGAAGTTTAAAAAGATTAATCCCTTGACGTAATTTGTTCATCCTCTTCTTCCTCCTTTCGCCGTTTCCAGATAAGAATCCATACAAGAAGAATCAATTCGCTCCCGATAATCATGTAAAGAAAGCTAATTGGTTTTTCATTGGTTTTTGGTAATGTTTGATTTGCCGGTTTCTTGATGGGAGGATTTGTTGCTTGTCCTCCCCCATTAGTCGGTGGATTAGGTGTCGGTGTGCGGTCATAAAAAACAATGGACGCATTACTGGCAGCATCTTCGCTTGCATAGGCCGGCTGCCACCCGCTAAACAATAAACCAACGCTCAATCCCCCCAATAAAAGCCATTTTTTCACTACAATCACCTCATTCCTCTGATTCTTTTCCCTTCCGTTTTTTCCAAACAATAAATAGTAAAATAAACAAAAGCACTGCGAGAACGATCAACAGAATGTAAAGCCATGGGAAACTCTTTTCTTTCACTGCAAAGACAGAATTCTTGTTGACTTCTTCGGCTTCTGATTTTTTAATGGTAAAGTTTTGTGTGAAATGCCATTCATATTCCCCAGATTTTGCCACGATATCTGCGCGATATTTTCCTGGTTTTGCCCGATCACCCGCTAAATCCAGATTCAAATGAAAGTTTGAGCTTGGGGCCACTAAAAATTCATTGGAGGTATTTTCAATATACAGTTGATCTTCATAATAAATTTTACTAGTAAAAATCAAGCTACTGATAATCGTCGGTTGGGGATTTTGGAAAAACAATTGGACGGTTGGGCTGGCATTGACAGCCACTAAATCGCCAGACAAGAGTTTCAAATCCGGCTCTATTTTTTCCTTACTCTCCTGCAATACGATAGCAAGATTATAAGCAATACGATTTTTTATTTGTACGCCATTTTCATCAGAGGATTTTTCTTCATTTTCCTCCTTAGGAATCACGTGAATTCCCGCAAGTACCCGTCCTTTAAATTCATCCGTAGGAATCTTTATTTTGATTGGTACAGTTATTGTGGCTTTTCCTGCCACTTCATATTCTTTTTTCTCAATAGTAACGACTTCCCGTACATCAAACGGAAGGCTCTCATCCAATCGAGGTTTTTCTTGCCCATAATCGATAGTACCACCATCACTTGTAACGGCTGGATTGATCGAAACTTCAAAAGTTCGTGCTTTCTCCGCAGAATTAGTCAGCTCAATTGCTACTGTCTGCTCTTGTTTAGGAGTCACCAACAAATCAAAATAACCGATTGCTTTGTCTAATTGATTCTCTGGAAAAACTGGTTTCACACCAAAATCCCCCGAAGCATCGGCGGCGTGACTGATTATCGGAAACCCGAAAAACATCCCTAAAACAGTAAAAAATACAAAGAGCAATCGTTTTCTTTGATTCACCATTGACCACTATCCTTTCAAAAGGGGAGCGGATTATGCTCCCCACATTTTCAAATTATTACTTTTACAGTGCTGGTCCTGCTGTCAAATCCCAAGTCAGATCAGCCGTAAATGTTCCTGTAGCAGCTTCTGGAACCGTTAGTGTGATATTTGCTGGGTCATAAACAGAAAGCCAGGTTCCAAGACCTTGGTCCTTAGAAGCTGTAAAAATCGCAGAGGCAGAATCAGTACTGTCTAATTTGGAAACAGCTTTATTTGTAGGACTTGTAGCTGCATTTGTAGGAACAGTTTTAATAACAGATGTACCAAAATTCAGTTCTGCACCCTCTAGTTTTTGCTCACCATTTTTAAAATCTGATACTGAAACAGTCACATTCCATCCTTGAGCTTGTCCATCAGTACCAACACCGCGACGATCCGAAACTTGAATGTAGGGGGTATCATTTTGTGTCGCATCAACAGAATAACTTTTTGTTCCACTTTCAATCTCATGTGAGCCAAATGGCAGATTAGGAACAACATCCAAGGTCAATGGTCCCGCTTGACCGGTTCCTGGATTTTCAGGATCAACCGGATCAACTGGCTTTGTCGGGTCGGTTGGATCAACTGGATCAACACTCCCTGTTGGTTCAGTAAATGTGATATCACCTTTTGTTGTCGCTGGTTCTGCAGCAAATGCTGGTGTAGCTGCCAAACCGCTAAGTACTACTGTTGAAAGTAACAATGTGCCAATAATTTTCTTTTTCATGATAATCTCTCCTTTGTTTTTTGTACCTTTAGTATAAATGGAAAGGTTCTCAAAAAATCATCATCTTTTCACAGAGCGACAGGAGTTTTTGAGCAAAAAAAGAAACGACCCACTAAAAAAGCGGGTCGTTTCCATCTTTATTTATTTCAAAAAAAGCTTAGCAAGTAGTATAGCCAAATTTATTCTGGCAAGTGTTTCCGCTTATCCGCAAACCGAGCCTCCACCCGATAGATTCGTTGCCCTCGTGAGGAAAATTTTTCTTCGTATTCGGTCATAATATTTCCTTCATAGGTACTGTGATGCAAATCAAGCCAGACTTGTTGCAGAGTCATACCATATTTTGAAAAGCTGGCTAAGGAGTATTCAAATAAGCCTTGGTTATCTGTTTTAAAATGGATTTCTCCTTTAGGACGGAGAATTTTTTCGTCCACTGCCAAAAAGCCGGCAGAAGTCAAACGGCGTTTTTCGTGGCGGGTTTTTGGCCAAGGATCAGAAAAATTCAAATAGATCTGATCGACTTCACTATCTGCAAAATAATCTGTCAAGGCCGAACCATCAACATGCAAGAGCTGTACATTCGCTAGTTCCTTTTCAAGGACCTTATCCAACGCAAAGGAAACCACGCTGACTTGCATTTCTACACCGATATAATTAATTTGAGGATTGGTTCGTGCCATTTCCGTGATGAACCGTCCTTTTCCCATACCAATCTCAATATGGATCGGGTGATCGTTGCCAAAGCGTTCCTGCCACTTGCCTTTCCATGCAGTCGGTTCAGCAACCACGATTTCTGGATGTGCTGCCAGCATTTCCTCTGCTCCGTTACGTTTTCTTACTCTCATAATTTCCTCGCTTTCTCCAATAGAAAAGCTGAAGGCTTCCCTTCAGCTATCCGCTAAATACTCGTTTTAATTGCAAAATTTCTTCATTCATCGTTTTGTATTCGCCACGATGATAATATTTTTTTATTTCCTGTAAAATCGACATCAACGCGTACCAATACACCCGCTCTAAATTATCTGAAGTCGCTTGTACCCCATAACTGATCAACCAATGGCTCCATGACGAAATCGGCAAATAATGTCCTAAAATCGTACCGATATCCACCGCAGGGTCCGCAAACATAATCGAATCCCAGTCTACAAGATACAAATAGTGCTGACACACCAACCAATTTCGATAATTGACATCTCCATGCACCACGGCTTTTCGTTCAGGATAAAAGGTTGGAATATTTTTTTGCAGATATTCGATGACCAATTTTAAAAAACGATTTTGTAAAATCGCCGACGGTAGATCCGCTTCATAATTTTCCAACATCATCTTTGGGGTAATTACCCGGCTATCGATTCGTTCTAGCATTTGCTTCAATGATTTTGAATGATGCAACTGATACAAGACATCCATTACATCGTTTCGCTGCCCGATTTCTTCCGGATCAAGGATATGCCCTTCCAACCACTCTTGAGCAGTCAGCGTGTCCCCGTTCCCCGTTCGTTTTGTCCAAACTAATTTGGGAGTAATGCCTTCTCTGGATAGAGCAGCCAGCATCGGGGTGGTATTTCGTTTGATAAAGACTTTTTCTTTTTTTCGCAAACCGACATACGCTTTGCCGGTATCCCCTTTGATTGGGCGCATACGCCATTCATGGTCCAACTGAATTTCCATCCGAGTCTTCCTTTCAACATTCTCCACAGTACCATTTATTCTAGCGGCTCAACAGGCACTCGTCAAGCGGATATACGTTCGTTTTTTCAAAGAAACGCTGGATAAATCAAGTTTCTTGCGAAGTTTTTCTACTTTTCATTCATTTTTTTCAAACGTGACGGCAAATACAAATAAATAAAGCCCCCTACAACAAGTCCATAGCCCAAAATAATGATTCCTCGATCGCCCCATGTTGGCAGACGAAAAGCAGCGACACCAGCAAAAACAACAGCGGCAAAAATCAAAAGTACCAGTAACAACCGCTGCAAAGCGATACTCTGCTGTTTGGCAGAAACTGGATACAGATGGGTCAAAACCATATAACGAAATTGCGTGTACAAAGGCATTAATTGAAAACCAATCAGATACAAAAAGAGGCCTCCAATTCCCAAACTAAACCATCGATCGTGAATGAAATATAGCAACAATCCACCGATCAAGACCAAACGCATGTATAAACCGCTGTATTCGGAGCCGCGAACCATTCGGCGGGCATACAGATAAAGATACGTATTTTCCTGTTTTGCAGTGATTTTTTTCAACAAACCGTCCAGATACTTCCGCCGTTTGACACTTGCAGTGATTTCCGGCACATCCGTAAATAAATTAATAAACTGATAGATACGGTGCAAACGATTGGTTTCTGATTGAATCATTTTTTCCCAATGTAAGGTCAAGGTCGGCTGCTGCCACAAGAAATAGTGATATCCCCCTGCCACAACCAGACTGCCCAGCAGACCAATGATTGGTGAGAGATACAGACTCGTCGCCAACAAAGCACCACTAAGCAGCAACCACGGCCAATAATAGCGATGCGTTTTGCTTTCAAAAAATAAACTGTACCGTTGCCAGTACAAATGAGCAATTTTCAACAGCCAGAGTGTTGGTAGAATCAAAAAAAATTCTCCAAAGGATGCGCCCGTCGCTACCACAGCAAGGGGCATCGTAATTCCGGCAATCAATCCAATCACCACAAAGGGTAAAAAGCAGGAATAGCGCAAACCTTGTTGCAGGTATCCTCGCATCTGTTTTTCCTTTGGCAATAAAAACACCAGATCAGCGGCTTTCGTTAAACTGACAAACTTACCAAAATGCAAAACAATCAGCCAGACAAGTAAGACCAGTAAGCCAAAAATTTTTGACTGTTTTGGCAAAGTTTTCAATAAATCAGAATAATATAACCCTAATCCTCCCAATAAAAAGGTACAGACTAAGACAAAATGATCGTTAAAGACATACCGCAGATACTTCATCATTTGTTTTTGGTGCAACTGCAGCCGTTTTTGAAATAAATCAGACATCGGCAGCCACCTGCTCTTTGGTCAATGCAATATAGATTTCGTCCAGTGATGCATCATAAAGTTGAAATTCATTTCGCAATTCCTCAATCGTTCCTTGCGCACGAATTTTCCCATTGTGCAGTACAACAAACCGGTCACAATATTTTTCAGCGGTCGCCAAAATATGTGTAGACATCAAAATCGATGCGCCTGCTTTCTTCATTTGATCCATCAGTTCCAATAACGCATGGATTGCCAACGGGTCTAAACCTAAAAAAGGTTCATCAATGATATACAGACTAGGTTCAATCAAAAAAGCACATAAAACCATCACCTTTTGCTTCATTCCTTTAGAAAAATTAGCCGGAAACCAATCCAACTTATTTTCTAAACGAAACGTCTTCAATAAACTTTCCGCCCGACGAAAGGCTTCTTCTTGGGGAATATCATAAGCCATCGCCGTAATTTCAATGTGTTCCCGCAACGTCAATTCTTCATATAACGAAGGGGTTTCCGGAATATAACCAATTTGTTTCCGATAAGCTTCCGGCTCTTTTTTTAACATCAGTCCATTTAAGGTGATTGTACCTTTTTGCGGTTGCAATAAGCCGATAATTTCTTTAATGGTCGTACTTTTCCCAGCACCATTCAAACCAATCAAGCCCACTAATTCCCCATCATGGATGGTAAAATCGATATCTTTTAAAACCGGCAGCTGACTGTAGCCTCCCGTTAAATTTCTCACTTCAAGTGTCATTCATTTTTTCCTCCGATTATTACTGTTCTCATTATACCAAAAATAGCCGGGAATTTTTGTGTTTTTCCTGCTTGTTTTCTTACAATCCTTAAAAGTTATGGTAAAGTAGGGCTAAGGAAAAATTTTGAAAGGATGACTTCCTATGACAGACTGTATTTTTTGTAAAATAATCAATCAAGAAATTCCCAGCTACAAAGTATATGAAGACGACAAAGTGTATGCCTTTTTGGACCTTTCCCAAGTAACGGAAGGCCATACGTTGGTCGTTCCAAAAAAACACGTGACAGATATTTTTGACTATGATGAACCCTTGGCAGCAGAGGTTTTTAGCCGTATTCCCAAAATCGCCAAAGCAATTGAAAAAGCCTTTCCGGAAATCAAAGGAATGAACATTGTCAACAACAACAAGGAACTGGCCTATCAGTCGGTTTTCCATTCCCACTTTCATTTGATTCCCCGTTACAGCAAAGAAGATGATTTCTCGATGCATTTTGGCAATCACATGGATCAATACAC
The DNA here is from genome assembly GCF_005405265.1 of Enterococcus songbeiensis. Taxonomy (GTDB): domain Bacteria; phylum Bacillota; class Bacilli; order Lactobacillales; family Enterococcaceae; genus Enterococcus_C; species Enterococcus_C songbeiensis. The sequence goes on from NZ_BJDS01000013.1 coordinate 53,172, forward strand.
ACCGGAAGAAATGACGGCTATTGCCGAAAAAATCAAAAAGCAGGTGAAATAAATGCTGAAAAATTTTATTAAAGGACTTTTATTCGGCTCTTCTGTCGGCGCAGTAGGTGGTTTACTGTTGGCTCCCCGCAGCGGGAATGAAACCCGCAAAAAGCTGGCAAAAGAATTGGAAGAAGCCACCGATTCCACTCTTGAATTAAACGAAAGCCTGCAACATTTCCAACGGGCTGTAGTTGAAACCAAACGAACGGCAATGGAAACTTTACCGGTTTTACAAAATGCGCTGCAAAAAGATATCGAAGCATACAAATTCCAAGCTGAACCGCGAATCAAGCAGATTCAACAGCAGGTAGCCAAGCTGAATGGTCATGTCACCCAATTCACAGAAACCCTGTCGGAACCATCTGAATCAGGCGATAAAAAGTGATGAAAGTGTGAATTTTCTCGGAAACATCATTGGAATTCTACCACTTCAAATTAGAGTGTGTTATAGTTATACTTGTGAAAAATTTAAGTAGATTACAGGAGTGCTAAACGAATGAAGAAAAAAATACTATTGGCTGCTGTTGGCGCGATGAGCGTTTTTGCTTTAGCCGCATGTTCAAGTAAAGGCAACGAAGAAATTGCTTCAATGAAGGGCAGCAAAATCACGGTAGCAGATTTTTATGAGGAAGCGAAAAATGAATCTGCAAACCAAAACCTTGTACGTAATATGATCATTTACAAAGCCTTTGATGATAAATATGGCGACAAAGTAAGTGATAAAGCGGTTGACAAAGAATACAACAAACAAAAAGACAGTATGGGCGACGCTTTCGAACAACAATTAGAAGCTGCAGGCTATACCACAAAGACATTTAAAGAATACTTGCGTCAAAATCTTGTGTTGGAAGCTGGCTTAAAAGCGAATATCAAATTGACAGATGCTGACAAAAAAGCAGCTTGGGAATCTTTCCATCCAGAAGTTGAAGCACAAATCATCGCTTTAGCCAGTGAAGATGAAGCCAAAGACGTTTTAGAAAAAGCGAAAGAAAAAGATGCCGACTTTGCGAAATTGGCAAAAGAAAATTCTACGGACACTGCAACCAGTGAAGACGGTGGCACCATCAAATTCGATTCACAATCAACAACACCACCAGCTGAAGTCAAAACAGCAGCTTTTGAATTAAAGGATGGCGAAGTTTCTGACGTGATCACTGCTACAGATGCTACTACTTACCAAACCAGCTATTATGTAGTGAAAATGGTGAAAAACAAAGACAAAGGCAACGACATGGAACCTTATAAAGATGAAATCAAAGAAATCGCAGAACAAACAAAACTAAGCGATTCTGCCTTTACTTCAAAAATCATCGGTCAAACCTTGAAAGATGCAAATGTGAAAATCAAAGATGATTCCTTCAAAGATATCTTGTCTTCTTATATTGACGCAGCAGATACAAGCAGCTCAACTGCTGAAAGCACAGAAGAAAGCAGCGCAGCCTCTTCTACAGCAGATAGCTCAGCAGCAGAATCCACAACTGAAAGTTCAACTGCTGATTCTGAATAAGCCAATTTAAAAGCTCCCATCGATTTGAATTCTATCAAATCAATGGGAGCTTTTTTGTAGTTTGAATTTTGAGGGACCTACTTATTTCTTACCAAAATTATCTTTTAGCTTGGTGCATTGGATAAGCTCCAAGTTAAGGTAGCTTGGTAGGTGCCGGCTTCTAGGGAAGAGCCGCCGATGTAGAGGGCGGAGTTGTCAGTAACCGTTGCCTCAATTTCTTTGTTGCTTAGTTCTATTGGATTTTTGATTGCAAATTTCCGAGAGGTCTCAGTTAGGTTTTCTCCAAAAAAATTGAATCCTTCATTCGTACCTAGCTGATAATTATTCCCTAAAACTCTAATCGTATTTGTATAAGGTGAAACACCACCATTATTTATGATAGTCAACTCTAGAACGACCGGTACATCGGAGGTAATTATCTTTTTATCATCCATGTTTTTAAAGCTGCCAAGAGATACTTTCAAAGAATAATCTCCATCCGGACGCGTATCTGTCACTCGAATCAACCCTTTGGAATTTCCATCATAGGCTTCCTTTTCATAATTCGAAATGACTGAATCCGTAAGAGAAAGTTTTAAGTAGCTATCTGGTTCTGTTCGTTGACCAAAAGCCTTCTTTGTTAATTCACCAGAATTCAATATTTTAACTTTGTCTTTACTGGAGATTTCCTCATATTTTTCTCCAAAAACTAAATTTGGGACAGCATCCAAGGTCAGAAACCCACTGTCTTGTACCACGATTTCCATAGAATCAGCGATTATCTGTGGACTAGAAGTAATTTCTTTTCCAGTCGTTTTGTCAATCCAACTATTGATCGTTGCAGTAAGCTGATACTTTCCCTTTGTTAAAGAAAGATTTTCTGGAAATCCAACGTTCTTAGGTAATGCCCCACCAAGAATAGATTCAAAAGTTTGTGACCACTCCTTTATCATCGTCTCATCACTTAAGTTTTCAAGTTTAAAATCAATGGTATAAGCCTTCCCTGGACCAGTTACTTTCAGAGTTGCTTTGGGTGTCTCTCCAATATTTGCATAAACTGTTTTTTCCGTAAATTTCAACCCATTAAGAAGTTCCGTCGTATCAGGCAGATTTTCAGAGTCAAAAAAACTCCCAAAAGCCTTTGCTTTTGTAATCGTCGTATCAAGCCTTATATCTCCACCCGAAATCAAGCCTCCCCAGAAACTTGTACCGGAATTCGAGCTTGGAAAATTAATATTACCGTAAGGAACAAGAATCGTGCCGGCAAAAGGATTGGAAGAGCCCGACCTACCAGAAATAGAAGCTGTTGTGCCACTAGGAATATCAGGATAATTGTGCAGAATATGACTACCCATAGTTTGATAAAAAGGACCATCATTTTCACTCACAGCATCAGCCGATTCGCCATTTATTGTAAATGTCAATTCTGCACCGTAGCTGTCAGACCATTCAAAGGTTTTCCAATTTTCCCAGTTAAATATAACGAAGGGTAAATTTTTATTGGCTACACTGGAATCTTCTCCAGAATCAGTCACATAATTTTGGGGATCCTCTCCTTCTGGTAATTCAATATTGATAGTAAGATGATGATAATAATTTTTGTACTCGTTATAATCAAGATTAACTACCACCGTTCCTGTAGTATCTAACGCATCTTTGCTTAACGGAATATCCAACCTTAATGAATTAGCCCCCGTCCAGCCACCATCTTTTTTGACTAGCTTAGCCTCATCTGTTACTGCTTCATTTTTGACAAGGACTGTTTTGCTTGTCAAGTTACTATAATAATTACTTACTGTAGCTAACTGTAATTTCGCTTGATCAAAGTAACTTTCTGTGGCGGATAACGTACCAAAATTATCTTTAAAATCAGCTATGTTTGATAATTTTACCGGTGTGGCTTGCTCTGCGGTATCGGTTGCGTTGACTTGATCAAACAGACGATTTACCCCATCCAATTTGTTTTCTATCAAATAATAATAACGATGCTTGTCACCACTGGCATGAAAATTATTGCTGTCGTCCAAAACCCCTATTGTATTGGCGGCATTGCTTGCCAATACACTTTCTCCCAGCAAGGTTACTTTTTTATTAACTATTTTTTCTTCATTGTTTTCACTCAACGTGTCTGCATAAGTAATCGGATAATCATCATTATCAGGAACAGCATCTTGAAAATAAGTACCGCCCCATTTTGTCTCCATGTTGATTGTTTTTCCACCAAATGTTCCATCGTAGTTTTTTCCAGAAGTTCCAAATGTTAACCCTCCAGCAGCAAAAACGGTAAAATCGGTCGCAATTCCTAGAGGATATTTTTCCAATAATTTTTCCTGAAAAAGCGTTAAATCGGTTGGATCATTGACGACGGCCGGAGTATCTGCAAGTATCCGCGCGCTTTTTTGTGGGGTACTATCTTGTTCTTTTGGGGAAGCAGTGGTTGATTCGACAGTTGGTGTGGCTGATTTCGACTCAGAAGTGCTTGTTTGCATTACTTGTTCCGTGGAAGAAGTCTCACCAGTTGTTCCCTCTGAAGTCTCCTCTTTTGTGCTACTCGTTGCTTCTGTTGTGCTTGTCGCAGTCGTCGTTTCTTCACCAAACGCTGAAACTCCATTGACACTCGATGAAATCAGCAGAAAGAGTGCCATAAAGGCAACAATTTTTTTATTTTTCACAAAAATTCACTTTCCTTCCTTGTAGCTGATTCGTGTCTCCGGTTTCTTTCAAAGTATAAGATAATTCCTGCTAAAAGCAAACATTCGCTACCAATAACTACCTCTAAAAAAGTTTTCGCTTCTGCCGTTTTTGGTAATTTTTTCGCTTTTGTTTTCTGGGTACTTACATAGGTTTGTGACGGACTTTCTGGTAAAGAAAGCCCGTCACCGTTTCTTGTAGGAACAACAGTAAATTCTGCTGTTGAGGTTTTTGACGTTGCTTTGGCAATGTCCGGTACAAGAAACAAAACTTGTCCCAATGCTAAAAGAGCAACCAGTAAAAAATAAAATCCGCTTTTTTTCATTTTTAATCACCTTGATTAGTTTGCGAATCCTCTTTTTCTTCCTCTTTCCGTTTTCTTCTTCCCAATAAAAAGGCCAACAATAATAGTAAAATCAACAGCAGCACAGCAATCAAAATATACAACCATAAATAATTTGGCTCTGGCAAAGCACTTGCTTCTTTATTGATTTCGTTGGCATCCGAGGAAACAATTGAAAAATCCTTTTCAAATTTCCAAGTTTTCTTTCCTGATTTTGCCACCAGCGAAAGATGATAGTCACCGGCTTCCAAATTATTTTTTCCCCAACTGATAGGAAAATCATAATTGGAATTTGGTGCCATTTCCTGCTTATCGGCTTTTGCTTCCATGAAGACTTCTTTGCTGCCAGACTTGTAAATCTTCGCATCCACGCTCATGTTCCCGAACGCCTGCCCTTTGATATTTTGCAAATTGGCAAAAACAGCGGGTAAGCTTTGATAAACGGCAGGTTTTACTTGGTTCAATTTTAATTCAGGAGTTATATAATCTAAGCTCTCTCGCAAAGCAATACCGAAAGAAAGCTGATAGCGATTGGTAATGCCCGTTTGTTTTTCTTCCTCTTCGTCAGCCTCCTGCTCGGCAAAAAAGGCACCTAAAATCATCCCCTCAAATTTTTCTTTTGGTACCTTTAGTTGGAAAGTTACCGGCTTGGTTTCCCCCGCCTTTAAGGTGATTGTCTGAGGTTTGCTGAATAATTCAGGAATTGTATATTTCGCTGAACTATCTTTAGGAAAATCTGCCTGACTGTAATCAATCACCCCTAATTGATTGGTGAAAGACGGATTTGGCGAGATTTTTACTTTAATATCTTTGTCACTTTCAGAAATAATATTCATTGTTACGTCTTGTTGGGTGTCTGGTTTCACCAGTAAATCAAAAAATGTCGAATCTGCTTGTTGATTTTCTGGGAAAACACCTTCTATCGTAAAGCCTGCCCCAGTGGCAGCGGATGCTTTCATAGGAAAAAAGGAGAAAATAAGAAGAGCCATCCCCAACAGGATGAATTTCAGTCGTTTATGCATCAGGAACCTCCATTTCATTTGTTGTCAGGGATAGCCCTGTCCTATTAAATTCGTGGTGCGATTTTTTGATTAGATTTTATTTTTCGATGCCAGCATCGGGAGTAGCGATTGAGTTAACTAATTGCCAGTTTAGTTCAGCATAGTATGTGCCTTTTTCTAATTTTGACCCCGCCCCTAAAGTTAAACTTGTTCCACTTTCTCCAGAAGCTACTGAGTATTCTTTAGCACTATCGCTTTCAACTTTGTCAGCAATCACTGTAGTATAATCTTCACCAGCAGCAATTGAAGCACTAGTAGTTGACAAAACTAAGTTTAAAGTTGCAGACGTGATAGAAGAATCATTTGAACCAGTGAATTTTCCTAGTTTAGCAGTTAATGTCCATCCAGCATGCGTTGTTCGATAATCGCTCACAACAATTTTACCCTTTTCTGAGCTAGTTGTCCCATCATAAGCATCATAAGTGCTTGCTTTAGAAACAGCAAAAGGATTTTCAGTATCTAGATGCAAAACCTTATCTGTTTTCAAAACTTCACGTTCCGTTTTTCCAAAATTCAAATCTGGAACAGCATCTAAAGTAAGAAAACCATCTTCAACCGTAAATTCAGCAGTTGATTTAGCTGTTGCGGAAGAAGTATCGTCAGACACAAACCCTTCCCCAGCAGTTCCTGCTGAGATATTGTTAACAATCGGATTTTTATCAGAATCGGTTCCGTTTGCTGTTCCTGGTCCATTTGGATTTTCATAAGCCAATGGCTGTTCCCCCACTAGCGAATGTCAACAAAGCCAATCCTGATACGGTAATTGCTGCAAAAATTTTTTTCATTTTAATTTCCCCCTAAAGTTCTTTTTTTATTTTTGGTTGTTTGTTTCTTGAGCGAGTAAAGAACGAGTCCAATCAACAAAAGCAGCACGGCGACTGCGAGTAATAGCCAACCAACATAATCCCGCTGGACATTACCAGCTTGCTGATTGATTTTTTCAGCAGTTTTTTTGTCGAGTATTAGGCTTTGGTCAATCGTTTGAACCTTACCATCAACTGTCATTGTTCCAGTCACACGATAGCTTCCCGCTAAGAGCGGTTTTCCCTGCAAACTGATTATTGGCGTCATTACTTGATTCGGTGCAAAACTGATTGCTTGTTGCCGCAAAAGATACGTTGTTTTTCTCAAACCGAAGAATTGCTTATGAGTCAGCGTCAAATCCATTGAAACAGGACTCAACAAAGCAGTGTTGGGATTGCCGATTTCAACGCTGATTGCCGGCATATCCGACACAACGCTGCCCGTCACACCTGACAATTCGATGGGCTGTTTTTCCGTCATCACGCTTCCTTGAAAAATCAGCGGAACAAAAGTTGTCTCCTCCTTCACAGAAATGGCGACGGCGCCCATTACCTGTCCAGAAAAATCGGTTGTAGGCATTGTCAAATCCAGATCAATTGTTTGGCTTCCACTTGCCGGCAAATTTAGAGAGTGCGTAGGAATGAGTTCCTCTGTCAAAAAAGGTGCTGTCCCAAAGGCTGTATGACCGCCCATTTGGTAAAACAGTTTACCTTCCTCATTCGTAGCAGCCGATGCACCGCTAATCTGCACCTGCATTGGCTGTGTTGAAAAGTTGGTGACAGAAAAACTCAACTTGTGCTTTTTACTGTTTGCACGAAGTTGAATTTTTCCGCTGATATTCTGCTGATCCAAAGTCAATGGTGTAACAGTTAAATTTGGCACATCTGCCCAAACTAGTTTCGGTTGTAAAACAAGAATAAAGAATAAGAGAGATAACAGTAAAAAAAGTTTTCGATCTTTTCTGATTCGAATCCCTCCTTATCCCTTTTCGTAGGTGATTATAGCCGCTTTCATATTAAATATCAACGCATATTTTATCAAAAATGAAGGAAATTTATTTTTTTTGGTGATGTGTCAATGCACATTCAATTTTCAAAAAAAATTTTAGATTATTTGATTAAAATAACTAAATGATTTTTTATAGGTTAATTTTTTCTTAAGAGCTTTCATAAAAGTTTTTTGCTGTCCCTTTTCTCTTTTAATTAAAGTTGATTATAAAATAACGAGAAATAGATTATTTTTTTACATTAATCCCACCGAATAAAAGAAAGACCGCATTCATTCCTAGATTTTCTGGTCATTCCTCCGTATAATAACTAAGTGACACGGGAAAGGAAGTGCTTGTCATTATAAAAAGAATTGTCCCATTTTTATTTTTATTGTTTCTTTTTCCCCAGACAGCTTTTGCGGAAGGTGCTGATTTTGGTGTCTCGGCAGTTTTGCCAGAAAATCAAGTGAGTACAGCGTCCTATTTTGACCTCGCCGTAGATCAAGGTTCTACTCAGGAACTGACAATAAAGCTGAAAAATCAATCTTCACAAGCAAAAAAAATCCTGCTGACCCCAGTAGACGGCGAAACCGATAATCAAGGTGCAATCACCTATCAAAAAACCTTGTCTGACAGTAAATCTGCTTTGTCTTCATGGGTGAGTTCAAAACAATCCATTGAGCTCGCAGCGAAAGAAACCAATTTTGCAGTTTTCACTTTAACGATTCCCAAAAATGCCACAAATGGAACCTATCTTGCTGCCTTTCAAATCAAGGAGCAATCTTCCTCAGATTCTTCTGCCGGAATCAGCAATAAATTTGCATATATTTTAGGCTTAAAGGTTACGGTGGGCAAAGCACCAGAACCCAGCTGGCAGTTGACCAAGGTACAGCAAGAAAGTAATCAATTATTGCTTTCCTTGAAAAATGCCAGTCAATCTCTTGCAAGTCAGAATCAATTGCAGGTATCTTTAAAAAAAATCGGAACAAATCAAAAAATCTCCCACACACAAGCGATTTCTGGTGCTCCTTTTTGCCCGTTTCAAATCGCTGTTGAAAATCCTGAGTTGACCGATGGAACGTATCAGCTGACGCTAAATATAACTGGTACAACGACGACGAAAATTAACAAAACCTATTCCGTCAGAAAAATCCACGGAACTTTTGTCTTTCGTGAAATTGATTTGCATCAACAACGGCGAGTAGGCCTGATTGCTTTGAGTGTTTTCTTCCTGCTGATCGGGTTGTACTTTTTCATTTGGCACAAAAAAAATCAACTGCTGGACTCCTGAGAGCCACCAGTTGATTTTCTTATTTCTTAAACATCCTTTGGTACATAAAAACTGCGGTTATCCATTCCAAAGATTCGATCGGTATATTCTCCGGGTGTCGTTTGCCGAACAGACGTCAGCATCATCTGCATCGATGCATCCAACAAGTCGATTTGATGAAGAATCTCCGCTTCCATAATCCGTGGACGAACGGGAGAACCATATTCTAACAAGCCGTGGTGTGCCAATACCATGTGACGTAAAATCACGATGTCTTCTTCCTGTTCATCAAATTTCAACGCGATGCATGCCTTAGTGATTTCTTCATCCACCAAAACTAAATGTCCCACAAGGTTTCCCACCAACGTGTATTCTGTGGACATCGGCCCCGATAGTTCGATGACCTTTCCTAAATCATGCACAATAATTCCGGCATACAATAACGATGCGTTCAATTCCGGGTATTCTTTCACAATTGCTTTACCTAGTCGCAGCATCGAAACCGTATGATAAGCCAAACCGCTGGCAAAGGCATGGTGATTGCGTTTTGCCGCTGGAAATTCAAAAAATTCTTTTTGATATTTGTTCAATAAGAAGCGCACGATTCGGTTCCAATGGGGATTGGTGATCTCAAACAGGGTTTGATTGATTTCTTCTTCCATTGCTTCTTTTTTTAATGGCGCCCGCTCCATGAATTGTGAAGGCTCATTGGGTTCTTCTGGTTTTGCCAAACGCAGATGTATGATTTTCACCTGTGGATTGCCATTATATAATTCTCGTTTACCTTGGAGAGCGACAACTTTCCCCGGTTCAAAACGAGTGATTTCCTCTTCAGATGCATCCCAAAATTTGCCATCAATCGTCCCAGAAGTATCCTGAAAGGTAAAGGCAATAAATTTTTTCCCATTTTTTGCGAGACGAACGTCGGCATTTTTGATCAAAACAAAGGCCTGAAATTCTTCATCGACTGTTAATTCTTTGATTTTCTTCATTTTCTTTCCCTCATTTCCATCACTGGTTGCTGGTATTCCTGATACAAGCTTACCATTTCTGCATCAGAAGACAAACAGATCACTTGATATTTTTTTGAAAATTCCTTTAAAAGCTGTGCAAATTGTCGTTTTCGTTGACTGTCATAGTGCAGCCAGCCATCATCGATCATTACCGGACAAAGGGGATGATTTTGTTGCAGTGCCAAATAGCCGAAACGAACCGCCATGATTACTTGATCCTTGGTTCCTGTCGATAATTCATAGATAGACAAAGGTTGCCCGCTAGTAGTATTTTTCACTGCCAAGTTTCCAGATGAGATGGTTATTTGTTGGTACCGATTATTGGTCAATAGAGAAAAATAATGACTAGCTTTTGCTAATAACTGGGGTAGCTGCTGCTCTGAAAGCTCTGTTGTTAAATCACTCAAAAAAGCTGCAACTTGTTTTTTAATCCCCCATGAAAGAGCCAAGGATTGGATTTCAGCAGTCAACTTACTGCTTTCTTGATACAATTCATCCAACGTCCCATCCACTTGCAATTGTTGAATAATCAGTTGCAATCGCTGACTTTCCTGAGAAGCACTGCGCAAGTGATGGCGCCCTTCGTTTAGCTGCTGACTTAGCTGAGTGAAACGCCCGTCCAATTCTTCAGCCGAAAGTTCTTCTGGATATACTTTACGCAAAAGTTCTTCCAATTCTTTTTTTCTTTGCCAAGCTTTTGCCTGTTCCCGCATGCGTTCCAACCACCATGGAATCTCGGAGGGCTGATTGATTCCTGCCTGAGTAAGCAAGGGCTGATTTTTAGCAATCAACTGACTTTGCTGTTCCTTCTTCTCCTCTAGCTGTCGAGTCAATAAAACGCTGGATTGATGCGTCTGCTGTAACTTCAGTTCATTCATCTCATCAGCAAATTGTTGAAGCTGTGCCATCCGCTGAAGAATATCCCCCTTTGCCAAGGGCAGCCAATCTTCAAGAAAGTGAAAACGCCCCAGCATTCCTTGATAATTTTGATCAAGAGATGCCAGTTGTTGATCAATTTCTTCCAAGGCTTTAGTGGTTTCTAAATACCCCGTCACGTCTTGTTGGTACCAAACTAAGCCACTCTTTTGCTCCTCTGACCACTGACGATAGTCGGGTACACTTTCTTCGATTGCTTGAAGAAGTGTCCCCTGTTGCGTTTTAAGTGCTGTGATTTTTTCTTGAATCAAAAAAAGCTGCTCTGACTTCTCCTTTTTGACTGTTTGCTCATCCGCAGAGGGTTGCTTTCTGAAAAAGAACAAGCCCACTCCAGCGAACAAAACAGCTAGCAGAATCAAAAGGAGTTGATTGCCGATAAAAAAGCTGCTGATAAAAAGTAATCCTGCGACCGCTGCACAACCCCACCCCCAAACAGACTGCGCCATAGCAGGTTTGGTTTGAACAGTTGGCTTTTCTTCTGCCAACCATTCTTTTTTCAGTATCAGCTCTTGAATTTGCCGCTCCAGCTGTTCGCTTTCTTTTACCTTTTCAAAAAAAGACGCGGTCAATGGTACCGGCAAATGACTTGGGTCCCACGGATATGTCCGCTCCCATTCATCCAATCGCTCAATGGCTTGGCTTTGCTGTTGCAGTTTTTGTTGAAACTCATCTGTCAGACGTGCGGCCGCGACTTTTTCTTGAAGCAGAGCCGTGATCTTTCCTTCATTGGTGAGATAAAAGGTGTACCGATCAGAATTTTGCGTTTGTGAAAGTGCTTTGTCTAAGGCCGCTTGTGTCTCGATTATTTGCTGATTTAATTGCTGATAGGTTTGGTAAAAAGTTGCCAATGCTTTTTCGTCAACCGGAGCTCCGGGGCGCAATTTCTTTTTCAAACGTTGCAGCTCTTCATACTGAGACCAATACAATTGCTGCTGCTTTAATGCAGTTAATTGTTCTTCGGTCTTCTCGATTTTTTCTTCAAGAGCTGTTTGCTGTTTAGCCGCGGTTGCTAATGCGCCGTAATAATTTTGTACGTCTGATTCCTGTTGCTCTTTTTCGTGAATTTTTTGCCGCAATTCCTGCCATTCCGCCAATTTTTGATTCAACGGTAGTTTTTGCCCTTTGTGTTTAAATAATTTTTGGGCATCATTCAGGTATTCCTGCCGTTTTTCTAAAAGCTGTTTGCTTCCGGAAATGCCTAAAGAAATCAAGGCATCATGCAGTTCTCTTTCTTGAAGTTTTTCCAGTTGAGACAACTGCTCCTGTTGAAAGGTAAATACTTCTTGGAATAATTGCTGATTCAAAGGAGCAATCAAGGAAGCTAACAGACGGTCATCTCCGGTCTGTTCTCCTAGTGTCACCTTTGCTCGTCCACGATTGATCTGCTTGTAGCGTTCAACACAGACCTCACCTTCAGGAAAGGAGAGCCATAATTTCCCACCAAAACTTGCACCGTCTTTTGGAGTATAATCTTTCTTATTGCCGCGTTTTGTTGGAAAACCGAAAAGCATAGCTTGAATAAATTGATATAAAGTAGATTTTCCCGCTTCATTGGCCCCAAAAAATAATTGATTACCGGAAACAAAATCAAACGTTGCCTGCCGGTATTTGCCAAAGCCGGTGATTTCTGCCCGCAACAGTTTCATTTACTTTCCTCCCAATAAAAATCGTCTTTCAGTTCTTTTGCAACAGCAGTCAAAATCTCTTCCTGATACTGAGCAGGATTCAACACCGTTGCCGCCAGTTGATGGGTCAATAATTCTTCGTGAATCATTTCAAAGGTGGTTGTTTCTTGATAATTCGTAAGTAAAGCAGTTACCAGCTCCGTACTTGCCGGCAACGTCAGCCGATTTTTTTCTTCCTGCTGCTGAATCTCATAGACCCAAGTCAACTGGTTGCGTCTGGCAAAAAGCTCATTCATGTAATCCATCAGTTCGAGAAGCTGATTTTCTGTTAGAAAATTCCCCTTGGCTGACTTAGTCGTCAGTCTGAGGGAAAGAAGGGCTTGATAATCAATGGGTTGCAACTGCGCAATAAGCTGTTGCAGCACCGCTTGCGGATGATTCGTCTCAATCGGAATAGCCACTTGCTGCCAGCTTATTTCAGCGACCTGCACCATTTGTCGACGGCTTTTGCCTGCGGTAATCTCTACCAATTGACTACCGGTTGTCGTTTCCTTTTTTGTATGCCCCTGTGTGGTTCCCGGATATACAATCGGTGGTTGTTCATTCAATACAGTGGGAACATGGATATGACCCAATGCCCAGTAATCATAATTTTTCGCCTTCATTTGGCTTAACAGAAACGGGGCATAACGTTCCCCTTGGCTGTCCCCGTGATACAGACCGATATGAACATCTACCTCACTACGATTGGGAAACTCGGTAGCTTTTGCCGCTTTAATCCACGGTTGAGTATAGCTAAAACCGCTGATGGCGTATGTTTCTCCGGCTTTCGTTTTTCCTTTGAAGGTGGTGACTGTTTCGCTAGTGAATAACGTGACATTTTGGGGAAACTCAAACCAATACCTTTGCGGATCATAATAATCGTGGTTGCCAAAAATCATGTACACCGGAATTTGCGCTTCTGCCAAACGCTGCATCTCCTCAAAAAAGAAATGCTGGGTTTTAAGTGAAGGCTTATTCTGATGGAAGGTATCCCCTGCCAGCAGCAGAAAATCCACTTCATTGGCTAACGCTGCCGACACTAAATTCGTCAGCACTTGCTGATTAAGTTTTGTAAAAGCTTTGACCGCCTGTTTTGAAAGATTTGCCAAGCCTTCAAATGCTCGGTCCATATGTAAATCTGCCGCATGAATAAAGCGTACCACGCACGTTTCCTCCCGTATTTCTTTTTCAATATCATACCATTTTTACGGCTATTCGTCAGCAAAATACGAAAACTTGTTCGCATTTTAAAAAAAGAAAAGGTACATTCCCAAAATAGGAAATGCACCTCGGATATTTTTCTTCTAAATTGCTTAGTTGCCGTATAATTCCCGAACAGGACCCATGATAATCCGATTCAAATCATTGACCACGGTACTGAAGGCTTGTTCTTTTTGCATCAATTGATTGATCAATTCTTCTTTTTGTACACGTTCTGCCATTGCTTGCGCTCTTTGGGCGTCTTCTTCTGACACTTCTTCTCCTGCCATCATTTTCGTTTGTAATTCTTGTTGCAGGGTTTGAAATTCTTTAAATAGTGCAAAGGCTTCTTCATTTTCTTTCAAACGGTCAAAAGAAGCTCTTAGTTCGCCAAAATGTTCAGATTCACGAATTTCTTTTTCTAATTGGTTTGCTGTATCATAAATATTTGCCATGCTTGTCCCTCGCTTTATCTTATTTTCTCTATTGTAACATAAAGCGTCTAGTTACCAGAAATTTTTCCCCAGATTCCCTTGAAAAGATCTTTGGCTCCTTCTTTGACCCGGCCACCAAATTCTACCAGACCATTTTTGGCTTTTTCAGTGAAATCATCCACTGATTTATCCCAATCACTTTCTTCGTCAGAATCCACTTCGTCAGCCGCTACAACTTTGCCGCCGGTTTGATAAGCATCGGCGACCGTAAAGCTGCTTTCTGCTGTGTAAGGTAAAATATTTTGTGCCATGGAACGAAAAACCTGTCCTACAACATCTCCACTAGTTCCACTTAAATAATGATCTTTACTGGTTTTTTCATACCCTAACCAAGTGGAAATGACTACATCCGGCGTGTATCCGACAATCCATTGATCGTTTGCCTTGGAGGAATCAAAATTGGTTTCTGTGGTTCCTGTTTTTCCCGCCACAGTATATCCATAAGGCTGTGCCTGCATTGCGGTCCCGTTTGAAAAAGTCCCCAACAACATACTGGTCATTTCTTTTGCAGTTTCTTTTGAAACAACTTGTTCGGCTTTCGGATCGCTATTATCTACAATCACTGTACCTTGGGAATCCACAATTTTCGTGATCAGATGCGGATCGTACCGTTTCCCGTCATTGGCAAATGCACCGTATGCACTAGCCATTGTTAGCGGAGATTCTCCTTTTTCCAATCCACCCAAAGCCACTCCGCCCCAGTATTTATCTTTTTCAGAAAGAGTCAAGCCAAATTCCGCTGCCTTGTTGTAGCCTTTTTCCATTCCGATTTCGTGCAGCAGCCAAACCGCCGGTGCATTCAAGCTCCAAGCAACGGCTTGGTACATTGGAACTTCCCCAGAATACGTACCATCATAATTGTTCACATCATAAAAAGACAACGCTTCATCTTTTAAAATGCTGTCGGGTTTGTAGCCCGCTTCTAAAGCCGGTGCAAATACGCTCAATGGTTTGATTGTCGAACCTGGTGAACGTTTCATTTGTGTTGCAAAATTAAAGCCCCGAAAAACATGTTCTCCTCGGCGTCCTACTAGTGCCCGAACACCGCCAGAGTTAGGATCTAAGGCTACCGAACCAGATTGAACCATCGCCCCATCTGCTGCATTTGCTGGAAAAACAGAATCATCCTTATAAGTTGCTTCCATTTGCGCTTGATAATTTTGATCCAGCGCTGTGTAGATTTTATAGCCTTTATTCATAATATCTGTTTCATTAATATCATATTTTTCCACTGCTTCATCAATAATCGCATCGAAATAATAAGGATACTTGTAGCCGGATTCTGATTGTGAATAGGTATCATTGACAAATTCTGCAATATCCACTGCGGAAGCCTCTTGTTCTTGGGCTGCCGTAATTTTTTCGTTTTCCTTCATGACTGCCAGCACTGTATCCCGCCGTTTGTTGGCATTTTCCGGATATTCAATAGGATTGTAGATGGAAGGACCCTTTAGCATACCTACAAGGGTTGCTGCTTCTCCCAAAGTAACTTCATTGGCATTTACTCCGAAATATTTTCTTGCGGCATCCTGCACACCCCAAACCCCATTACCGAAATAAGAGTTGTTTAAGTACATCGCCAAAATATCTTCTTTACTGTATTTTTTTTCAATTTCAATGGCTAAAAACAATTCTTTGGCTTTTCGGCTGAAGGTTTGATCCAAAGTCAGATAAGCATTTTTTGCCAACTGTTGCGTGATGGTACTTCCCCCACCACCTGACGTATTGCGGTTGATAACCGTCCGTACTGCTGCCCGAGCAATTCCCTTGATGTCAAAGCCATGATGCTGATAAAAATTACGGTCCTCGGTAGAGATAACGGCATCCTGAATAAAAGGTGAAATCTGCTCCAAATCAATGTAGGTTCCTTTTTGTGCATAAAGCTTTCCGGCTTCATCGCCGTCTTTGTCATACACAATCGTGGATTCCTTCAAATCTGATTCTAAACGATCCACGTTGACCTGCTTGGCTAAATAAAACAAATACACACTTGTGACCAAAACCACGACAAGTCCCAACAAAATAATGACTTTATTGACATGGTATTTTTTCCATATGCGCTTGCGCCAATGATGGAACTGAACCAGATAAGGTTTGAACCAGCGCCAGAACGCTGCCAGCCCTGCTTTGAATTTTGCTAGTATTTTCTGAAAATCCATTAAGTTAGACTCCTTGTTTCGTTTGTCTTGAGTGTATCACAGCGACTTCTTCCTGAAATGCGACCTAAGTCGGAGTGTCTGCCGATTTTCACCCATATGCTAGTAATCATATCATTTAATTCTCGGGAAAAAGTTGTTTTTTTCTTAAATATCTTTAAAAAATGCTATACTAATCTGGAAAACAACAAGGAGATAGACATGAGATACGAGATAATTTTACCAAAAGATCAGGAAGAACAAACTTTGCGCCAACTACTGGAAACCGAATGGCTGGTTCCCCGCAAGGTCCGCCATTTCTTACGAGTACGTAAAACCGTTTGGGTTAATGGAGACGTTGCAACTTTTCAACAGATGTTACAAGCAGGAGATCGGATAACCGTAGAATTAGCTGAAGAAGATTACAGCTACCAAGAGGTTGTATTAGGGGACAAAAAAGCAATCCATGTTTTGTACGAAGACGAACATCTGATTGTCGTCAACAAAGGGGCCGGTCTCAAGACCCATCCGAATCAGCCGCAAGAAACCGGAACATTGCTCAATGATTTGGCTGCCTATTTGGCTGATAAAGAACAGCGACCTTATGTGGTTCATCGTTTAGACAAAGAGACCAGCGGTGCCATTCTTTTTGCAAAAAATCCGCTAGTTTTGCCAATTCTCGGTCGGCTGTTGGAGCAAAAAAAAATCTACCGCCGCTATCAAGCCGTTGTTTCAGGAAAAATCGACCATGATTTGACGATTACCAAAAAAATCGGGCGGGACCGTCATGATCGCCGCAAGCGAGTCATCGACGAACGTAATGGTCAAACAGCTATCACCCATGTTTCAAGCCAGCAGGCAACAGCAAAACAAAGTCGAATTTTTTGTGTGCTAGAAACTGGGCGCACTCATCAAATCCGCATCCATTTAAAAAGTATCGGTCATCCGATTCTCGGTGATCCTCTCTATGGAAAAGCTGATGAGCGGCTGCAGCTGCATGCGTATGAGCTGTTTTTGACTCATCCTTTTACTAAGGAACACTTGCAGATCACCGCTGAACCGGGATTGTGGTGAAGGAAGATTTCGAAAAAAAAGCGTTGTTCAGGAAAATTCCTAAACAACGCTTTTTGACTAGTTTCTTCTGTATTCCATCAAAGTCCTAAAAAGGAAGAAGGATCAACAAAACCGCTCCAGACAGATGTGCTTAAACCAAAATGCAAATGAACACCGGTTGAATTTCCGGTAGAGCCCATTTGACCTACGGATTGCCCAACTTTGATACTTTGACCAACTGTCGCATTGATTTTACTTAAATGCATGTAATAAGAATAGTAGCCGTTATCATGTTTGATGATCACATAATTGCCGGCGCTAGGATCAGTGCCTGCCATTTCCACCACACCATCTCGTGCTGCCATCACATTTTGACCGTAAGAGCCGGTAAAGTCGATTCCATCATGTTGAGTGCCGGAAGCGCCTGTAGGATCTTCTCTACCGCCAAAACCACTGCTGACAGATAGTTTCGTTGCTAACGGCGAAGCAAAGCCGGTAGCAGCAGTCTTAGCTTTTTCTTCTTCTGCTTTTTGAGCTTTTTGCAATTTCGTTACCGCCGTTTGCTGTTTCTTGATCGTTTCGTTGGTTGTTTGAATCTGGGCGTTTATTTCTGCCTCTTGATTCTCCAACTCTGTGGTTTGATCAGTGAAAGCGGCGATTTTTCCTTGTAGTGTAGCGAAGGAAATATGTACATCGGATTGTTCTGCAGTGACCGTTTTTTTCTTTTCAGTCAGTTCATTCAATTCACGGTAGACATCCATCACTCGTGAGGAATAGTTGACGGTCGACGATTGGACAGCGGGATGGTACACCATAGATTCCATAAGCGCTTGTTTTTCTTTTTCAGCCGTCGTGACTTCTTGAAGTTCTGCCTGCAGGTCATTCAATTCTGCAGCAGTTTTTTCTGCCGTGGTTTCTGCCGTTGCTTTTTCTGCAGCAATCTCTGTTTTTTCTGAAGCTAATTCTTTTAATTGTTGTTGTAAAGCAGCAACTGTTTTTTGACTAGCAGTCAATGTTTTTTGGGTTGCTGCGAGTTGATCAGTGGTTTCTGAAGCAAAAGCGGTGGAAGAAATTCCCATGCTCATTACTAATGCGGCTAAAGCGATTGTCTTTCTGATTTTCAATAAAAGACCCCTTTTCATATTTTTTTTTACCTTGCATAATTTAGCATGGATTTTTATGAAATGGGTAACAATGCCGTTACGTTTTCTTGTCGCTCCCTTCATCAGATTGCAACAAAACCACTTTTTATTACGAAAAAGTTTCAAAATCTAGGATATATTACAAAAGAACAAACTATTTTTTAAGTTGTTTGATTATTTCTTAAGCTTTTTTCTTCATTGGTTACTTGTAGCTGAGCAATTTCATCTGCCGTCAATGGTCGATATGTCCCTAGTTTCAAACTATCCTCCAAGACCAGACTACCCATTCGAAGACGTTTCAAATAGGTCACTTTCTTTCCAACCGCTTTGACCATCCGTTTAACTTGATGAAATTTGCCTTCATGTAGAATCAAGCGGATCTCGGAGGTTTGCGTGGTTTCATCCTGCGTTAAAAGCGTTAACTCTGCCGGCATCGTTTCTTCTCCACCATCGATGGTTACTCCCTGCGCAAAAGCAGCCACATCCTCTTTTGTCATGATGCCGTCGATTTTTGCGAAATATTCTTTTTCTACATGTTTTTTTGGCGAAAGAAGCCGATGGGCAAGCTCGCCATCATTGGTAATCAACAGTAAGCCTTCCGTGTCCTTATCCAAACGTCCCACCGGGAACAAATCTTCCCGGGCATCCTCCTTCAACAAAGACAATACAGTCGGGTCTCGTCGATCTGTCGTAGCTGAAACCACTCCCTGAGGCTTATGGAGTAAGTAATAAAAATATTTCTGGTAGATCACCGGTTGTCCATCAAACAAAATTTGATCTTCTTCAGTCACTTGGGTTTTAT
Source organism: Enterococcus songbeiensis (assembly GCF_005405265.1). GTDB lineage: Bacteria > Bacillota > Bacilli > Lactobacillales > Enterococcaceae > Enterococcus_C > Enterococcus_C songbeiensis. Next base: position 72,299 of record NZ_BJDS01000013.1, read on the forward strand.
CAGAGGTGACTACTTGTCCATTAACCCGAACCAATCGACCTTTGATATATTTTTTGACTTCTTTGCGGCTGCCAATCTGCATGTCCGCTAAAAATTTATCCAAACGCATGGTCGTTCCCTCCATTAAAAATGCGGCATCAACCAAGGTCAATACCGCCATTGTGCTATTTTATGTGTAATTTCCCTCGCATTTTCTTCGCTGTTGCTCCCAGCAATTTATCTGCCAAACGAATTTTCAGCGCCATATATACGTAACTGCCGCCGCCGACACCAGCCACCAGCAAGACCATGATAAAGGATTGAAATTTGCTCTCGGTATTTAAGAATAAATCACTGATTTGTCGAGTGATAATAGCCAAAACCAACATTATCAGTGTCATCAGAAAAATGAGAACGGTTCGCCGAAAGGTCAGTGTAAAATTAAAGCGGGAAATCTTGTGCATTTTCCGCATATTCAAGTAACAGGTCAAACCAAAACCAAACATGGTCGCGATCATCGGTCCGTATACTTCAAATAAACGAATCATTGGGTATTGCAAAATTAGTTTAACCAATAAACCCAAGGCAAAATATTTGATAGCTGCGCCATTTTCGTACATTCCTTGCAACATGCTGGCAGTCATCATGAACAAGCCCAAGAATAAACCAGCGATACAGGCTTGAATCAACACTTTGGCGCCCAGAGCATCTGGTTCATAAAACAACGTATTTAAAGGATAGGCCAACAGCATCATCCCAAAACTAGCCGGCAACATCACGAAAGAGAACAGTTGCAGATTGTTGCTGATTAGTTTTGCCAGGCCCCGGTGATCTCCCACGGTTCGTGCTTCGGTGATCAAGGGCAACCCAGTAGAAGAAATTGACGTTGCCAAACCGATTACCACCATCGTCAGTTTATCTGGATTGGCACTAAAAATTGAAAAAAGATCCTTCAACTGGTCACTGGAATATTCAGTAAATCGTTGCATGCTGCGAATAAAAGTAAATTGATCGACTAATTTAAACAATGTGATTCCGGAACCAATGATAATAAACGGAATGGCTTCTTTTACAGTTTCGATCAGCAATTCTTTTGTATGGATCGTTGCTTCCTGTCCGCTATACTCCACCAACGTATCCATACGAACTTTTTCTTTTTTGAGAAAATAACCCAGTACGGCAAAACTTGCCAGTACTCCGATAAACGCAGCAAAAGTTGATTGCGTCACCGCTTCAGTATATTCCCCATTCAATGTTTTCATGATGATGAAAGTCGCCAACAACATATACGCCACACGGGCAATTTGTTCGACGATTTGTGAAATCGCAAAGGGCCGCATGTCTTTAAAACCTTGGAAATACCCTCGAATGACACTCATACAAGGAAAGACCAAAATTGCGACACTCAAGGAACGCATCGTTGGCACCAACTCTGCGCCACCACCAGATGCCTCCGCTAAAAAAGGAGCCAGCAAATACATGATACCGGCAGAAATAATGCCGAAAATTCCCATCACCTGTAACGCACGAATAAATAATTTACGGCTGGTACTGTACTCATTCAATGAATTATAATGTGCGGTCTGTTTAGCAATCGCAGCCGGGATGCCGGCCGTCGAGATCATTAAAAACAAAGCGTAGATATTGTAGCCCATATTAAACAGGGCGTTGGCAGCTTTGGCATTTTCTCCCATCCAAGCATACCAAGGTAAAATATAAATCGCTCCCAATAAACGCGAGCCGATGTTGCCGATGGTCATCCATGCAGAACCACGGGCCATCCGTTCTTCATTTGTCAATTCTGCTGGTCGTGTTTTGTTTTCCATTTGTCCACAATCTCCAACTTTCTATGTATCAAGGCATATTCTCTATTTTAAAGGGAAACTATCAATGTAGCAATTACTTTTGGTAAATTTAACGAAATTCATTGGAATTCCTTTTTTCAGCTGTGAATTAGAAAAAAATTCTTTTCTACTTTCAAAATGTCCGTCTTTTTTTCGTTTTTCATGAAAATTCTAGAGAATTTTCTCAAAAGTATTGGCTAAATCCGAATTCATGGTATACTTGTAACAATTTATTTTACGCCCTTGATTTTCTCTATTTTTTAAAGCGAGCTGAAAATAAAACAAGTTATTACCCATCTAAACCTATAAAGGAGGAGCAAAAGTGGAAACATTATTAAAAAAACATATTTTAGCTGCTGGTAAAAAACAACCTGCCGATCTGGTCATCAAGCAGGTTCAAATTGTCAATGTATTTACCAAAGAAATCACAGTTGGTGATGTCGCAGTTTGCGATGGAAAGATCGTTGGAATCGGTCATTATGAAGGACTCACCACTATTGACGGTAAAAATCAGTATTTGGTTCCCGGCTTTATTGATGGTCACGTACATATTGAAAGTTCGCTTTTATCTCCCCAAGAATTTGCCAAAATCTCCTTGCTTCATGGTGTGACCACGGTGGTAACTGATCCCCATGAAATCGGAAATGTTGCCGGTAGCAAAGGACTTCAGTTTATGCTGGAAGATGGCAAGCAATCGCCCATGACTATTTTTGTCATGCTGCCTTCGTGCGTACCGGTAACCCCATTTGAAACCAGCGGCGCCGTCTTAGATGGAAAAGCCTTGGCACCTTTTCTTGAAGATCCTAATGTTCTAGGACTGGCGGAAGTGATGAATTACCAAGCCGTTGCTACTGCGGAAACGGATATTTTAGATAAAATCAGTCGCATGCACCAACAAAAAAAGAAAATCGACGGCCACGCTGCCGGCATCACTGGTGAAGCTCTGAATGTGTATCCCGCTGCAGGAATTCGAACTGACCACGAGGCAACCACTGCCGCCGAAGCCAAAGAACGCTTGGCACTGGGCATGTATCTGATGGTTCGAGAAGGAACCGTCGCAAAAAATCTTGACGCCCTTTTACCGGCAATCACACCAGAAAATTCCCGCCGTTGCTTATTTGTGACGGATGATAAATTGATTGATGATTTGGTAGCAGAAGGGTCCATCGATCACATCGTTCGGCAAGCGATCCAAGCAGGCATGGAACCGTTGCAAGCCATTCAAATGGCTTCATTAAATGCCGCCGAATGTTTTGGTTTAACAACTCTAGGAGCAATTGCTCCAGGGTATCAAGCTGACTTCTTTTTGACAGATGATTTAAAAACTTTACCTATCCATACCGTCTTTGCCAAAGGGGTCCCGGTCGTTCAATCTGGTCACTTAAACGAATCCTGCTTTTCAGCTCCATTGGCTTTTGAAAAAGAATTGCCAAAAATCAGTGTACAGCCGTTAGATACCCACTCGTTTGATTTGCCGCTGACTGCTTCTAAAGCCCATGTGATTGAGATCATCCCCAACAGCTTGTTGACGAATGATTTAATAGAAGATGTTCAAACAGTAAAGGGCTTGTTCCAGCCTTCGATTAAAAAAGATCAGCTGAAAATCGCCGTTATCGAACGCCATCATGCCACTGGAAATATCGGATTAGGCATCGTGAAAGGTTTTCAGTTGAAGGCAGGTGCCTTAGCTACTACGGTGGCCCATGATTCCCACAACATCGTGGTAGTGGGAACTTCTGACGAAGAAATGCGCTTTGCTGCTAATCAATTGATCAAAAAAGGCGGCGGTATGGTCGTTGTTCATCAAGATAAAGAATTGGCGTGTCTGCCGTTGCCTATCGGTGGGTTGATGTCTCAAGAACCCTTCATGGCAGTCAATCAGCAGTTGATCCAACTGACGGAACAGGCACGAAAACTTGGTGCCAGCCGTGCCTTCAATCCTTTCTTGACCCTTTCCTTTTTGACACTATCGGTGATTCCCGAATTGAAGATCACCGATAAAGGATTATTTTCTTTTTCCAAATTTCAACTGATTCCTGTCAACGACTAAATTTTTATCCTTCTTCAAAATAAACCGCCAAAAAAATTGGCGGTTTATTTTTTTGGAATAAGAAAAGTCTGCTCTCCTGGTTCCTGATTTTTTTCAGTCCACTTTCAAAATTGTGCTATAATAAACTAAAAATTGAAAAAGGAGCTTCACAATGACCTTTTCCCTTGAAACAATTCGCACTTTGTTACTCAAAGAAAATCTGCTTAAAGAGTTTGTTTCAGCGGAGGGCTGGCATCTGACAATTGACAGCAAAAAGGAATTTTCTGCACTTTCCTATGATTCCCGTTCCGTTGATTCCCAAACACTTTTTTTCTGTAAAGGATTAAATTTTAAAGCGGACTACCTGATTTCCGCTATTGAAAATGGGTTGGAAGTCTACGTGGCAGAAGAACCCTATACTGTTTCAGCACTTGGTATCATCGTAACAGATGTCCGCAAAGCAATGGCGATTTTGGCGATGGCCTTTTACGATTATCCTCAAGACAAATTGACGTTGATTGCTTTTACTGGAACCAAAGGAAAAACTACTGCTGCTTATTTTACCAAGGCGGCTTTAGATGTCACCACCGACAAAAAAACAGCCCTGCTTTCCACTATGAATACTACATTAGATGGAACGACTTATTTTAAATCTCATTTATCCACTCCTGAATCTTTGGATTTGTATCGTATGATGGCACAAGCAGTCACCAATGGTATGACCCATCTCGTGATGGAGGTCTCTTCACAAGCTTACAAAACACATCGCGTGTATGGATTGTTTTTCGATGTTGGGATTTTTCTAAATATCTCTCCAGATCATATCAGCCCCATCGAGCACCCGACTTTTGACGACTATTTTTATTGCAAACGACAATTACTGCTTCATGCCAAACACATGATTATCAATCGAGACAGCGATTATTTTGATTTATTAAAAGAAACCTGTGAGCTGAACAAAATTCCATTGACCACCTACGGACGAAAAGATGCCGATTATCTGGTGGTTTCCGAAGAAGGATTGGCTTTTTCATTACAATCTGACCAAGATCCGTTTGCCTTGAACAGTCACTATTCGTTATTGCTGGCTGGTGGATTCAATCAAGAAAATGCCGCCAGTGCGTTGTTGGCAGCCGCACTGGCAGGCGCCTCCGCAAAAGACGGACAGCTCGGTCTGGCACAAGCGCGAGTTCCCGGACGTATGGAACAATTACAAGCAAAGAATGGCGCAACCATCTACGTCGATTACGCCCATAATTATCTTAGTTTAAAAACGTTGCTGCATTTTGCGAAAACGCAGCATCCTGACGGTCGAGTCATCGTTGTTCTTGGCAGTCCTGGTGGAAAAGCTATTTCCCGGCGACAAGATTTCGGGAAAATTTTATCCCAACAAGCCGACATCGCCATTTTGACTGCAGACGATCCTGCCTTTGAAGACCCACAAGCCATCGCAGAAGAAATCAATCAAGCGGTGACTAATCCAGAGTTGGTAATTTATTTTGAAATGGATCGTCCGCAAGCCATTGCCCAAGCCATCGCCTTGGCAGAGCCAAAGGATTCCATTATTCTTGCCGGCAAAGGACAAGATCAATACCAAAAAATCAATGGAGAAGATGTTCCCTATGACGGGGATTATCTGATTGCTGAACAGATAATTCAATGAGCTTAGATTAAAAACGTTCCTGATTCTCTGCATTATCCGCAGAAATCAGGAACGTTTTTTTAATGGATCAATGGTGTCAGTTCATCTTGATAAGTCACGACTACTTGTTGCATGCCACGGGAAATGGCGGTGTACAGGCGTTTTTGATCCTGTTCTGAAAAATAATTTTCCGCTGAAACATCATACAAAATCACATGATCAAATTCTAAGCCCTTTGCCAAGCTGATAGACAGCACCTGGCTTTGATCGCCAGCCTTACGCAAGGTTTCTGTTAATTGAACAGCCTGCTGTTGCGTTTTAGTCAATATAGTCAGTTGTTGCTTAGTAGACATTTCTTTCACTAGTTGAACAAACTCCTCGACCACCGCAAAAGAACGAAAAGTCACCGGCAATCCGTCTGGTCGCACCGGCAAAATCTCCATTGGTGTGGTAACCAACTTTCGAAACAGCTTCGTGATTGCACCGCTTGAACGATAACTATTCAGTAAATCATAGCGTTTCACCGACTGTTGTTTTTCAGCAAATATAGCTTGTACCTCTGAAAAAGCAATTTGAGAATTAAAAATTGCCTGATTTTCGTCCCCCACCATCGTGAAATGGGTTTTCGGGAACAAAGCCGCTAGCAAGGCGATTTGAGCATACGTGTAATCTTGGATTTCATCAATCAAAATAAAACGCAGCATTGGTACGTCCCTTTTTTCAATAAACGTGTGACGAACCAATAGCCGAATCACTGCTTCATCGATCGTTCCACCAAATTTTGGCATTTCTTGTCCGGTAAAACGTTGATAGATTGCCGCAACCATGCCTTCTTCATTGATCCATTCATTTTGCCGCAACGCCTTTGTTACCTTCCGATATTTTCGTTGCAATAATTTCTTGCTGTAACGAAAAATACTGGCTTCTGATTCATCACTGATTAATTCACCAAAATAGTGCTGCTGCAATTCTTCAGACAAGGAAAGCACTTGATTTTGAATCCGTTCACTGTGAGCTTGCTGAATGATTCGCTGATCCCAATAGCTAAGAAGCTGTTTTTTCATGGCCTGCAGCTTATCGATCATTTTGGGATAATTAGGTGTTTTTCGATAAAATCCCTGCAATGTTTCTACTGAAATCAGAACTTTTCCTTTATAAACAATCGGTTGAAACAAATCAATCCTTGCTAAAAGCTCGTCCGCTTGTTTGAGATAATCTACAAATGCTTTGCTGCGAAGAATCGCAGTCATTTTTGAAACAGGTGCATTTAAGCGTTCAAAATATTCTGTTTCATCCTCCAATTCTTGAGAACTGAACTCTTGCAAAAATAGTGGCAAAGTCAAATTAAGCGGATTGCGTTCACCCAAGGCGGGTAAAACATTAGAGATATAGTCGATAAATTGCGTATTGGGTGACAGGATCAAGAGATCATCTGCGGTGATTTGCTGCCGCAATGAATAGAGCAAATATGCAATACGTTGCATGATTGTCGAGGTTTTTCCGCTGCCGGCGATGCCATTCACCAATAAATGACGGCTAGTGTTATCGCGAATGATTTTGTTCTGCTCTTTTTGAATGGTTGCCGTGATGTCCTTCATAAATCCAGTGGTATCATTCTCCAGGGCTTCCAATAAAACATCATCTTGAATCGCCACAGAAGTATCAAAGGAATTCAGCAGACGATCTCTTTCGATAATCAGCTGCCGGCGACCGGCAATTTCCACCGCTATCTTTTGTCCATTGACTTGATAGCTGGAAGGTCCCAACTCATTGTTGTAAAACAATTCTGCAATCGGTGAGCGCCAGTCGTAGATTCGTGTATCTCCCGCCAAATTTCGAAAGCCATTGATGCCAATATAAAAATCTTCCGGTGCTTCCTCCATAAAATCGACCACTACTTTGCCAAAATACGGCACATTCAAGGAACGATTGACCTGCGCCAATTCAACATCTGCAGTTTGCATTTTGAAATTCATTTGATCGATTTCTCGATTTTTCATTTCCAACTGTGAAAAAGTATCGAGATTGTCCAGCACACTATCAAAATTCAAACTGACATCTCCTTGCATCCCCTGCAACGCCGTCAATGCCTCATCCTTAGACTGTGCCAGATAGGTTTGCAATACCTCTTTTTTCTCCAGCAGCTCCCCATAAACGATCGTTAAATACTCTTGTTCTTTGTGGTTGACCATACACACATTCCCCTTTACTGTTTGAAGGATAGGGTACGGATTATACGCTCTTTTTAAGAAATTTTCAAATGGTTGGCGTAGCTACTTACAACAGTCAACCAAAGAAATTTGCCAAAAGACAAAGACACCTCCCAAAATACAGGAGGTGTCTCAAAACATACTTATTTTTTCTTAATTTGCAACAATATTTACCAATTTATTTGGGACAACGATAACTTTACGGATCGTTTTTCCTGCAATATGTTCTTGAACCAGCGAATCAGCTTTTGCCAATTCTTCCAATTCTTCTTTTGTCGCATCTGCCGGAACATTGACTTTCGCCCGTACTTTGCCGTTTACTTGGAAAACGACTTCGATTTCTGCTTCTACCAACGCCGATTCATCGTAGGTTGGCCAAGCAACATGAGAAATGCCGCCTTCGTTGCCCAAGACTGCCCAAAGTTCTTCACTGATATGGGGAGCAATCGGTGCCAGCAATTGCACGAAGCCTTCGATGTATTCATATGGCAAGGCATCGACTTTATAGGCTTCATTAACAAAAACCATCAATTGAGAAATTGCTGTGTTAAAATGCAGATTTTCATAATCTTCGGTTACTTTTTTCACCGTTTGATTATAAACCTTCGTCAGCTTGCCATCATTAAAGGTAGTGATCCGATCCCGCATCTTGCCTTCTTCATCAACAACCAGGCGCCACACCCGATCCAAGAATTTCCGACTGCCTTCCAGTCCATTTTCGCTCCAAGCAATCGAAGCATCCAATGGTCCCATAAACATTTCATACAGGCGCAGGGTATCTGCCCCATATTTTTCAACAACATCGTCAGGATTGACCACATTGCCACGAGATTTCGACATTTTCTCGTTATTTCCGCCAAGGATCATTCCTTGATTGTATAATTTTTGATACGGTTCTTTGGTTGGAACTACACCGATATCATACAAGAACTTATGCCAGAAACGGGCATAAAGCAAATGAAGCACAGCATGTTCCGCACCACCGATATAAATATCCACCGGTAGCCAGCGTTCCAATTTTTCAAAGTTTGCCAATTCTTTTTTATTATGAGGATCGATGTACCGCAAGTGATACCATGAGCTGCCTGCCCATTGCGGCATCGTATTGGTTTCTCGACGACCTTTTTTGCCAGTAACCGGATCGACGACATTGATCCATTCTTCAATATTTGCTAACGGTGATTCGCCCGTTCCGCTTGGTTTGATGTTTTTAGTAATCGGCAAACGCAATGGCAGCTCTTCTTCAGGCACCGTCGTTGTGGTGCCGTCTTCCCAATGGATGATTGGGATTGGTTCTCCCCAATACCGTTGACGTGAAAACAACCAGTCCCGCAACCGGTAACTGATTTCTTTTTTCCCAACGCCTTTTTCTTCCAACCAAGTCGTCATAGCCGCAATGGCTTCTTCTTTGTTCATGCCATCCAAGAAGCCGGAATTGATGTGCAGACCATCTTCAGTATAAGGCGCATGAGCCACATCACCACCAGCCAACACAGGCAAAATTTCCAAGCCAAATGTTTTCGCAAATTCATAATCCCGTTCATCGTGAGCAGGAACCGCCATGATTGCACCAGTTCCGTAAGAAGACAAAACGTAATCGGCAATCCAGATAGGAATTTCTTTGCCATTGACTGGATTAACTGCATAGGCACCGGTAAAGACCCCAGTTTTTTCTTTCGCCAAATCCGTTCGATTCAATTCAGATTTTTTTGCAGCTTCTGCGATATATGCTTCTACCGCCGGCCGTTGTTCGGCAGTCGTGATTTTTTGCACCAATTCAAGTTCTGGTGCCAATACGGCATAAGTTGCACCAAACAATGTATCCGGACGGGTGGTAAATACAGTGAAATCTGTTTCACTGCTGGCAACTTTAAAGGTTACATTTGCTCCCACCGAACGACCAATCCAATTGCGCTGCATTTCTTTGATGCTTTCAGGCCAATCCACCAATTCAAGATCATCCAACAAACGATCTGCATAGGCGGTGATTTTCAGCATCCATTGACGCATCGGTTTTCGAACCACATCGTAGCCGCCACGTTCACTTTTGCCATCGATAACTTCTTCATTGGAAATAACGGTTCCCAATTCTGGCACCCAGTTGACTGCGACCTCTGCTTCATAAGCCAATCCTTTTTCGTACAATTTTGTAAAGATCCATTGGGTCCATTTATAGTATTCCGGATCGGTAGTATTGATTTCTCGATTCCAGTCATAGCTAAAGCCTAATGAATTGATTTGACGACGAAAGGTCTCGATATTTTTTTTCGTGAATTCAGCCGGATCATTGCCGGTATCCAGCGCATATTGTTCTGCTGGCAGACCAAAGGCATCCCACCCCATTGGATGCAGTACACTGAAGCCTTGGCTGCGTTTCATCCGTGATAAAATATCTGTTGCCGTATACCCTTCTGGATGCCCTACATGCAGCCCTTGTCCAGACGGATAGGGAAACATATCGAGTGCGTAGAACTTTGGCTTGCTGCTGTCATCGTGGGTATTGAAGACATTGTTTTTTGCCCAAAACTTTTGCCATTTTTTTTCGATTGCTTTGTGATCGTAATTCATTCCGATGCCTCCTAAAGAATAATAAAAAAAGTCCTATAAAAAGCCGTTGCTTTTTATAGGACGTAATCTACGTGGTACCACCTATTTTTACTTGCGAATGCAAGCCTCTTGCGGGATAACGACCGCCGCCGCAGCTGCCTACTTTTTTCAGCAGTTGTCACTAAAAGGCGAGTTCAAAAGGTTTCGTACACATTTCCACCAACCATGTGCTCTCTTTACCGAATGACTTTTTACTATTCCTTTTTAACGTGTTGCTATTGATAGCTATACTATCAAAGATTGCATGGAAATTCAAATATTATTTTACCTTTAAAGTCTGTCCAATCAGAATCGTATCGGAAGACAGTTGATTCAAACTTTTTAGCTGATTGATGGTCAATCGGTATTTTTGTGCAATCGTCCATAGACTGTCGCCGCTTTTGACTTTGTAGGTGCTGCCGGACGTGCTGGCAGCAGAGGCGGTTGCCCCTTTTTTCACGGTTACTTTTTGCCCCGGATAAACGAAGTCATTTTTGATATTGTTCCATTGACGGAATTGATCCATCGAAATGCCGTGTTTATTGGCAATCGACCAGACGGAATCGCCGGATTTCACCGTGTAAGTTCCGCCGGTTGAAGCACTGGAGCTGGCGGAGGAACTGGATAAACTTGAACTGCTAGAACCCGTAGTTGTACTGGAATTGTTGGTTCCACCGTTTTTCACCACTAGCCGTTGCCCTGGATAGATAAAGTTGTTCTTGATATTGTTCCATTGAATCAATTGATTCATAGTAATACCGTATTTATTAGCAATCAACCACACTGAATCACC
>NZ_BJDS01000014.1 GCF_005405265.1 Enterococcus songbeiensis
CCTGGATAGATAAAGTTGTTCTTGATATTGTTCCATTGAATCAATTGATTCATAGTAATACCGTATTTATTAGCAATCAACCACACTGAATCACCAGATTTTACTGTATAGGTCGTTGAACTGCTAGAATTGTTACTGCTTGACGAACCAGAAGAGCTGGAGGAACCAGAATTACCAGAATTGCTGGAACCGGCACTTGAACCACCCCCGGCACTGCCGCTAGCTGGTGTATCAAATCGAGTCAAATTATACGTTTCAATCACACTATTTAATGAGCTTGCATAGTGAGGGGCAGTTGCGTATCGTCCGGTCAGCCATGCCGTTGCATCACGGTAAGATTTAGTATTGCTCTTCCACGCACCGCGATAGTAATAGCCACCGCCTAGATAAACATTACGCAAAGTATAGGCATTATCAGCAAAAGATTCTTTAAAAGAAGGATATTTTCGGAAAGGTTCCTTCATAGTAACCCATTTTCCATTTAAATATTCCATTGTATTCATATAGACTGTGTTGCCATTATAACTGCCTTTGATTCCAAACAGATTATAATTCGGTGCTTGTGATAACGTGCTGGTTCCCCAACCACTTTCAATGATAGCCTGCGCAATCATCACCGAAGCGTACAAATCATTCGCATTGGCAATTGGTTGTGCATGAGCAGCGATTTCTGTAATGAACGCACTTGGATTACTACGGGTTGCCATTTGTGCGTTTGTTGTCGTTCCTGTCGCCTCAGCTTGCAGCGGACTCATAAAAGGTGTCACAACAGAACAAGCTGTCAGGGTCGTACCTACGATTGCTGCACTTTTTTTCATGTGGCGATACATATCGCTTGTTTGTTCCGCTTTCCGCCGCTCTTTTCTTGAGATATTTTCCATTGTGTCACTCCTCCAAAAAAATTTCGTATTATTAGTTTAAGTATACCGTTTCTTAAGGTTTATTAAAAGATTTTTAAGGTCATTCTGGTAAATTGTAAAGTGCCTGTAACCTTCCGTTTTTTTCGTTATCTTTTGAAAAGAAAACGGGTGATTTTCAGCTTTTTATCTGAACCACTGAAAAAAAACGGTTATTTAACAAAAGGAAGATTATTGCAATTTCATGACAAAAAAGCAGGAGATTTTAGTACCCCTTCTTTTTCCCTAGCAACAAGTTTCCTTTCCCCCGCTTTTATGTCGGGAAAAGCAATGCTATAATAAGCTCATTCTCATCAAAGGAGTCCTCTATGAAAAATAAAGTATATACGCAATTTATCGGCAGTTGTTTTCTCCTGCTCTTCGTTTTTTTAGGCTATGTCGTTAAATTTTATCCTCAATGGGTATCAGGATTCGATTCAGTCTTAACAGATCTGGTTCGCAGCCCCTATCCTCATTGGAATGATTTTTATCTCTGGATCACTAAATTTGGTAATCCCAGCACCGTAATCATTTTAACTTTGGCTTTTCTGATTGTTCTCGCCATCGGCAAACGCTACGCTGAAACCGCGTGGCTGGGAATCGGTGTCTTAGGAATCGCCGGAATTCTCAATCCTTTAATCAAATTGGTTTTCACTCGGGAACGTCCAACGTTGTTGCATTTGGTCACGGAACACAGCTACAGTTTTCCCAGCGGACACTCCACCGGCAGTATGGTCTTATTCGGTACATTGATTTTTCTCGTTCCTGCTCTTTTCACTAGCACAACGGCCCGCTGGATCGCCCGCATCTTCTTAGGTTTCATAATCTTGGCTATCGGGATCAGCCGCATCTATTTAGGGGTTCATTTTCCTAGTGACATCATCGGTGGCTATTCACTTGGGCTGGGCTGGCTTTTTCTGACCTATCCCCTGTACCAAAAATTCCGCGTCATTTTAACCTTTAAGAAAAAACGCTGAGAAAGAAGGACAACCATGTCAGCATTTAGTTATACAGAAGATCCAAACAAACGTTACCATTCTTGGAATTACGCATTGCGTCAGGAATTTGGCGGGAAAATTTTCAAGGTGCCGATCGACGGCGGGTTTGATTGCCCCAACCGTGATGGAACGGTCGCTCATGGCGGCTGTACCTTTTGCAGTGTCTCCGGTTCTGGAGATATGATTGTTGCGCCGGAAGATCCCTTGCCCCTTCAATTTCAAAAAGAAATCGACATGATGCACTTAAAATGGCCGCACGTCGATCAATACATTGTCTATTTTCAAAATTTTACCAATACCCATGCTCCCATTGAAGTGATTCGTGAACGGTTTGAGCAAGTGGTCAATCTTCCGGGCGTTGTTGGCTTATCCGTCGGTACGCGTCCAGATTGTTTGCCGGAAGAAGTCGTGGAGTATTTAGCCGAATTAAATCAACGGCTGTATCTATGGGTGGAGCTCGGTTTGCAGACAACTTTCGAAAGTACCAGCCGCTCAATCAATCGCGCCCACGACTATGATACTTATGTAAATGGCGTGGCAAAATTACGTGCCCACAATATTCGTGTCTGTACCCATCTAATCAATGGCTTGCCCGGGGAAACTTCGGAAATGATGCTGGAAAATGTTCGCCGAACAATTTTAGATTCTGACATTCAAGGAATTAAACTGCACCTGCTTCACCTGATGCGCAACACTCGAATGCTGCGGGATTACCACGAAGGTCGCTTACAATTAATGACGCGAGAAAACTATGTGCAGGTCATTTGTGATCAATTGGAAATGATTCCTCCAGAAATTATCATCCATCGACTGACTGGAGATGCACCGTGGGATTCGTTGATTGGTCCGATGTGGAGCTTGAAAAAATGGGAAGTTCTCAATGCCATCGATCAAGAAATGCTGCGGCGGGATTCCTTCCAAGGTAAGTTTGATGTCAGAAAGGGTGTCCTTTCATGTTAAGCGCCTTGCGTTTTAGTCACCAATTAGTAAAAGAAATTCTACAGCCCGGGGATTACGCAGTAGACGCCACCATGGGCAACGGCAATGACACCCTTTTTCTAGCCCAACTGGTGGGGGAAACTGGAAAAGTTTATGCTTTTGATATTCAAGAAGCAGCTGTGATTGCAACCAAAAAAAAGCTGGCTGACAACCAGTTGACTTCCCGAACAGAATTGATTTTAGACGGCCATCAGCATGTAGAAAAATACCTAGCCGCCCCCATCAAGGCCGCTATTTTTAATCTTGGCTATTTGCCAAACAGCGACAAGTCAGTCATCACCCTACCAGATACCACCAAATCAGCCTTTGACCAACTGCTGCGGTTCTTACTGCCTCATGGTCGACTGATTATCGTTGCTTATTACGGACATGCTGGAGGACAAGAGGAACTGACAGCGGTTGACGAGTATTGTCAGCAGTTGCCTCAAGAAGACTACTCTGTTTTACGTTATCAATTTATCAATCAAAAAAATCAACCACCGATTCTTTTTTGTATCGAAAAAAAATAAAGAGCTGACAAATCTAGCAGATTTGTCAGCTCTTCTTTAGCAACAAAAAGAATTAATTTTCTAACGGCAGCCAAGTCAAGACCCGTTGGATCCATTGGTCCCAAAAAATCCAGTTGTGTTCACCGGGACCTTCTTCATAGGTAACATCCAAACCTTTGCCTCGTGCTTGCTTGACAAAATATTGATTGGAAGTATACAAAAAGTCCTCTGTTCCACAAGCTAAAAAGAATTTTGGCGCCTCTTCAGCGGGACACTCCACCAACATTTGTATCGGATCATTTTCTGAACCCTTTAATTGATCCAACGGGCCAAAAACCCCTTCCCAATACGCTTTGTTGCGAGTGCTTAATAAACTTTCCGGTTCCTCTGCCAAAGCAACTGCTCCAGAAAGGGAGGCAATGGCGGCAAATTGGTGTGGTCTTTTCAACCCTAATTTGACTGCACCATATCCCCCCATCGACAATCCCGCCGCAAAAGTTTTGGCTCTTTTCCATGTAAGCTGAGGAAATAGCTCATGGCAAATCGCCGGTAGTTCATCAGCAATAAACGTCCAATAATCCATTCCATATTGCGTGTTCGTGTACCAAGCCAAATCTGTTGAAGGCATGATGACCGCCAATCCAAGATTTTCAACATAGCGCTCGATAGACGTCCGCCGCCCCCACACACTCTGATTGCCCCCCATACCGTGCAGCAAATACAATACCGGCAGATCTTCAAGGCTGCCCTCCGTACTGGTGCCAATCATTTTCTCTGTTCGTTGAGGTAAAATTACGTTTAATCCAACTTCCATTTCCAAAACATTTGAATAAATACTAACTTGTAAAAAGGCCATTTCCCATCACCTTATCCTTTTTGTTCTATTGTAACAGATTTTTCCTTCACAAGAATAGTCAAAACAAAGGCAAGAACTACCAGCAGCAGTCCCGTACCGAAAACCCCATGCAAACCATCATATAAAATCTTTCGTAACGGTTGCAACAACTCTTCCGACAATAATTTTGCCGTTTGTGGATTGACCAATTTATTCATAATATCCGGATCAGTGGAAAGCTGGGTTTGCTGTAATTCATTAGTAGAAATCGTATTCAGTAAAATACCAAAAACGGAAACCATGATTGTCTGACCAATCGTTCGTACCAACGTGTTGAAGGAGGTAGCAACACCCAACATCTCATGAGAAACACTGCTTTGAGCACTAACCGTACAAGTAACTGTTGTTGCTCCAAGACCAATTCCTATTATAGAAGAAATTCCAAAGAACCAAAGCCAGCTGCTGTCTATTGGAATCAAAAATTGCCAAATCGCACCGATTAAAGTGATGGTCAGCCCAAACAATAGCGTTTTTTTGATGGAGTAACGTGTCATCCAGCGACTAGCTAAAAAGGAGCCCACCAACCACAGCAATGATAAAGGAGCCAGTACAAGTCCACCAATGCCGGCGTTCAATCCCAGGACGCCTTGCATCCACATGGGAATGTAGACATCAATTCCCATCAAAAATCCGCTGACCAACGCTGCCACACTATTGACCACTATAAATAAATGACTCTTAAACAATGACAAAGAAATTACCGGATCTTCGGCGTTTTTTTCGACAACTAAAAAGAAGCCCAAACTTACAATGGAAAGCAAGAATAACCCCGCCACCAACCACGTTCCCCCGTGATCACTCAATAGTTGGAAAGCTAGAAGTAAGGTCAACAACACGACCATCAAACAAAAACTGCCAGCGACATCCATTTTTTTTGCCTGAACCTTGTGCTTTGGCTCCACCAAATAAAACCAGATCATTCCAATCAGCACTAACCCGATCGGTACATTGATGAAAAAAATCCAATGCCAGCCAATCGTATCAACAATCAATCCACCAGCCAAAGGACCCACCACGCTGGCAATTCCCCAAGCTGTACTATTTAACCCTAATATTTTTGCCCGTCTCTCCATCGTATACATATCGGCAATGATCGTTAAGGCCACCGGCATCATTGCCCCGGCTCCCATTCCCTGAATCCCACGAGAAATGATCAACGTCAACATATCATTGGAAAATCCGCATAAAGCAGAACCAATGATAAACAGCAGGGTGCCAAAAATAAAAATCGGACGACGACCTATTTTATCTGCCAGCTTCCCATAGATGGGTGTCAACATGGCATTCGTTAATAAATAAATTGAAAAAACCCAGTTCATAATTTCAATCCCATGCAAGGAACCAACAATCGTCGGCATTGCAGTCGTTACAATCGTTCCCTCAATAGCTGTCATAAAAGT
Organism: Enterococcus songbeiensis; assembly: GCF_005405265.1. GTDB lineage: Bacteria > Bacillota > Bacilli > Lactobacillales > Enterococcaceae > Enterococcus_C > Enterococcus_C songbeiensis. The sequence goes on from NZ_BJDS01000014.1 coordinate 5,677, forward strand.
CGCAACAAAAACCGCCACCGTTACCAATGTCACATTTGTTTTTTTCTCCATTCTTTGTCTCCTTTCAAAAAATCCAGTTGCCTTCTTTCCCACGCTCCGCTGAATGCCTTGAATGAATCAACTGTTTTTGATCCATAAAAAAAGGACCTCTATCGACGTTTGTCAATAGAGGTCGCCTCGTTAGTCCTTCACACTTGCCAGTAAGGCGTCCACTTTATCTGTGTGTTCCCATGGCAAATCGATATCTGTACGACCAAAATGTCCGTATGCTGCCGTTTGTCGGTAAATTGGACGACGCAAATCCAGCATTTCAATGATTCCAGCAGGACGTAAATCAAAATTCTTCCGCACTGCTTCAATCAATTTTTCTTCTGCTACCTGACTCGTGCCAAACGTATTAATGGAAATCGACACTGGTTGAGCCACTCCAATTGCATAGGCTAATTGAACTTCAACTTTTTTCGCCAGTTTGGCCGCAACAATATTTTTGGCAATATAGCGAGCAGCGTAGCTTGCTGAACGATCGACTTTCGTGGCATCTTTTCCAGAAAAAGCACCGCCTCCATGACGTGCATAACCGCCATACGTATCAACGATGATCTTACGACCAGTCAAACCAGCATCTCCTTGTGGTCCGCCAATTACAAAACGTCCAGTAGGATTGATATAATATTTCGTTTTATCATCTAATAATTCAGCAGGTATCACTTCTTTGATTACTTTTTCAATGACATCCCGATGAATCGTTTCATTAGCCACTGCTGCATCATGCTGGGTACTGATAACCACGGTATCAATGCGCTCAGGCTCTTCTTGATCGTTGTATTCAACGGTGACTTGTGATTTTGCATCAGGCCGCAAATAAGGCAATTCCTTTGATTTACGCAACTCTGCCAAACGACGAACTAAACGGTGACTCAATGCAATCGGTAATGGCATTAATTCCGGTGTTTCGTCCACCGCAAACCCAAACATCAATCCTTGGTCTCCTGCTCCGATTTCATCTAGCAGATCCTTTTTTTCTTCTCGGGCTTCCATTGCTGTATCTACCCCTTGTGCAATATCCGGTGATTGTTCATCAATTGCCACCAGAACGGCTACTGTGTCTCCATCAAAGCCGAATTTTGCTCGGGTATAGCCAATATCTTTGATTGTTTTTCGCACGATTTTTTGAATATCCACATACGCAGACGTTGAAATTTCGCCAAAAACCAAAACTAAACCAGTCGTAACAGACGTTTCACAGGCAACACGGGCCATTGGATCTTTTTCCAATAATGCATCCAAAATTGCATCACTGATTTGATCCGCAACTTTATCCGGATGTCCTTCTGAAACTGATTCCGAAGTAAATAAATGTCTTTCTCTTTCTAACATGGTGATTCCCCCTAATAAATTATCGGTTACAAGGCATCTTCGTACAGACGAATCCTTTCGGGAACTTGCAACGTAAGCAAGTATAGCAGATTTTTCCCCGATTTGCTCGTTTTAATAGAAAGTTTCCCAAGAAATTTGGGTAAATAAAAAAAGATACCAATCAGTATCTTTAAGTGCATGATCCGTACGGGAATCGAACCCGTGTTACCGCCGTGAAAGGGCGGTGTCTTAACCGCTTGACCAACGGACCAATAAAAAATATTTTATTACTAATAATGGGCCTAAATGGACTCGAACCATCGACCTCACGCTTATCAGGCGTGCGCTCTAACCAGCTGAGCTATAGGCCCATAATAAAAACAAAAGCGGGTGACGAGAATCGAACTCGCGACAACAGCTTGGAAGGCTGTGGTTTTACCACTAAACTACACCCGCAAACAAGCTATTAATGGCGCGGGACAGAATCGAACTGCCGACACATGGAGCTTCAATCCATTGCTCTACCAACTGAGCTACCGAGCCAAAAACGGTCTGGACGGGACTCGAACCCGCGACCTCCTGCGTGACAGGCAGGCATTCTAACCAGCTGAACTACCAAACCAAATACGTTTTTATTACGCTAGCAAAAATATCTTGCTAGAATTGCGGGAGCAGGATTTGAACCTACGACCTTCGGGTTATGAGCCCGACGAGCTACCAGACTGCTCCATCCCGCGATAATAGTATTATTTCGCTCACATACGTTTGCGAATTGACCGATACTTTCATAGTAACACAAGAAAGATCAGAAAAGGAGGATAAGGGATTCGAACCCTTGCACGGTTTTACCCGCCTGACGGTTTTCAAGACCGTTCCCTTCAGCCGAACTTGGGTAATCCTCCAAAAAATAGTAATGATCCGTACGGGAATCGAACCCGTGTTACCGCCGTGAAAGGGCGGTGTCTTAACCGCTTGACCAACGGACCATGCTAAAACGGAGAAGGAGGGATTTGAACCCTCGCGCCGGTTTCCCGACCTACACCCTTAGCAGGGGCGCCTCTTCAGCCACTTGAGTACTTCCCCAAAAACCAAAAATGAGTTATTCTGATTTTAAATGGGCCTAAATGGACTCGAACCATCGACCTCACGCTTATCAGGCGTGCGCTCTAACCAGCTGAGCTATAGGCCCTTAATAAAAACAAGCGGGTGACGAGAATCGAACTCGCGACAACAGCTTGGAAGGCTGTGGTTTTACCACTAAACTACACCCGCATGGCGGTCTGGACGGGACTCGAACCCGCGACCTCCTGCGTGACAGGCAGGCATTCTAACCAACTGAACTACCAAACCAGAATATGTTTTTATTAAGCTAACAAGAAAATCTTGTTAGAATTGCGGGAGCAGGATTTGAACCTACGACCTTCGGGTTATGAGCCCGACGAGCTACCAGACTGCTCCATCCCGCGATAATAATATTATTTCGTTTGCTTTCGCTTACGAATTGCCGATACTTTCATAGTAACACAAGAAAGATCAGAAAAGGAGGATAAGGGATTCGAACCCTTGCACGGTTTTACCCGCCTGACGGTTTTCAAGACCGTTCCCTTCAGCCGGACTTGGGTAATCCTCCACAAGACTACAATGCCATTAATGGACCTTGTAGGACTCGAACCTACGACCGGACGGTTATGAGCCGTCTGCTCTAACCAACTGAGCTAAAGGTCCAGGCTCTTAAAAAAAACAATCGCGGCAGAGGGGATCGAACCCCCGACCTCCCGGGTATGAACCGGACGCTCTAGCCAGCTGAGCTACGCCGCGAAAATAGTTTATCGCTATTAATACAAACGATATGGAGCCTAGCGGGATCGAACCGCTGACCTCCTGCGTGCAAAGCAGGCGCTCTCCCAGCTGAGCTAAGGCCCCGTGTTTCTTTTTTATCGGGAAGACAGGATTCGAACCTGCGACCCCTTGGTCCCAAACCAAGTGCTCTACCAAGCTGAGCTACTTCCCGTTATTAACTCATTAACGCGCCCAAGAGGAGTCGAACCCCTAACCTTTTGATCCGTAGTCAAACACTCTATCCAGTTGAGCTATGGGCGC
>NZ_BJDS01000015.1 GCF_005405265.1 Enterococcus songbeiensis
TTACCTGCGAAAGAAGCAGTTTTCCAAGTAGACACCTTACGTCTTCGCCTTTTCAAAGTGGCTGGTAAGCTAATTCGTAGCGGTCGAAAATTGTTTCTGAAAACGAGCTCTTCCCATGTTTACCAGAACCTGTTCTATTATCTATTGGAAAAAATCCAGCAACTCTGCTGGTAGAACTGGGAGCTAACTGAAATTTTAAAAACTTATTAATTCTAAGGGATATTTGCGCTCAAAAATAAGAAAAATGACTCGTCATTCCTTGAATAGATCATATTTTGAGCTAATAGCGCTAGCGACATTTGAAATGTAATAACGGAAAAAGAAAAACCGATGGTTTTTCAAAATTAATGTTAAAAATCTAGAAGTATGAATAATTCAGGTAAGAGAATCATGGAAATCAATACATTTGGAATTGTACCCAATGGGTTAATCGTTGAAACAAGTACGCAAAAATTTCAATTCGTGTTATCTCAACGTAGAAAAGTAATCAATGTATTCAATATTGCTTATTAGTTGATTACTTAGAGAGGAGAAAATCTCAGCTTTGACTATCAATTAACAGGTTTTCATATTTCTTCTTTAATTAGAGCAGTATTTCCACATAATTAAGTTTTTAACTCATAATTAAGAATGTTAAGTCTCATCTAGTGTTGCTAGAATTATGTAGCGTTATGAGATATAATTGAATGGTAATAATAGAATAATAAAGGATGTGGGCAGAAATGTTATTAACCAAATCAAGAGTACAAGGGAGCTCAATCATTATTACATTGCCGAGTGATAATGGTAAGAAGCCTGAAGCGAATCAGGAATATGTAGTAATGTATTCAGAAGATGGCGTAATTACACTTGTTCCCAAAATAGGAGACCCATTCGATCAGGGAACTGAAGCAGAATTTTATGAACAGGATGAGTGGTCTGATTTAACACCAGAAGGGAGAGAAGTTTTTTAATGCACGAGGAAAAATTATTTATTCCTAAAAAGGGAGATATCGTCTGGATTGACTTCGATCCTTCTGCTGGCCATGAAATTCAAAAAAGAAGACCGGGTCTTGTGGTGTCTCGCTATGAGTTCAATAGAAAGACGTTATTTGCAGTTATATGTCCCATCACGTCTACAATCAAAGACTATCCAACTCGACATACTTTGCCGGATGGAACAGATACCCGCGGACAGATTATTATTTCACAACTAAAATCTCTCGATTTTAAAGTAAGGAACTTAGAGTATATTGAACACCTACCACTTCAAGAAATGGCAAAAATAGATCAGATTATTGAATATATTTTTTAATTTTCAACCGGGTATTTTAGAAGCAGTAAATTACAATGAAGGGGAAATTGTCGGACGTCATCATTTAATCACAGCAGGAAATGATGTTGAAATTAAAGCAACAGTTGATCGTCCAATTATTAAAGCGAATGGATCGGATTTAGCATATATTAAAATTTCGCTTTCAGACAGTGAAGGCAATGAAAATCTAAATAGTAAAGAAAAAATCAATATTTGTATTGAAGGATCGGGAGAAATCATCGGGTTTGGAAGTGCGGATCCACAGACAGAGAACTTTTATCAGTCCAATGAATGGGAAACATATGATGGTAAATTGCTTGCAGTCGTACGTTCAAAGAAAAAAAGTGGAAACATCAACGTATCAATTAATTTCATTAATATAGAAAGAGCTGGAAAGATAATTCAAATTGTTTCTGAATAGGTTAAAGCTTACAGATGTTTGCTCAAATGTCTTAGCTGTTTTCCGTAGGTATCGGTATTTTTCTTGATTTAGGTGATGGTTGGAGAATAGTGTTTTCGACTATATTGTGTGTACTCTTAGCTTTTGAAATTGAAAGAAAAATCCTCAAAAGTGTCTAAAATGTGGCGATTTTACATTTTAGGCACTTTTTTTCTCAGAATTCAGCAACTAAAAACAGTGTTGAATTATTTCAGCGTAGTTTTGCCGAAAATGTTATACTGATGGAGTGAGAAACTTCGTAGGAGGAAATGATGAACAACAATGATATTCTAATTAGATTGCGTTATGCATTAGACTTGAAGAATCAGGAAATGATCAAAATTTTTCAATTGGGTGGAATGGAAATCGATCAGATCAAACTAGGAGAGCTTCTAACAAAACAGTCGTCCGATGAAGATCTGCCAAGAGATGCTGTTTGTGACGCAAAAACTTTGGAGACTTTTCTTAATGGATTTATTATTTTTAAGCGTGGAAAACAAACGATAAAACCGGGTGTGACACCACCAAACCCATTTCAAATCACCAATCAGTCAAGTGTAAATAACGTACTTATCAAGAAAGTCCGAATTGCTTTATCGATGACAAGTGATGATATATTGGATGTACTACGATTAGCAGAAGTTTACGCTTCTCCAAGCGAAATCAGTGCAATTTTGCGCAAAGAAGGACACAGAAATTACATGGCTTGTGGAGATCGCTATGCCCGTAACTTCCTAAAAGGGCTTACTATTCGGTACCGTGAAGCTTAGAATTTTTATTCGGAATTACAAAATTTAAAAACGTGAAAAAAGTAACCATTATTCTATTTCGACTGAAACAGTGTAGAACATGGTTGCTTTTTTAGTACCTTGGATTGCATAAAAGCTACTTGTTTTGTATGAGGAGATTGATTTTTGCTAGTAAAGGGTGTCAGATACTAATTTGAAGATGTCCTGTTAGAAGAAAAGTAGATTTGCATTCTATTCTGCTAGAAGACTCTTTCAGATAAAGTAAAAAAATACTTTATTGTGTAAACGGTTTATGCTACTATGTGAATGTATCCTAACTTCTAATCAAGGATAGTTTATCTGAATAGAAAAGGAACCTGCAGGACGATTTGATGTTTTTTATCAGATGTGGTTACTTTTCTATTTTTTACATAGTTCAGTTTTGTGTTAATCATAAACATACGCGAAAGTGGGTTTCTCTATGGAAAAATTTGTAAAGACTTCAATTATTAGTCGTTTTGGATTGTTGGGATTTTTGTTATTCAACCACTATTCCCAAAAGAATAGATGGCAAGATAAATACTTTATTTTTTCAAGATTTACAATTGGTTTTTTTCTCGTTTTTTTAGGACCGGGTTTAATTATTGGCATCAGCTTAAAGCATAGTTGGCTTGGAATTTTCTTTCTTACTATACTAAGTACAGTATATGGCTGGTGGGCAGAAACATTTTTTAATAAATTTACTCAGAAAGAGGAGAAAAACTAATGTCATATGTTGTTACTTCAGAAAAAGGGAGCGGACTTGTGTTTCTATCTTTTTTTATCAGTACTCTTTTGTTAGTAGGTTTATTTGTTGTGTTATATTTTGTGGTAAAAGCTGCTGTTCGCAACGGAATCAAAGAAGCGAAAAAAAGCGATAACGACCAAAAAAATAGTGATTAGTAACTATAGAATGGCCTTTTTTTCGCTATTTTGCACTATTGTTGTATACTGAAGAAAACGATTGTTATTTACTGGAGAATACAAGCTCTTACGAGAAATCATAAAGAGGAGAATTGGAAGGGAATCAAGTGAAAAATTGGACAAAAAATCAGAAGATTGATTTTTTATATGAAATCATTTTCTTCTTGTTTTATTTTATTGTTTTACTGATTGTTAAACTAATTGGATGGGATAATCATTTCGAGTACTTCTTATTTCTGCTCGCTATTTGAACTTCAGGTATATTAAAAATTAGACGTCAAAAGAAACGCTTCAGGAAGATTGGTCAATTACAAAAGATATTGCCTGTTTCAATAGAAGAAATGCGAGCGATTAGTGGTGCTGGCAGATATGATTTAATCGAGTGGAAAGAAGACAAGATGATGATTACTCCGAAACAAATGTATATTTTAGAAGATTATTTAGATAAAAAATATTTTTTGAAATATGGAGAAGAATTCAATAAGAAAGAAAATAGGTAGGAACTGAAGGATGGAAAGTCTTAGTCGTTTATTCTTTTAGCGTAAAATTTTACATTTGATTTTTAGATTCTACGACATACTTACTTTTTACTTTAACGAAAATTATCAAGGAAAGAATTAGCAAAAAGATTCCCATAAATATAAGAAATATACCAAGTTGATAATTTAGAGCAAATTCTTGCCCAATCGATTTACGCTGTTTTTTTGTGAGTAGCTCATAATCTTGTATTGGAATAAAATTAATGGATAAAATGATTCCTATAAATGAAGAAACCAGTCCTGATATGGAAAGAATTATTGATAACTTTTTAATATAATCACCACCGAAGAGTTGGCATTATTTCAATTTTAAATTGTACTATTTCTATTAATATGATTAGTTATTTTTGTACTAAATACGCTATAACGCAAGCGGTTTCTGAGGAGGGGTTCATATGGCGATTTTTGGTATTATCATAGCAGTTATTGGTCTCGTATCATTTGCATGGAGTTGGTCAAAGATGCCAGAGATACTAGAGCAATGGAAAAACCGAAGTAATAGAAAATAAAAAAATCGTTAATATTTAGAAAGGGCGAAAACTCTGGAACTTCGTTTTTTTCTTAAATTTTTTACAAAGAGAATAAATTTGTTGAAGAGCAAATCGATATTTATGATCTTAGCAGAGGTTCCATTCTTTAACATAGCCAATCTGATTGATTTTAAAAAATACTATAAATGACTTATAGATTTTAGAAGACTGTGGGGAAATAGTATGAAGTCAATTTTAATGGGAAAGTCTTCACTTTTTACAGCTTTTTTCAAACTTGTCTTGTCCACAAGCATCATATAGAATCAAGATAGTTACTTAAAAATTATTTGTGGGTGGTTATTTGAAAAAGAAAATCGTTTCTAAAATAGAATTATTCAAAATATTAGATTTTTTAGATGGATTAGCTATTCATTATTGGGTAGATGGTGGTTGGGGTGTCGATATTTTAACTGGAAAGCAAAATAGGGAACATCGAGATATTGACATTGATTTTGATAGTAAGGATACCGACCGATTACTAACAGCTTTGTATGAGTTGGGCTACGAAAAAATCGTGGATTGGATGCCTGCCAGAATGGAGCTGTGGCATGAAAATCTGGGATATTTAGATATTCATCCGTTAGAAATTAATCCAGATGGTAGTGCAAAACAGGCGGATTTAGAGGATGGGTTTTACTTCTTTCAAGCAGACTGGTTCACTAAGAAAAAATTTGAGAACAGGGAAATTCCCTGTCTTTCATTAGAAGCTCAATTAATTTTCCATAAAGGCTATGAGCTGCGAGAGTCAGATTATATTGATTTGAAGAACTTGGAAAAGTTGGCAGGTCATAATTATTAATAAATCAATTAAGTAGAAGTAGAGCAAAGCAAAAAATCAAACAAAGGAGAATCTAATTTGTTTGATTTTTTTGAGTATCATAAAATAAAATGTAGTCGGTTAGCGTACATAGATTACAAATCAACTTAAAGGGGAGGGTATGACTGTTTTAAGTTTTTTCTGAACTGTTAATGAGAAATGAAAATAAAGCTGACTTAATTTTCTGTGAAAATTTAACATCCTATTCATGACTTGATGATAGTAGCTTAAATTCTTCCTTAAGATCGATCTTTATTGTGTCCTTTACATGATTATTCTCATTAAAAGATGATATTTGATAAGCTCGATCATATTTTGTTAGATAGGTTGGATCGTTGAGCTCTTTTGTGTTATATGCAACTTCATATAATAAAAAGTCTAACAATACCGTAGACTGATATTGTTTATTGATTTTGATTCCCTTATTGCAAAGATCTATAGCTTTCTGGTAATTCTTTATCTCACTATAGAATTTTGCTGCGTTAAAATACACCTTGTTTAGCTCAAGCTCTTTAGATGCTCTATTATCTACATTCGTAATTGCGGCAACATAATAAGTTTCTGCAAATGAGTATGATTTCTTCTGTTCGTAGGCGATACCTAGCCCCATATTTGCTAAAATTGCAAACAGATCCTTCTCATCTGAGCTAGAGATAACCTGTGAGAAATAAAAAAAGGAAGCATCAAAATTGTTGTTAACAAGAAGCTCGGTAATTCCTTTTAAATAGTTTAACTGGTTCATTATTCCCTGATCTGATATTCTGGTAGAATCAATCGTTTGTATTTTTTTTAAAGCTTCATCATTTTTCCAAACATTACAGAGCTTTTGTACATCATTCAGTTTATTCCTAATTTGAACTTCCTCTGATTGAATTATTACATCATTAATTTGTAAATTTAAACGGCTACAAATTAATGATAGAATTTCAATGCTGTAGCAATAGTTCCGGCTTTCGATATTACTGATAGTGGCTTGCTTACAGATACCTGAGGCAAGTTCCTTTTGAGTTAACTTTTGCTGTTTTCTTCTATCTTTTATTAAATTACCTTTAACTGTAGCCAAAATTCCACATCCTTAGTTACTAATACTATGTATATTATCACCATAATAAAAAAAATACTATCAGTTGATATTACAACCAATAGTATTTAATCAATTATTTACCTACGTGTCCTGTATTTCCGTCGGGAAGTGGAAAAGGAATTGGAAAAAAAATTTTATTAGACATAGAATCACTACTTTCTGTTCTTTCTACTAGTAATATAATACATAGATTTATCTCTATTTAAAATACGAAAGATGTATATTATCGAAATGAAAACCACTGATTTACTACATTAAATATCTGATTTACTATTTACTACCATTAATGGCTGGATCGCACCTTTAATTAGTGTCCCTCTAAACTCAAAACCTTTAGAGGTAGAACGTCCAGTGTAATAAAGGTAGCCTGCATATCCATCAGCTGTTCGGTACCACTGAGGAGAACTTTCAGTTTGATAATAAACTGTAACAACTTTAGTTGCGGCAAGAGCTGATGCAGCAGCGGAATTACTGCTTGCTGCGGAAGCGGTGACCCCGGTACTCATGAGACCAACAAAAAGACCACTTGCAATAAGAGTTAACCCAATAAATTTCTTCATAAAAAAACCTCCTATATTTTAATACAAGGTTATCTTAGCCTAAATAAATAAATAAATCAATAAAAAAATAAAATATAAATAATTTGTATTTTTCTGAAGAGCAGATTCAAAAGATGAAAAATGCATTTTTTTGTGGAAGTATTTTATTTTTGGGTGAAAAAATACTATTTTTATGCTAGTCTATACATAACTTTAGTATTTTTTAAAGAAATTATATTTATGTGTTTATATTTATATATATTGATAGTGTTTGTGATTGGAAATTCTGATGAGTGGAGATAGAAGGGAGCAATTTTTAATGAAAAAGCTTTTATCCGAGTGGAAAAATTCTGGAGAGAAATATGAAGGACCTATTGAATGGTATTTGAAGCGAAAAACAGGAGACAAAGGGAAACTAGTATTTTCATTAACGCTTCTGGGAATTTTTATTTTTTTCTTAACTCACATTTTCATTGCTATCTTCATTTTAGTTTCGGTGGTTATAATCATTACCTGCTGCGTAATCATACTTGAAGTGTGGAAGAGTCCTGATCTACATCTTATTGTTTCTAAAATTTTTCCTTTTATACGTTTAGAATTTAAACGTATTTTTTTGAATAGAGTGAATTATTCTGTGATATTACTTACATTAATTATTGGCTTTGGCTCTGGTTATGCGTATCTCGTGTATCAACCACAATCTCAGGAAGCATTTGTTGCAAACCAAGCCTCAGCAGTTCGTACCGTTTTAGATCGACAAATACAAATAGGTCATCTTACTCCAGAATTACAGAAAACATTAAGTGATAAAAAACTTGATGCAAATTTTGAGAATTACTTAAAGAAGCACGAAGAGCTAACTAACAGACTTTATTCATTTCAAATCATGGAGAACTTTAATGATTATACATCTGTTCAAACTGAACAATTGTTGAATGAAGAAAAACTATTGAAGAAATTTAAGAAAGAGCGTCAGGATGGACAACTTAACTTTATTAGGAAACCATATGAGATTAATGCACAATTGGCTATTAATCGGGAATTGACAAAAGAGAAGATGGTCATAGAGACAAGGCAGACTACTGCGTTGGGAAGATTTTCTGAATGGTTTCCAATAATAATTTTAGTGGGTTTGTTCTTAACATTTGTTATTGCAGCACCAATAGTACAAATAGACAACGATCATTCATCGATTTATTCATCACTACCAATTAGAACGTATCTAAGAATCATTTGCCGAGTACTTATTTATCAGCTTATATTTTTAACCTATATAGTTAGTTCAATTATTGGGTATTTTTCTGTTTTTAAACTATTTTCTCAAATAGGAAGTTTACAGACCGTTTTTGCTTACTATTGGATAGATTCCTTTAAAGCTAGTCATGTTGGTCTCTTTATCGTCATTCATGTAAGTCTTGCACTTATCATAAATCTATTAATGCTCTTTTTACATGCAATGCTCAGCTTGAAAGTGAGAAGCTATTTCATTTCGACTACATTCATTCTCAGCACGTATTGTCTGATAGGGCTGCTTTTAGCTATCGGAAATCGTTCATTAGAGAAATTGGAATTCTTGTATCCTTATTTTGTAGTAGGTGGGATTTCTGATTATGGAATTATATTTTCTGGAGCTCTTTTAATGGGATTACTTGTTGCTTGTTCTGTTTTTCTACGAAAGCAATACTTAAAATATGATCATCTTCAAGGGAGTGTATGGTAATGGATCAAACAGAATTGGTCATGCAATTAAAGTATTTGTCCAAAAGTTATGATAAAAGGAAAGTTATATCAAATGTCACATTAGATGTATTCTCTCATTCAATTATTGGTATAGCTAGCCCAAACGGATATGGAAAATCAACGCTATTTCATTTAATAATGAACTATACAAAACCTGATTCTGGAAATATCACTTTTTTTAATGGCTTAGACTATAAAAAAAGAAAAGATTATGAGTCTATTCGAGAAAAAGTTGTTATGCTTCCAAATCAATTTGATTTACATGAAGAATTAACGGGGTGGCAACACTTAAAAATATATCAAAAAATGTGGCATCAACAAGAAAGTCGCTGCAACGAAATAATCGAAGATTTAGTTATGGAGAAATTTATTCAAAAAAGAGTTAGTGAGTATTCTTTAGGTATGAGACAAAAATTATGTTTTGCAATGATATATATGACTAGAGGGAGAATTTTCTTATTGGATGAACTAACCAATGGGCTTGATAGACAAGCTATTAAGCATATTTCTAAAGCCATTTTTCGATTGAAAGCGGAAGGGGCTACAATTTTAATGATATCTCATGACTTAGTGCACCTTCAATCAATGGCTGATAAAGTCTATTTTTTAAAACATGCTGATTTGCATTATGCTTATCCACTACCCGAAGAAATTGATCAAAAATTTATCTCCATTCCAAATCTTGATGATGAAAAAAAGCTGGATTTAAGTTTTCAAGAATTAAAAACTGGGCGATACTATCGGCAAAATCTCAAGTTAGTACAGTTTCTAGTAGAGCATTCAATTGCTTTCAATGTGTCAAATCAAAGTTTGAGTGACGCTTTTAGCCGGTTTTATCCTGAAGATGGGGTTGAGAATGACAATGAATTACCTGAATTATGAATTTCATCTATTTTATAAAAAAAAGAAAATATTGGGGATACTTGGTTTAATTCTTGCTTTAGGCTTTTTTATGGGTACCCTATATCTCAGTAACTTTCATCCAGTAGAGCCTATAGATCAAGCACGATTACAGATAAGTGAAACTGATGTTAATCACAAGGATAAACAAAAAACCTTGGAGAATTACTTACGCCTATCTGTTGAATATTACGATGGCTCCTTAACCGCCTTACAGTTTCCAGAGAAATACTTTACTTTTCATAATTATTACGGTCAATCTGATGCGGCATATCAATTCTCTTATAACTATATTCTTTACAATGGACTGATAAAAAATAGTAATAATCTATCGACCAATGTAATTGAAGAAACGACGGCAGCACAATTTATGCTTCCATCCTTAGAATTTAGTCTCCCACTGTTACTTATTTTATTTTGTTTTGGTTGTTCAGATATAGTGTTGAAAGATCGACGTAATGCCTCAATCGCGTTTGGCCTTCCAGTTTCAAATTTAAAGAAGTTACTGACAAAAACCGTTATGGGGATAAGTTTTTCCATTTGTATTTTTCTATTGTTCTTTTTAGTTGTATATATTACTGTCGGAATTCAAAATGGATTTGGTTCACTTTCGATTGAGAATCCAATTTATAAAGGAGTACTTACCAAAAGCAACTTTGAGACCTTGATTCGAGCAAATATTACTCCCGAAGTTTTTAGTTTACTCCCGATTTGGAAAATATTGTTGGAAGTGTTTATCATGTACTTACTTCTATCAAGTGTTTTTCTAGTAATCATTTTTACCGTGACAAATTTTATCTCCTCTCAGGTAGTTGTGCTAAGTATTCTTTGTCCAATTCCAGTGTTGTCCTATCTCCCACAAGAGCGATTTTCAGGAATATATAATAAGTGGTTAGCTTACCTGCCTTGGAATTACTTGAAAATAGTACCTGTACTAACTGGTAAAATCCAACAATGGGTGGGTGGGGATAATATTACTGTTTTGAGAGGGGTTAAGCTTTATCTTATTCTCCTTTTTGTATTTGGATTAGTGAGCTTTCTTTTTAGAAATCGACTTTCTAGGTATAATAACTAGGAATTTTTTTATTTTTTATAAAAGAAGAGGATCCCAATCCCACCCTCGATGGATCCTAACTCATTTGTCTCTAAAGAATCAAATTTAGATAACGATGCATTATTTTTCATTATTTTTTCCTCCAAATATTTATTTAATAGTTGTGCAACTACTATAAACTGATCTTAATCTTTGGACTTCTCAACATCAATCGTATAATCATAAAGCGACATTAAGATTTCTTAAACGTTTTTTTTATTTTTAAATTCATTATCTTACCGTTCAAGAAATTAAAATGACCGATTACGATAATCAGTTTTCTTTTTTTGCAAATTTAGTGAATAATAGTAAAAAATAGGAAGAAATTTTTGGATGCATTCATGTAGATGTTACAAAGATTTGAGGAATTGCGGTTTTCTATCTATGATTTTAAGAGGAAAGAATCATTTGCTAGACTAAGAAAAATGATAAAAACGGGTACAACCGATTTAGAAAATTACTGAAACTGCAAAAACTTTAAATTCTAAAACGCAAAATAAGTAGAGCAGATATTCCACTATTTTTTATATTTAGATAGTGTAGTTCCATTTTTCGTTCATGTACTGAAGGAAGGTAAGTGGTCATGTTACTATGCAACATAGAAATTCTATTGTGTTAGCAGGCATGATGCTGAAGATTGTGGTCTCTACTATTTTTAGTGTTTGGTTATTATTGTGAGTTGATCTCCTAGATGATAAGATATGTAGTAATTTAGGGTGGGAGAGAAATAAAATGGTGAACTTTATTCTTATAGTACTAAGTTTAGCGATGCAGTTGATGTTAATGTGGGTGATCTACTATCAGATAACTAGGACAAAAATTAACTTCTTGTGGATTGTGTATTCTGTGATCATATCGACAGGGAGTTTGTTTATTCTTAAAAGCTATTGGATGATTATTATGCTGCCATTTTTCTGTATCTATAGTTTCATAAATGAGAAAAAAGATAATTGGTTATTGATTTCTTTTAACGATATTTATACTATTTTTATCTCAGTTTTATTGATGAATTTAACGTCAATGCTCTACTATCTTGTTGTACCGGTAACCATTTTTAATCGTACTAGGTATCTACTAATAATAAACAGTATTATTTTCCCAGTGGTATTGCACACGATACTGCTAAAAGTATTTAAATTTAATTTTGCAATTCTAAAATATAAAGATTCGTTTATAAGAAATAAAATACTGCTTCCATTAAATGTAGCGTTATATGGTGGATTTTCATTATTTTTGGTTGTTTATGGTTATGAAAACAGAGTTAGTGCTAATACTCCTGTCAATGAGTACACAAAATATGTTTTTTTTATTTATACTTTTATGTTTTTTAGTCTACTCATTTTCCTAACAATTCAAATGAAAAATTATTTACAAAAGCAAGTACAAGATATAAAAGAAGAACAATACAATCAGTTGACTTTGTATACACAAGAAATTGAGGAGCTTTACCAACAGATCAGGGGATTCAGACATGATTTTGGAAACATGCTAATTAGTATGAGTGAAAGTATTAATTCAGCAGATGTGGAACAAATTAGGAATGTATATAATAAGGTTCTCTTGCAGGCCAATATTGAATTAAATCAAACTTATTATGATGTTGCAGAATTATCAAATATAGAAAATACTGCCATAAAAAGCATTTTATCTTCAAAAATTATGATCGCTAATCAAAGTGGTCTTCATATCTCGTTGGAAATAAAAGAAAAAGTTGTTTTTTCTGATATGGATATTTTGGATTATGTTCGAATTATCTCGGTTTTAATCGACAATGCAATAGAAGCTGGAATCAATAGTGAAGAAAAAAAGGTTGGTATTGCTATTTTTTTAGCTGAGGAGCAACTAATTTTAATTGTTCACAATTCACGAGAACCAGGAGTTCTGACAATTAAGAATCTTTTTGATCCTAAGTTTTCAACAAAAGGGCATGATCGTGGAACTGGATTGTACAATATTCAAAACATCATTCAGAAATACGAAAATGTTACTTTAGAAACCCAAATTGAAGATACAAGTTTGGCACAAAGATTAATTATCAGGCAGGTGATCGACTAGTGAATATTTATATTTTAGAGGATGATTTATATCAAAGGAATAGAATCAAAGAAGTGATAAAAGAAATCCGAACTACAAGTAATTTTCGAATAAAAAAAATTTTTGATACTGGTAGACCAGAGGAATTGATTGAGAGCATCGTTGAACGTGGATGTCACATGCTATTTTTTCTGGATAATGAGATTAAAGAAAGTCAAAAGAAGGGGTTGGATATAGCAAAAAAAATCCGGGAGTTAGATCGATATGCTACGATTGTTTTTGTTACAACACATTCTGAATTTTCCTTTTTAACGTATTCGTATCAGGTCTCTGCCTTAAATTTTATCGCAAAGGATCAAAACGAGGAAAGTTTCAGGGAACAAATCTACGAGAGTATTCAATATGTCGATAGAGGAATGGATGAAGAGAAACCAACAGACGTATTTCAATTTGAAAGTGAGTTTAAAAAATTTTGGGTGCCTTTTTCCGAAATTTTATATTTTGAGACGCTACCTCAACCGCATAAAATTGTGTTAGTTACCTTGAAGCAAAGAATCGAATTCTATGGAAATCTAGCTGAAATTGAAACTATGGATTCACGTTTGTATAGATGCCATAAATCATTTGTTGTTAATTTGAAAAGTATAGTAGTAATTGACAGAGCAAAAAATTTACTTATTTTAAAAAATGATGAAAACTGCTTATTATCGAGAAGAAAATTGAAAAATATTGCGGAAAGATTACTAGATATTTAATTTTATTGGAAAAGGAATATTTTATCCACGTTGGAAAATGAGCCGTTCTGGAAGAGTTTGCTACCATTGTGGAAAAATCCTTTGAAATAAATTCTGTTCAGTCTTATAGTGAAGAAAATTCTGAAATTGAAAGAGGAGTATTAAAAATGAAGACTGCGTTTTTTTTAACTGAAATGAGAAGATATGATTATACGGGCTCAGCGTTGGCTAACACAATATTATTCGGGAATAAAACGAATAAGGAACTAGAAATGATAAAAAATAGATTTTCAAATTACAATTGGCATGCTGTCAAACTAGATGATATTTATAATTTGTTAGGCCAAGAAGATAGTCAACTCATTGTAGTTTCTACCAAAGCAAAAGCATACACTCATGCACTGAGGGATAAATATTCTAATTCAAGAATTATTACAATTGAAGAGATAACATTGAACCCCAATCTATTATTATGACAAGACCTAACAATATAATAAAACGCTCACTATTTTTTCTAAGTTTAATTATACTGAGCATATTCATACAATTTGAGGTAATTTTTGATATAAATGGTACTATATTGCATGAAAATGAAGATCAATTTATTCTATTGAAAACAGTTCTTTGGCTGGTCGTTTTTGTTTTTTTTCTGTGGGTGTACTTCAAGCAACTAAAAAAAGACAAACGAACTGTTTTTTCTTTAATAGGAAAATTAACTCACAGGAATGTATTGATTTTTGTGGGAATGTTTTTACTTATCTTGATAGTAAACTATATTGATATAAAGCTAAATCCGTTAGTCATTTCAGAAAATCAATCAATAATTAATCAATATGAAAGGATTGTACCTCATCTGACAATACTTAGTAATTCTATCTTTGCTCCAACTATTGAAGAAATTCTTTTTAGAGGAATATTTTTTAATCTTTTTTTTCAGAATAAAACAAAAGTAAATGTGATTCTATGTATTTTTTTCTCCGGAGTAATTTTTAGCTTTGCCCATCAATTTACCTTTGATTTTAATTTACTCATTTATTGTGCGATGGGCTGGATTCTTGCTTCCACCTATTGGTATACTGGAAGCTTATCGTACCCAATAGCATTACATGCATTAGTAAATATTCTTTAGAGAAAATCTCAATTACAGTAATAAGTATGCGAAAATATGTTGTATTCTAAGCTAGAAATTACCCTGTAACAATCAATTTACCCTCAGACATGATTTAATGGTTAAAGATAAAATTGAAGTTATTTTGAACTTTCCGCTTTTGAAGAACTATAAAAAGTCTTGTAGAATCGATGATCTGTTTGATTTTTTTTGAGTGGGATTCTTTGTTACTATCAGAAACCACACAGAATAATAAATGAATTTTATGTTATCTGCATTAAAGGATTGATAAATCTAGATAGGAGTATTAGACAGTACCTAGCTTGTAATATTATAAGTTTCCAGATAATGCGGCAAAAATTAACCCAATGAGTCCTGCAGCAATGAAGCCTAAAGATAATCCAGCTCTTTTTTTACGAGAATCAACAAGTAACTTTATATCCTCCGACATATCGGAAGGATACTTATTTCCACCAAGTAAATATAAAATAAGTCCGCCCCCGCTATTTGTACTTCCAATTGAAAATAATCCCCAAAGTTTTGGATGTTTTAGTCCCCGGCTTTCTGCATCAAGAACGACTAATTGAAATACTTGGTATGCAAGTGTCACACTACCAAGTAAGATCATGAATAGAAAAATTATCGCTAAGATTAACAAAGTAAATTCCCCCTACAATTTTTTAATTATTTGATAAAAAAGGATGCACGTACTGATGATTCCAATCGCAGAGCTCCCAAAGATTAGGTAGTTGTTTTGGAGTATTAATCCATTGAAAAATACGAACGAAAGTAGCAAAGCCACGTTTATAAGAAAGGCTACAATAAGCTTTTGATTGCTCTTTACAATATTGGTGCTTTTTTCTAAATGATCCATCATCTCTTGATCTCCTTTCAAAAGGTTGTCCAGGCTCACGCTATATAGGTTGCTTAATTTAATGACACTAACAATATCAGGGAAGGACTTTTCGTTTTCCCAATTTGATATTGTTTGGCGTGACACTTGAATATTTTCAGCAACCTTTTCCTGAGTTAAGCCTGCCTGTTTTCTTGCTTCTTTTAGCTTGGCTCCTATTTCCATTTTAGATATCAATCCTTTCGTCATTCAATATTTCATATTCTCACATCATCGTCTATCAAATATACCTTACAAGTACAAAATAACCTTGTCAAAATTTTTTAACATCCTTTATTTGACGGTAATTTCCTTAAAATTAAGCTTGGATGAAGAGGGGTATAAAGTTTTTTTTAAAAGTTACTTTTTCCAATTTTAACTATTTTTCTTATAACGTATTTTTTTAATCTGTAAATTGAAATTTGTGGTAATATGAATCTAACGAGTTATAGGGAAGTAGTGGGTAGTTCTAGGAGTTAATTGGAGTTATCTTATGACCATTGAAGCAGATAAAAAATATTACTTCAATGTTAAGGAAAATGTTTTTTTTCGGGGCTAATTACAGAAGATAAATCTCGATAGTGTAGAGGTAGTAATATAAATTAAATTCTTTGTCAAAAGTTAATCTGACACGGGATGTTTAGTGGAATAACAGTAAAGATTTATCGTATTTTGATGAAAGTTTAATCTTGTGGCTATCAAAGAATGTTGATTCTACTACTAGTTGAATCGTTTTTTATGTCTATAGTCATTAGTGATATTCCCTGTTTAATCTAGTCTTGGAGTTGGACAGACAAAAAGGAGGTGATTTATATTCTAGGAATTTATTTTTTTATAATCTTTCTTATGATCATAGAGTGCGTTCTCATTATTTATAGAAACAAACTCAGGTATATCACAACCAGAAGGATTATAAATGCGGCAATAACTTTGATAGGGTTCTTCATTATCTGTAGTATTCTACCGATAATCTTATATGTGATTAAAAAATGGAAGTAGAATAACTGATGAGAAAACTACTATTATGCTTGCCTGGTACAAAAGTTTTTTCAGAATAGACTGCACGTAAACATGATCTATTTTCTATTATTTTTGTGTATTAATTAAAAAGCTAATCCTATCGGCATGAACTAACCGAATGTAAAAGGATTCTCCTCAAGGTAGAGACTGACAAAACGGGTTGTTTTATGCACAAGAAACAAAAAGTGCAATAGGAAAAAAAGAGCGAGAAGCCCTTTGCTTTCACGGGTTTCTGCTCTCCTGCAATTATTCCCACTCATTTTTTTATCTAGAATAAGGTAAGAATGTATTCATTATTCAAACATACTTTCATTTGTTACCTCAAATATCCACCATTATTTAGATCGAAAGTGGCTCCGGTATAATGAGCGCTTTCCTCTGAAAGCAAGAAGTTTGCCGTATCAGCGACATCTTTTGGTAAAACGGGTTCTTTGATCAAATGATGTTGTTGGTATTCTTTTTTTCGCCAATCTGGAATAATTGCCATCATATCTGTATCAACCATTGTCGGAGCAATAGCATTTACCAAAATTTGTGGCGAAAAGCGTAAAGCCAAACTCTTTGTTAGACCCAATAGAGCTGCTTTTGATAAGCCGTACAATGCGTCAGAGCTACCTTCTTGCCCAGAAATAGAAGAAATGTTGATAATTTTTCCATGAGCCTCTTGTTGTATAAGATGTTGAATGAAAAATTTAGAAAAAACCGTGGCACCTTTAATGTTTATTTCTAAAATGCGATCGATTGCAGCTTCATCATAATCTAATAGGCTAAATGCGTTGTACACACCGGCATTATTGACCAATCCATAAAGCGGCTGATCAGCGATTCCCTCAAAAAAATGTGCTACTGCTTGATAATTTGTCACATCAATACAGGTAGTTGTTAAGTGAGGGTGGCTACTGAGGGCGGTTAATTTTTCGTGCTCTTTGTCGATTGCAATCACATGATATCCTTCTTGTAGACAACGTGCTATAAGTGCTTGTCCGATTCCACCGGCAGCACCGGTAATAATTATTTTTTTCATTGTTTTTCCTCCGGAGTTTTGATTCTTAAGACTGTAATAAAACTTTTCCAATACTTCTCCCGACTCCAAATAAGTGTGGGATTATTCTCCCTTTGTGATGACTGTACCAATGCCTTCATATCCGTCGATGAAGGATTTTTTTCATCTGGATTTAGTGAGGAATAAACAAATTATAGCACTTGTTATTTTTCTTGCCACTAGAAATTTGGGAACAATCGATTAGTTTCTGTGAATCACGGACAAAAAATGCAAGGGAATAAAGCGAAAAAAAGCCAAACGTTGCCCCGCTACCAAACGTTTGGCTGGACTGCTATTTATAAAACGTCAAAAACTTCGACACTAACTTCTTCGTGCTCGATACTATCTGAAAACCAAATTGCATTCCATTCCGGTAAGCTTCTTTCAAAAGTAGTTCGTTCTTGGTAGTCTGCTAGTGAATCATAATAAATGTCTAAGACAACGATTGCATCTTCGCCTTCGAAGCGTTGGAACATTTCAATTTTTTTGTTGGTGACCGGAGAATGAAATTTTGGATTATTTCCTGATTCGACAAATTTTTCCATAAGTTTAGATAAATCTTTCTTTTTCGTTCGATAGGTGAAAACGACTTTAATCATATGATTCGCTCCTTGAGTTTGATTTAGTTTTAAAAAACATTTTTTACGATAGTCCATACAGTTTCGAATTCTGTTTGAAACTGATTATCCCAGCGGTCGGCGTAGGCAGGTGCTGAAAAGAACATAAAGGACAATAAGATACCAGTTGTCAAAGTTTCATCGAGTCCGGTAGCATCCATGAAACTGTGCCCCAGTTTTTGAATGTGTTGTGAATAAGCCGACTTATCATGATCGATGTAAGTCGTATAGATAGCAAACATTTTAGGATCATCGAATTTTGCACGATATTTTCCAGATGCAAGTGTCCAAAGCCAATCATGAGCAATCGCAGATACCTCAGCATATCCAGAGGTATCAAAGGGAAAGAGTGCTTCCAACTGTTTGTCTAACCATCTTAAGGCCAGTGCCGTCCAAAGCGCTTTTTTATTTGGAAAATATTTGTATAGGGCAGCGTGACTGACACCGAGAGCTTTTCCAACATCAATCAAGGAAATTTTATCGCTGTGAGTTGCTTCGACTAATTCGGAGGCGGTTATTAAAATGAGTTCTTTCGATAAGTTTTTCATGGATTGATTTTAACAGAAGTTACAAAAATTGACAAATGTAATCTATTGCTTTATTATTTCCTCAAGTTACAAAATCAAATAAATGTAAGTGAGGAAATAAAATGAAACAAACTGGTAATACAATTCTGATTACGGGTGGAACTTCCGGCTTGGGATTCGGACTTGCAAAAGCTTTTCTAGAACGGGGAAATACGGTAATTATAACTTCACGTCGCAAAGAAGTAATCGATACGCTGGTGTCAGAAAACCAGGGACTTTTTGGTTACGCAGCGGATGTCGCTGATTTTGAAAGTGTAAAAAAACTGCAAAAAGTAATCAGCAAACACCATCCACAACTAAATATGGTTATCAATTCGGCAGGAATCATGCAATCCATGAATTTTTTTGACAGTCACTCGCTTTTAACAAACGAAATTGAAACGAATCTTGTTGGTACTATCAATATAGCTAAGCTCTTTTTGCCACTCTTAGCTAAGAAAAAAGAGGCGATGCTGATTAATATTAGTTCTGGATTATCTTATGTCGCAAGTCCGGCACATCCGTTGTACTCGGCTAGTAAAGCAGGAGTAAATGGATTGACTGAAGCGATTCGGGGACAAGCTGATTATTTTGGTTACGATAATTTGCACATTCTTCAAGTTGCACCACCGTTGATTTCTGAAACGAATCTTGAACCAATGATGCATGAAACTGGTGATAAGAATCCAATGAACATGAAGCTTGAAGACTTTGTCCGTGTTGTTTTAAAAGGGATAGAAAAGAATAAAAAAATAATCAATCCCGGTCCTAGCAAATTTTTAAATCTGTTAGGTAAGTTGGGATCAGTAAAGATGAAAGTACGTGCGACACAAACGACAATGGCGACAATATTTGGTAGTGAAAAAACATCCAGATAAAAAATCGTTCATCCTTTTTGATTTACTCGTGATAAGTTAAAACTATCGTGATATATGTTCCCATAACTAAGGGAATTTTATTTGAAGATGGGACGTCACTTGGCTTATACTTCAAGTTGTCCGTAAATGGAACACAGGAAATGAAGAGGGAGTGCTGAAAGAATGAAAAAGATATTTACTGGGGTGTTGATTGCTATGGCAGGAGTGGTGTTGGCTGCCTGTGGAAATGGCAAAAGTTCTGAATCAAGTACTCCAAAAGAGTCGAATGATACCTTCACCTATGCGATTAATGGGGATCCTTCGTCGATGAATCCAATCAATGTCAGTGACCGCTGGGGACTGACGGCAACAAATATGATTTATTCTCCACTAGCGCGAATCGAAGGAGACGGCACACAAAAATTAGAATTAGCCGAAGCAATTGAACCTGCAGCTGATGGGAAATCAATCACCGTTAAATTGAAGAAAGACATTAAATGGTCAGACGGAGAGGCGTTTACGGCTGATGACGTGGTCTTTACTTATTCACAAAAAGTGAAGAAAGAAAATGGAAATGCTGATTCCCTTTGGGTGGATGGAAAGCCGATTAGTGTAAAAAAAATTGATGATACGACCGTTGAGTTTGACTTACCTTCTGTGAGCGCAGCTGCATTAAATAATATTGCTACGGAAACGTACATTATTCCAGAGCATATTTTTAAAGATGAAAAAGATTTTGCAGCAAGCACGTTAGCGGCTAAACCAGTTGGAACTGGTCCTTATGTACTAAAAGAATATAAAACAGGTCAGTATCTACAATTTGTTGCAAACGAAAACTATTATGGTGGTACACCAGAAATCAAAAATATTACGTTACGAATCATCACTAGTGCAGATACTACAAAGGTTGCCTTACAAAAGGGTGAGGTGGATGCTTCCTTTATTTTACCTAATGATATTGAAGATTTAGATACCGATACAACAGATGTTTACGAATACAGTGAAAATCGGGTAGGGTATTTAGGCTTTAATACAAATTCTGATAATCTAAAAGATGTAAAGGTACGTCAAGCCATTCAATATGCTTTGAATCGGGATGATTTAAACAAAGCAGCGTATCTGGATGAAAAGTATTATCAAAATGTTCAATCGATTTTACCTCCAAATAATCCTTATGCTACAACAGATGTGAACGATTATAAAACGGATGTCGATAAGTCGAAGGAATTGCTAAAAGAAGCAGGAGTTAGTGATTTAACAATCAATTTGGCATTTTCATCCTCAGATCCGGCACAAACTGTTCAGGCAACGTTGATTCAACAACAACTTGAAAAAGTTGGTATCACCGTAGAACTTGCAGGTGGGGATAGTGCGGCATATGGAGCAGAGTTGAAAAAACCAGGTTCTAAGAAATATGACTTGTTTATGAATGGTTATATCATGGGAAATGATCCTGATTTGTATTCGTATCTTTTCGCTTCTACCGGTTCTGCAAATTACTTCCAATATAAGAGCGATGCAACGGATGAACTTTTCCGACAAGGCTCTGTTGAGATGGATGACACTAAACGAAAAGAAATTTATGTGAAATTGCAACAACAGATTGCTGATGATGCAGTAATTTATCCAATTGTTGATAATAAAAAGGTCTTAGCAGTAAATAGCCGTGTTCAAAACATAAAAGAAGCCGGTTTGATTCCAATCTATACTTTGGAAGATATGAGTAAATTAACATTAAAATAAAGTGATTTTTACTGCCAGTGCTAGAAACCACAAAGGGATCTAGCCTGGTTTTATTGATTAAAGAGGAGGAGCTGTTTTTGTTACGGTACATAATTAAACGTTTATTCATTGCTATTCCGCTATTGTTTGTCATTTCATTTCTTGTTTTTTCATTGATTCATTTGGCGCCATACGATGTGATTGATTCGATTACTACCCCAAATATGTCTCAAGAAACGATTGCGATTTTAAGAGAGAGGTATGGATTGGACCAACCGTTTCTTGTCCAATACTGGCACTGGCTGACCCAAATTTTTCATGGTAATTTTGGGTATTCGTTAGTAAGTCAACAAAGTATCGGTACAGAGTTAGCTGCTCGAATCCCAAATACGATTCGTCTTGTATTACCTGCCTATTTGACTGCATTGCTTTTGGCAGTTGTTCTTGGCTTGTTAGCCGGTGCGAATAAGGGGAAATTTTTAGATCACTTTATTGATGGTGTTGCTTCTTTTGGTATTGCAATTCCAACATTTTGGTTTGCGATGATTATGATTTATCTTTTTGGTTATAAATTAAATCTTTTTCCGATTTTAGGGATGCATACCGTTGGACAGGAAGGGTCAATTTCCGACTTTTTTGCTCATTTTTGGTTGCCATATATTACCTTGACGATCGCTTTTTTCCCAGAGTTAACCCGCTACATTCGCTCTTCAACGATGCAGCAGCTCTCTCAAGATTATGTCACTGTTCAACAAGCTTTTCAGGCCAGTAAATGGGAAATTTTTACGCGACACATTAGTCGAAATATCTTGATTCCCATTGTGACTCAAATCGGGTTGGCGCTTCCTATGTTAGTGACGGGAGCGATTATTACAGAAACGATTTTCGATTGGCCAGGTGTAGGTCCTTATTTGATGACTGCCACAAAAGGGTTGGATTATCCAATCATCATGGCAGTAATGCTGTTATCTGCAACACTTGTGATCGTTGGGAATTTATTGTCAGATATTTTATATTCTGTTGTCGATCCGCGTATACGGCAGAAGGGAGGAAAATAAGGAATGATTAAGCGAATAAAAGAAACATTGGCTGTACATCCTGTTTATTATTTTCCTCTTATTTTTCTAAGTGTGTTGGTGATTTTATCACTGGCTGCCCCTTTGATTCCTATCGATCCCAAACTGACAGATGTCAGCGCTACGTCTCAAGCACCAAGTCTGCAACATATTTTTGGAACGGATGAAGTTGGGCGAGATTATTTCATTCGTGTCGTTTATGGTGGCAGAATTTCATTGTTAGTCGGAATGTTAGCGATGATCACCTCCGTTTTGATTGGTACAATTATTGGAATTGTTGCGGGTTTTGTCGGCGGATGGCTAGATAATATTTTGATGCGGATTGTAGATGTACTTTCCGCAATTCCCTGGATGGTCTTAGTGATTGTCTTGAGTGTCTTCTTGAAACCAGGACTTTCCACTTTAGTCATCGTTATTGGTGGATTTTCATGGATGAGCATCGCTCGTTTATTGCGAGCGGAAACAATGTCTGCCAAAGAAAGAGAATATGTGGAGTATGCTCAATTTATTGGTGAAAAGAGAGTTCATCTTATTTTGAAACATATCCTACCACAAATTCTACCAACTATGATTGTGGCTGCAACAATGAGTATTTCAGGAGCAATTATGACAGAATCAGCTTTGAGCTTTCTAGGTCTGGGAATCCAACAACCTAGTGCCTCATGGGGCAGCCTTTTACAAAATGCCCAAAGTTCGTTACAACGGGCGCCTTATATGGCAATTCTGCCGGGAATTTTTGTCGCATTTACGGTTTTTTCATTTAACCGGTTGGGTGACTTTTTACGCGTGATATTGTTACGGGAGGATGAAAAAAATGACTGAATCAATTCTTAAACTGAAAAATTTAACCGTTGATTATGAAAAGAAACATCATCCTAAAAAACAGTTGATTCGCCACATAGATTTAGATATTCCAAAAGGGAAAATCGTGGGAATTGTTGGAGAGTCCGGCAGTGGCAAGAGTATTTCAATGAAAGCAGCAATGAGTCTTTTACCAGACTATTTAAAAACTCATGCGGATTTATTTGAGTTTGCAGGTACTCCTGTTGAATTTGGGGACCATTTGCCGATCGCAATGATTTTCCAAGATCCTATGACGGCTTTAAATCCATTACGAACGATTGGCTACCATTTGACAGAAGTTATTGCTCGTTTTCAGAAAGTGAAGGGGGCGAAAGCGAAAGCTCTAGCGATTACGGAGCTTCAAAATGTTGGGATTCCTTTTCCAGAAAAACGGTTGAAACAGTATCCTCACGAACTCTCCGGTGGTATGCGGCAACGAGTCATGATTGCCATGGCATTTTTGGCACAACCTCAGTTTCTGATTGCAGATGAACCAACAACGGCATTAGATGTGACCATCCAAGCGCAAATTCTCTATTTGATTCGCAAATTGCAACAAGAAACAAATCTATCCGTGGTGCTCGTAACCCATGATTTTGGTGTTGTTGCTGGAATGAGTGAATTCATCAAGGTGATGTATCAAGGGAAAATCGTTGAAGAAGGAACTACAGAAGAAATTTTTTACAACCCACAGCATGAATATACGAAAAAACTTTTAAAAGCCTCAACGATTGGCCGAAAAGGTGAAAGCTTATATAGTCTGCAAGCTGAGAAGCTCATTATTGCGGATAATTTAGTGAAGCATGAGCTTTCAGAAACACATCATGTCTGGTTAGAAGGTGAAAACAATGAATGAACTTATTCGGATAGAAAAAGCAAATAAAATCTTCGTGAAAAAGAGTCTTTTAAAAAACTCTCTACCGATTCATGCAATCAATCAAGCAGATTTAACCATTTATCAAGGAGAAACGGTTGGTTTAGTAGGTGAATCAGGGAGCGGCAAGACAACCTTAGGCCGTAGTATTTTGCAACTAGAAACCCTAACTAGTGGCGATATTTACTTTAAAGGAGTAAATTTAACTCAGGCAAATAAAAATCAACGACAAAAAGCGCAAAAGGATATGCAAATTATTTATCAAGATCCTTACTCCTCGTTAAATCCAAATTTAACTGCCTTACAGTTAGTAATGGAACCGTTAGAATTGCAATTTTCTTCAGCAGAAGCGAAAAAAAGAGCGATGGAAGTGTTAGCGTTAGTCGGATTTACAGAGGAGGATGCAAATAAATTACCTTTTGCATTTAGTGGTGGGCAACGCCAACGTATCGGGATTGCCAGAGCAGTAGCGACAAACCCGGAGTTTATTTTGTGTGATGAGCCAATTTCCGCACTGGACGTGTCGATTCAAGCGCAAATTATCAATTTACTTGTTCAATTACAAAAGAAGTTTTCATTGACTTATTTATTCATCTCTCACGATTTATCAATGGTACGGTATATTTCTGATCGAATCGTAGTAATGTATCAGGGAAAAATTCTTGAAGTCGGACCGGCAGAAGAATTGTTTATCAATCCACAACATGCTTATACCAAGAAATTATTACGGGCTATTCCAGAACCTGATCCAAAAAAAGCACGGAAAAATTTTTCGGAAATGGTTGAGGACTATCGATTTGATGAGAAAAAAACCCAATGGACAGAAGTTTCAGAAGGTCATTTTTATGCAAAGGAGATTTTATGATGGAAGAGATTCATTTGATTCAGGGAGAACATGGCATGGAGCTTCCCCGAGAAGAAGAAAATTGGGTGTTGCTCCGTAAATATGGGTATTCTCCTGTGCAGAGCCTTGTTGCAGCAGCAGGGGCTTGTGGAGCATACGTGTATCAAGACGTATTGAAAAATTCTAAGGTTCCGTATGTCTTTCATGGCGTGGACATTAGTTATAGTCGTGATGAAACAAAGCAAAGTCATCCTCTTAAAGAAATCGCCATCCAGTTTAAGGTGACGGTCGATGAAGAATACAAAGGACGGGCCGAACGGGGCACTCGGCTGGTTTCTCGTTACTGCCCAGTTATTCAATCGTTGGACCCATCAATTAAAATTGTTGAGACAGTTGTTTTTGTTTAAAAATAAATAAGATTTTAGTGGAGAAAAAGCGATTGTGATTCTTGCAATGGCTTTTTCTAGTATATTCTTTTTCCTCCGTTTATAGTAAAAGTTGGGAAATACCTTTAGAAAAAGGGTATAATTAACTTGAAAATTCATAGGAAAATTTCTGAGGTGTAAAATGAAAGGAATTATTTTTGATTTTAATGGGACCATGTTTCAAGATTCTCATTTACACGAAAAGGCTTGGATCGAAATGATTCAGCAATACTCTACGAATAAAATTTCTGAGCAAGAAATATTGTTAAATATCCATGGACACACAAACGATCAAATTTTACGATACTTTATTTCAGCCGAATTGACGAATGCAGAGATTCAAAAATTATCGGATGAAAAGGAACAGTACTATCGTGAATTGTGCCTGCAAGATTCCACACAACTTGTGCTAACTAGTGGGCTAGAAGCTGTTCTTGATATGTTTAAAGAGAAGAACATTCCTAGAACGATTGCTACCGCAACTGGAAGAGAAAACCTACTTTTTTATTTTGAAACATTTGATCTAGCCAAGTGGTTTGATTTAGAGAATGTTGTTTATGATGATGGTACTTTTGAAGGAAAACCAGAACCAGATATCTTTTTAAAAGCAGCAGAAAAAATTGATCTTTTGCCAGAAACCTGTGTGGTGATTGAGGATGCAGTTTCAGGAATCCTTGCCGCAGATCGGGCAAAAATCGGAAAAATTATTGCCATCGATCCAAGCGGAAAAAATCGTCTTCTTTTTCAGAAAGAAAACTTGAGAATCGATGCGTTGATCGAGAATTTTGATGGTTTTCCAATGGGGTTGTTTTAGAATAATGGGGAATGTTAAGCCATTTATCAGTTAAAACAGGTTGTATCCAAGAAATTTCAGGTTAAAGAAAGTGCCTGGAATTTCTTGGATACATAGGTGTGAGGAAGTATAAAGTTTGTGGAAAGGTTTCTACGGGAAGTGTTAGATTGTAATAATAAAAATGAACCGGTTCATTTTTATTTGCAAAATCTATTGTATTTTTTGTAATCGTTTGCTATTATACTTTTGAACCGGTTCAAAAAAAGAAAAAAAAGGAGAATTCTTATGAAATTTGTAGATAAGGTATCTGAGAAATTATTGCCAATTGTGTCAAAAATCAATGGTCAACGGCATTTGCTGGCAATTCGTGATGCATTTATTATTACTATGCCACTAGTTATGGCTGCATCATTTATGGTTTTATTAAACGCTTTGATTTTTTCAAATGTTGCAGTCCAAAAATTTGTGGACTTAAGTTTTTTATCAGAGTTGGCTGTCATTGTAAATAATGGAACGATGAGTATTTTGGCAATTATTGTTTGTTACAATATCGGAGTAAATTTGGCTAATTATTATATTAAGACAAAGGTAATCGATGATCCATCTTTTAGTGCCGTTCATGCTGGCGTTTTGAGTTTGGCAACAATGTTCATCTTAATGCCTGTCAATACAGTGGTTACTTTACTTGATGGTAACACAGCTGATGCCACTGGTGTTTTTCCTCAAGCACTTACTTCTAGTTCAGGTTTAGCTACCGCGATGATTTGTGCTCTATTGAGTACGGAATTATTTGTCCACTTAGCAAAATATAAAAAATTAAAAATTAAAATGCCGGATGGGGTACCACCAGCAGTTGCAACATCCTTTAATTCGCTAGTTCCTGAAGTTTTGGTTATTTTAGTTTTTGGTGTTTTTGTTTTTATTCTAAAAAAGCTGACAGGTTTGAATGTACCAGACTTAATTAATTTGGCAATCCAAACGCCATTAAGAGGATTTGTCCTCTCGGTACCAGGAATGCTGTTTTTACAATTCTTTTCCGATTTCTTGTGGGTATTTGGAATGCACGGATCAAGTATTTTAGCGCCAATTAAACAAGCACCGATGCTACAATCTATCGAAGAAAATATGACTGCTTTTCAAAATCATGAAGCAATTCCAAACATCATTACAGAACCATTTGCAAATGCTTTTGGACTGATTGGCGGTGGAGGTTGTATTTTACCATTAGTCATCGCAATTTTGTGGGTATCTCGTCGCCGTGATGAACGACAAATTGCCAAACTGGGATTAACTACTTGCCTTTTCAATATCACAGAGCCTGTAATGTTCGGTTTGCCTGTTGTTATGAATCCAATTTTCATGATTCCTTGCGCACTAATTCCTTCCATCAATTTGATTATTGCTTATTTTGCAACGAGCATTGGTCTGGTAGGAAAAACGGTTGCAGCAGCCCCATGGATTACACCGCCAATTATTCAATCTGTGATTGCTACTGGAGGGGATATCATGGCTGGCATCTTGACTGTGCTATTAATAGTATTAGATATATTCTTGTTTATGCCATTTGTTATGGCTTCTAACAAAGCTGCACAAATGAGAGGAGACGAGTTGATTGGTTAAATATCCTTATCAAAATCCTGATCTAGTTATCAGAGAACGGGTTGAGGATCTTATGAGTCGACTATCTTTAAAAGAAAAAGTCGGTCAAGTGAACCAACATCTGTATGGTTGGGAATGTTATGAAAAACAGGCAGACGGGTCGGTGGTGTTGACAGATAAATTCAAAAACCATGTTAAATGGGGAGGCGGAATTGGCGCACTTTATGGGTTGTTTCGGGCTGATCCTTGGTCTAAAGTTAGTTTTGATAGTGGAATTGCCCCGGAAGATAGTTGGAAACTTGTTAATCAAGTGCAAAAATATGTGATGAGTCAATCACGTTGGCAGATTCCGGCATTGATTGTAGAGGAATGCCCGCATGGACATCAAGGACTTGGCGGAGTATCCTATCCAACAAATTTGGGTAGAGGGAATACTTTTAACGCAGAGCTAGTAGAAAATTCAAGTCACTTAATGGCAAAGGAACTTGCAGCTAAAGGAGTTCATTTGGCTCTAGTTTCTACTTTAGACTTAGCTAAAGATCCTCGTTGGGGACGGTCGGAAGAATGTTTTGGAGAAGATCCTATTTTAGCAGCAAAGATGAGTGAAGCTGTTGTTTCTGGTTTTCAGGGAAACTTAATCAGTGACAGTGTCTCTTATTTAGACCAAACAATAGCTGAGATTCAAAAAAAGCCAGAACAAATTGGGGTTGTTTTGAAACATTGTATAGCGCAAGGGGAAGCGCTCGGTGGACATAACTCTGGAACAGTCACAATTGGAGGTCGTGAGTTTAATGATATCTACTTACCACTTTTGAAAAGTACACGTAATGCGGTCGGTGTTATGGCGGCATACAATGATATTGACGGAGTACCATGTCACATCAATGGGGAACTATTTCAAAAAGTGATGCGAAAAGAAATGGGATATCAAGGCTTAGTCATGGCTGACGGCGTTGCACTTGATCGATTGGAAGACGTGTTTCGTACAGCAATTGAAGGAGCGAAAGCTGCTTTAGAGGCTGGCATTGATTTAAGTTTATGGGACCAAACTTATCTGCAAATTGCAGAAGGCATAGAAAAAAATATCATAGCAGAAGCTGATTTAGATGCTGCTTGTGCCAATGTTTTAGGGATCAAATTTTTACTAGGCCTTTTTGATAATCCTGTTGTGAAAGCCCCAGGGGGAAAATTCGAAAAGTTATTGGTAGAATCTCAGAAAATGAACTTACAAGTGGCAGAAGAATCTTTGACATTGATAAAAAATGATGGGATTTTACCGCTGAAACAAAAACTTAATAAAATAGCGGTAGTTGGCCCGAGTGGGAACGGATTGTATGAGTTGCTTGGTGATTATACAGCTCCTCAAGCCGATTCTTTAGCTGATCGTTCCATCTATCATCAAGTTAAGACTCATTTTCCCCAGTCAGAAGTTGTCTATGCGGAAGGCTGTGAGGTCCGAAATTCGGAAAATCAAGAACAGAAAATTACGGCAGCAATAACAGCTTGTCAAGATGCAGATGTAATCATATTGGTACTAGGTGGATCCAGTGCACGTAATTTTAATATGGAATTTTTAAAAAATGGCGCTGTTTCTTCAAAGGGAATCAATATGGACTCCGGAGAGAATGTTGATGTGGCATCACTCACGTTGGGCGGACATCAGTTGAATTTGTTGGAACAGATTCACAGGTTAAATAAGCCAGTAGTGAGCATTTTGATTCAAGGTCGTCCATATGATATTCGTAAAGTTGAAGCGGCATCGAATGCTGTTTTAATTGGGTGGTTCCCCGGTCAACAAGGCGGAGCAGCTATCGCAAGAACATTATCCGGATTAAATAATCCGAGTGGGCGTTTGAGTATAAGCTATCCGCGTAATTCTGAGCAATTGCCAGTTTACTATTATCAACGAGCAGCTTCTAAAAAAGATGATTATTATGATGAATCTGGGGCACCGCTTCATGAGTTTGGTTATGGACTTTCCTATACAGAGTTTCTCTACGATGACTTGCAAATTAGTAAAAATTCTGACAAAATAACAGTGAATATAACTGTAAAAAATAATGGCATTTGCGCTGGGAAAGAAAGTGTACTATTTTTTGTCCGTTTGTTAGGTGGATCTGTGATTCAACGACACAAGCTGTTAAAAGATTTTGTGAAAGTAAATTTAGAACCTGGAGAGAGTCGGAGAATCAGGTTTGATTTACCAACTACTCAGTTGACCTATACAGATTTTGATCAAACTGTGAAGGTAGCCGAAGGGTGTCGTGTTTTGATTGGTAATTTAACGAAAGAAATTTTTTTCACTAAGTAGCGTCTTTTTTTGGATTAATCATCATATAAGATCTATCTTTCTACAAATATTAAGTTAATCAGGTCTTTATTAGCTACTTATGTTTCAAAAAGACTATTTTATTACTAGATTATTGGAGAGGAAGTGGAAGCATGTCATCTATCCGAGAAGTGGCGAGAATGGCTGGAGTGTCAATTGGAAGTGTGTCTCGCTATTTAAATGGTCAGCAGTTAAAAGAAGCTAATATGCAAAAAATTGCGACAGCTATTGAACAGCTGGATTATAAAGAAAATATTATTGCTAAAGGATTGAAAAATAATCGCAGTTATTCGGTCGGTCTATTGATGAACAGCATCTCCAGTCAATTTGGTGCAGAAACAGTGAGCGCAATCGAAGAAGTTATGGAAGCTAATGGATATTCTATTCTTTTAAGTGGATTTAAGGGTGATATGTCAATGGTGAATAAGAAGATTGACTATTTGATGCGTCATTCTGTGGATGGTCTGATTGTTTTTATGTCGGAGCAAGAGTGGGACGGTATGGAGCGACTAGCTGAACTTCCAATTCCAGTACTGACTATTAACAGTCCAGTTCAACTAGAGGGTGTTGATCGAGTGCAGGTTGCCGACTTTGAGAGTGTATCAACGGTTGTCGAACATTTTATAACGAATGGTCATCACCGTATTGGAATTTTAGCAGCCCCACAAAATGATTTTGTGGCTAGAGAACGCTTAGCAGGAGCTGAAAGTGCCGTAGCAAGACATCCTGAAACAAAATTAATTGTAGAATTTGGAGATTATTCCCGTTTAAGTGGCTACCATGGTGCTGCAAAATTATTGAAGCAAGATATTACCGCTCTTGTGGTAACCAACTATAATATGGCAATGGGCGTGTTGGAGTTTTTACAACATACGGATGATCCTCGAAAAGAGGGACTAATTTTAGCACATTATGATTATACTAGTGAGATGGCAGAATTTCTAAAGGATCGAATTGTAATCAAGGCACCAACAAAAATGATAGGTCAACTTTGTTCGGAAAGAATGTTGACACGCATGAATGATGCAACTTTACCTAGCACTCAAAATTTATTAGTAAAAAATGAAATATTCGGAATATAAATTCCTTTGCTAAAAGGCTGGAATTTTTTGAATAGTTTTTGAAAGTAGAAGTGGTATTTTTTTAGTTAGGTAAAAGAATACAGGCATAGTGAAAAATGGTTAAGATATGTAATAATACTGAACGCTTATTGGAGAAATAAGCGTTCAGTATTTTAAAATGCCTCTATTCATGGGGAACAACGAGAATGGAGCAGGGGCCATTCTGAAAACAATAAGGTCATTTAATAGGAGGAACACATATGTATCAATTTCCAAAGGGATTTTTATGGGGGGCTGCAACCAGTGCGCCACAATCTGAGGGGGCAGCGACAAAAGACGGAAAAAGTTCTTCTACTTGGGACAAGTGGTTTGAACTGGAACCAGAACTTTTTTATGATCAAGTAGGGCCAGAAAATACCTCTAATGTCTATGAGATGTACAAAGAAGAAGTAGCAAATATGAAGGCAATGAATTTGAACTCGTATCGAACTTCTATTGCATGGACTCGTTTGTTGCCAGATGGTAAAACATTAAATCCGAAGGCGGTCGATTTTTATCGAGCATATTTTCAAGAATTAGTAGATAACGGTGTTGAACCAATTATCAATTTGTTTCATTTTGATATGCCGTGGTGGTTGATGGAAAAAGGCGGTTGGGAGGTACGGGAATCTGTAGAATACTTTGCTCACTATGCAAGCGTTGCTTTTGACCAGTTCGGTGATATTGTGAAAAAGTGGGCGACTTTTAATGAACCTTTGGTACACATTGAGTGCGGCTATTATGGTGATGCGCATTGGCCAAGAGTTCATGATTTTAAACGGGCATTGCAAGTTGGTTATCACACCATGTTAGCTCATGCGAAGGCAGTAGAGGCTTATAGAAAATCTAAGCACGGTGATGGTCAAATTTCCATCATCTTAAATTTATCGCCGGTTTATCCAAAGAGTAATACACCGGAGGATCTAGAGGCAGCGAAGTGGGCAGATCACATCTATGTCCGTAGCTTCCTTGATTGTGCTATTAAAGGCGCTTTCTCTGATGAATTTGTCAATATGCTGAAAGAGGCGGATTTGTATCCTACAACTAGACCAGAGGATAAAGGAACCTTTTTGAAAAATACAGTCGATTTTTTGGGCTGCAACTATTATCAACCAATGCGGGTACAGGCAGTGCCCATGAATAGAAGAAATGTGCCAATTAAAGGTCCTCACGATTTGTTCCAAAACTATGATTGGCCGGAAAAACGTATTAATCCTCATCGAGGCTGGGAAATCTATCCTCGCGGTATTTACGATATTGCCATGCGTTTAAAGAATAGCTATGAGAATGTTCCCTGGTATATCTCTGAAAATGGCATGGGTGTTTCTGAAGAAGAACGATTTGAAAATTTAGATGGAATCATTGAAGATGACTACCGCATTGAGTTCATTGAGGATCACTTGGTGGAACTCCATCGTGCAATTGAGGAAGGATCCCCTTGTTTTGGTTACCATTTGTGGACATTTTCTGATTGTTGGAGCTGGTTAAATGCTTACAAAAATCGCTACGGTTTTTACCGTGTAAACTTGAAAGAAGATTTTAAACGAACACCAAAGAAATCCAGTTTTTGGTTGGCTGATACCATAACCAAGAATGGGTTTGATAGAAAGACTATTTAAAACAAAAGAGATTTCTTGAAAATTTATAACTTTACCGAATTAAGTGGACAGTACTACCTACGAGCATCGAAGCTAAGTTTTCCACCAGCTTCGATGTTTATTTATTTTCTTCCATACAATTTAAAGTTTCAAAAAATATCAATGAATTAATTCTCACAATCATTGAAAGTTGAATCTTCATGTGAGAAAATGTTCAAGGTCAATTTACATGAATGTTTCAGAAAACTAAATCTGTACATTCAAAATAGAAAAGAGGGAGTCAGAAAATGAAAAAAGCGTCAAAAATTTTTGGTTTATTAGCTAGTGCATTATTTCTAGCTGCTGGGTGTTCTGCAGATAATGGCAAAGGAGATACTTCAGCCAATAGCTCAAGCGAATCTGCGGAGGTTGCTTCAGGAGCATCAGCCCAAGCCTATACAGATCCGAAAGAAATGAAAGATGAATATGATATTATCATCGTGGGTTCCGGTGGAGCAGGGATGTCTGCAGCAATCGAAGCAAAAGATGCTGGTTTAAATCCGGTTATCTTTGAAAAAATGCCGGTTGTTGGAGGAAATACAAATAAAGCTTCTTCTGGAATGAATGCGTCAGAAACAAAATTCCAAAAAGAACAAGGAATCACTGACAGCAACGATGCGTTTTATGAAGAAACGCTAAAAGGCGGTCATGATACAAATGATAAAGAATTGTTACGTTATTTCGTGGATCATTCTGCGGATGCTATCGATTGGTTGGATTCATTAGATATCCGTTTAAATAACTTGACAATTACTGGCGGTATGAGCACAAAACGTACCCATCGTCCTGAAGATGGTTCTGCAGTCGGTGAATATTTGGTTAAAGGATTATCGGAAAATGTTCAAAAAAGAGAGATTCCGGTATTTGTTAATAGCGATGTAAAAGAATTGATCAAAGAAGACGACCAAGTTACAGGTGTGAAAGTTAGTGTGAAGGGACAAGCTGAGAAAGAAATCTCAGGAAAAGCAGTTATTGTAGCAACTGGTGGTTTTGGTGCCAGCGCTGAAATGATTGAAGAAGTTCGACCTGATTTAAAAGGAATCGTAACCACCAATCAAGAAGGAAGCACCGGAGACGGAATCAAAATGATTGAATCCGTTGGCGGCTATACTGTTGATATGGATCAAATCCAAGTCCATCCTACAGTGCAACAAGACAAAGGCGTACTGATTGGAGAAGCTGTTCGTGGAGAAGGCGCCATTCTTGTTGATGAGAACGGAAATCGCTTTGTAAATGAGTTGGATACCCGGGACAATGTTACCGCAGCAATCAATAAGTTACCTGCTAAAGCAGCTTACTTGGTTTTTGATCAAGGTGTTCGTGATCGGGCAACAGCTATCGAGTTTTATGACAAGCAAGGATACGTTGTTGAAGGAAAAACAGTTGCTGAATTAAGTGAAAAACTTAAATTTTCTGGGGACGATTTAGTAAAAACCGTTGATACATGGAACAAAGCCGTTGCGGATAAAAAAGATACCACTTTTAATCGGACAACTGCGATGGATCATGATTTGAGTACAGGACCATTTTACGCAATTAAAATAGCACCAGGAATCCATTACACAATGGGTGGCGTAAAAATCAACAGTAAAACTGAAGTATTGAAAAAAGATGGAGAAACAATCCCAGGATTGTTCGCTGCTGGTGAAGTAACGGGTGGCCTTCATGGACAAAACAGAATCGGTGGAAACTCTGTAGCTGAAATTATTATTTTTGGCCGACAAGCAGGAATCCAAGCGGCTGATTTTGTAAAATAAAAGAGTCGCTAGTCGAATAACTTGTTTATATCATAAAAATCCACAGTTGTTGTCTTAGACACGATAACAGCTGTGGATTTTTTTCATTTTGAGTTATTTTATTTTCCGTTCGATAGGTGGGAAACTTTTTGGCTGTGAGGACCAGAAAAAAACGCCATTTGATCTCCAATGAACAGGAGAGACAAATGGCATTTTCTTTTTTAGTTGATTGCAAAAGGTTTAAAAAAGCAACTGCCAAGTAAATCCAAACTTGTCGGTAACCCAACAAATCTCAGTATATTTATCAAAATTCTTTTCATGCATTATTATGGTGCCACCATCTTTTAGCGTATTGAACGCTTGATCAAATTCAGTCTGTCCGTCTACCTCAATTAAAATAGATGTTGCCCAATTGGAGATTGGTGCTGGAGAATCCTTAGTCATATCTAAAAATCCAATCACTAAATTACCTAGTTTCAGTTCCCCTTCGAGAATAAGATTTGGTTCATCTTTGCTGGCTTCCCCATACCGGTTTAACTTGGTAATTTCAGAACTTGGAAAGGCTAGATGATACCAATTAATCGCAGCTTCGGCCTGACCACTATACGTCAAAAACGGAAATGCTTGTTTCATTTTTTTTCCTCCTAACATGCCGTTGAAATCGTTACCAATGAAAGTATAGCATGAGATAAACTAAAATAGCCAAAAATAGGATTTGTCTGAAGATGGGAAAAGCATTCGCTATCGATTTTAATGGCTGCCGATTTTTCAAATTTTTAAAAGCTATTTTTAGAAATTCTCAATTTTACGAGGCAGGATCAGGAATAGGATGCCACCAATGATGAGAGCTGAAAAAAGAAATACGAGGTGATAGCCAGTCAAAGTCTGAGAATCATGGGCAAACCCAAAGCTATAAAAGATTCCTAAAAGTGTAATCATGAAACTTTGTCCTAAGGTTCGACACAAGGTAATAAATCCTGAGACAGTACTGATATTTTCCTCCGTGGCATTTGACTGGGCAGTGATCAGGCTGATTGTAAAAGCTAGACCGATGCCAAGCCCAGAAAATCCTGCTAATAACAAAAGAATAAGATAAGAAGCTGAGGCAGGCAAAAAGCTCATAATCCCAAAAATACCTAAAATAAGTGTTAAAGAAAGGAGCAAAATTTTTTTCTTACCAAAATAACCAGCAAGCTGTGCAGAGAAATAAGAACCGGTAATGAACAGGATCGAGGAAGGAAGTAAAGCAAGACCGGCCAAGGTGGGGGTGAAGTGCAATTCAGTTTGGACCCATAATGGTACGTAGACTTGAAACCCGATAAGTGCCCCGTTAATCAAAAAAATCACTGCAACAAACAGTAGAAAATTTTTCTTTCTAAACGTCGTGAGGGGAAGAATCGGCATTTTTTCTTTTCGTTCTAATTTGATAAATCCCCAAAGTAATCCACACCCGAATAGAAAGAGTAGTGCCCCAAGAAGCAGATTTGTTGTCATTAGTTGGATACTTGTAAGCATAAGAAATAGCAGCACAGCAAAAATGACCTGTTGGCGAAGATAATGGCTGTTTTTTTCTTTTTTTATTGGCTGCTTTTTTTCATGATAGACGAAAAACACGATTAGGAACACCGCGATCCCAAAAGGAATATTAATGAAAAAAATCCAGTGCCAAGTAAAATTGGATACCAACATTCCTCCTAGTAAAGGAGCAATCAGAGAGGTGATTCCCCATGCAGAATTATTCAAGCCCATGATTTTGCCCCGCTGTTCTAAATCGAATAAATCACCAATCAAGGCAAAGGTAATAGGTAGAATCCCACCCGAACCGATACCTTGAATCACTCGAAAAATAATTAGGCTGAGGTAAGAAGTCGAAAGTCCGCAAAGCATCGTTCCCAAAGTAAATAGAGCTAAACCGAAAAGAAAAATTTTTTTCTTTCCTATTTGATCGG
The DNA here is from genome assembly GCF_005405265.1 of Enterococcus songbeiensis. Lineage (GTDB taxonomy): Bacteria > Bacillota > Bacilli > Lactobacillales > Enterococcaceae > Enterococcus_C > Enterococcus_C songbeiensis. The sequence goes on from NZ_BJDS01000015.1 coordinate 36,464, forward strand.
CCCAATGACTTAAAAAGGGTGTGGCAATTGCACTGGCAAAGAGATAACTCGAAAATAATAATGAAACAGAGTCATTTTGATTATTGAAACTTTTAAAGATGTCATTAGCAGCAGTGACCACAATGGTTGACTCAATGGCGGTCATAAAAGTAGCGCCATAAATCGCCAGCATCATCCAGCGTTTATTTTTTTTCATAAAAAATCCTCCAATCAAAAGGTGAGCAGTAAGCGAACGGTTAATTATGCTTGCGCAAGCAATTATATAGTTGTTTCTGCTATTTGTCAATGAAACACCGTTTTTAGTGTCGATTACTAAAGAAACACACTATTAGTTACGGTTTGTTTTTTTTCAGCAAAAAATAAGGAAATTTTCAGTCTAGTTGAAGTTTTTTCAAACTACTGTAGAATAGATTTTAGTTTAATGAAAGGTAGGAATCATTTATTGGATGCAAATATTTTAAGTTTAATTGGTGTCGTCATCGTTATCATTGGCTTTGCACTTAAGTTGGATTCGATTCTGATTGTTGTGGTTGCGCTGATCGCAACAGCGCTAGTCAGTGGATTAGGATTTACGGCAATGCTGGAGACCTTGGGAACGAGCTTCGTTGCGAATAGAGGAATGGCTATTTTTATTATTATTATGTTGGCAACCGGAACTTTGGAAAGAAATGGATTAAAAGAATCAGCTGCTCGCTTGATAAAAAAAGCAAAACGTGTAAATACCAGTACGATTTTGATGATTTACGGGGTGTTTCGTACAATCTTTGCGGCATTTAACGTTAGCTTTGGCGGTGTCGCTGGATTCGTCCGTCCGATTGTCTATCCGATGATGGAAGGCGCTGTGGAATCGAAAAAAATGCCGGAAAATGAAAATTATTCCGAAGACTTAAAAGGGATGTCTTCCGCCATGGAAAATATCACTTGGTTTTTCGGACAGAATTTATTTATCGGTGGCGCAGGAGCATTGCTAGTACAGTCTACATTAAAAAGTTTAGGCTATGAAGTCTCACTCGTCCGTTTGATGGTCGTTGAGATTCCCGTTGCTCTTGTGGCTTTAGTCGTTGCTTGTCTTTATTTTTATTTTAAAGATAAACGTTTGATGAAAAAATATTATGGCGAAAAGGAGGAGAAATAAAATGACCTTTTTTTCAAGTTCAGAGGTATTATTAAGTGAGAAGCTTTTGGAGATCATTTATCTTGTCATGGGGTTGATCTCAGCAGGTACAGGAATCTATAATTTATTGGATCACAGCAATAAAAATCGGTTTGGTACGGGTATTTTTTGGTTGATTTTAGGAATCGTAATTGGTTTTGGGCGTTGGATTCCTAGTGTTTGGGTTGGGGTATTGATTTTAGTGATGACGATTCCAGCAATCTTGCAAAAAGTGACAAAAGGAAAAAGTCATGCTGCAAGCAAAGAATACATGGAAAACATGGCAAATAAAATCGGTAATCGGATTTTTCTGCCGGCGTTGAGTATTGGTTTTGTTGCAATTATTATTGCTTTGTTCACTAAGCTTGGTGCTTTAGTTGGTGTTGGTCTTGGCGTGTTACTGGCAATTGTTTTAATGATGCTCTTTTCAAAAGATAATAAGCCGGCGACTTTTTTCAAAGATGCGGTGGAAATGTTAGGAACAGTTGGTCCGTTATCCATGCTGCCGATGCTCTTGGCTTCATTAGGAGCGGTATTTACTCAGGCTGGTGTTGGTGAAGTTATTTCCAATGGAGTGAGCGAAATCGTGCCAAAAGGGAACATGACGGTAGGAATCATTATCTATGCTCTAGGCATGGTTATTTTTACAATCATCATGGGAAATGCCTTTGCTGCAATCACCGTAATGACTGTCGGAATTGGTGCGCCCTTTGTACTAGCCTATGGGGCAGATCCGGCATTGGTTGTAATGGTGGCGTTAAGTTGCGGTTTTTGCGGAACATTGATGACGCCAATGGCAGCCAATTTTAACATTGTACCTGTTGCTATTTTGGAAATGAAGGATAAATATGGTGTTATAAAAAATCAAATTTTTGTCGCTTTGTTTATGCTGGTCTTCCAAATTGTTTATATGTTGATTTTCAAATAAGAAAGGTTGGATGAACATGAAAGTTTTAGTTACCGGCTTTGATCCGTTTGGCGGAGAAAAAGTCAATCCTGCATATGAAGCAGTTAAATTATTACCTAATGAGATTGCTGGGGCAGAAATCATTAAGCTGGAAGTACCGACTGTTTTTGGCGAAAGTGGAGAAAAAGTTCGCACAGCGATTCAAAAAGAAACGCCTGATATCGTTATTTGTGTCGGACAGGCAGGGGGTCGGGCCTCTGTCTCTTTTGAACGGGTAGCAATCAATTTAATTGAAGCTCGGATTCCTGATAATAAAGGAAATCAGCCAGCAGGGGCTAAAGTCCAGGAGGATGGCGAAACAGCATATTTTACTTCCTTACCAATCAAAGCGATGGTCAAACATGTCAATGATCATGGACTGCCCGGTTACATTTCCTATACTGCCGGAACTTTTGTCTGCAACGAAATTATGTACAATTTGTTGTACACGATTGCCAACGAATTTCCTACTGTTAAAGGAGGATTTATCCACGTACCTTTTGAAACAAGTCAAGCAGTGGGGAAACCTGCAGATACGCCATCAATGCCAATTACTACCATCGCAAAAACCATTGAATTAGCGATTGAAGCTGCAGTTACACAAAAAGAAGACATTCAGTTGAATGTTGGAACAACACATTAAGCTTTGTCTATATAACTGTATAAAACAAAAATTCCTCTGATCGTGTTAATCGGAGGAATTTTTGTTTGCATTTTTTTCATTTTTTAGAAGATAACTGGCAGCTGTCAGCAAAATGGTCAGGAGCAAAAGAAAGAAAGGAAATAAGTGCAGTGACCATTGATCTGCGAGCCAACCAAATAAAGGGGGAATCAGCATGACACCAATATAAGCAGCAGCCATTTGTGAACCAATCACTGCTTGAGAATAGTTCCTTCCAAAGGTTTTTGGCGTTAAATGCGTGAAATTTGGAAAAAGCGGGCCATTGCCCAAACCAATAAAAAATAAGGGCAAAGCGGCAAACGTTTGTGGAAGGGGAAAAATGAGTAGAAGTAAAGCCCCAAAGATAATTCCCTCACCGATAAAAATAATCTGCCAAGTAGTTAAAAAACGGGAAAGGACACCGGAGAAAAAGCGACCTATTGTCATTCCCAAGTAATAAAAGGTTAAAACACCGGCAGCGGCGGCAACCGGTATTTCCCGAACCTGAACAAAATAGCTGGCGCCCCATATGCCACTAGTAAATTCCAATCCACAAGAGCTAATAAAGACAAGCCACACCAAGCGGACTTTAGGATTTTTGCTTAGGTGAAACAAAGAAATTTGTTTTGGTTGGCTTTCTTCTTGAACCTGCGCCCATTTTGCCTGAACCTTTCCCCATAAGGGTTGGCTGAAAACCATCAAAAAAGCGATCACTAATTGTACAAAAAACATTAAACGGTATCCTTGGTGCCAGCTTTGGCCGCCACCTAAAATCTGACTCATCAGCAGAGGACTCATAGTGATTCCGATACCATAAAAACAATGGAGAAAATTCATGTGAATCGCTTGATAGTGAAGAGCAACATAATTATTCAGTGTAGCATCAATTGCGCCTCCACCTAAACCCAAGGGAATGGAGCAAAAGACCAGCCAGAGAAAATTCGGAGCTAAAGAAAAGCCGAATAAACCGATTGCTGTGGCAAAGGTACTGATAACTACCGTTTTGTTGGTTCCCAATGTTCTAATCAAGCGTGCACTGTTCAAACTAGCGATAACTGTCGCTCCTTGCAGGACCAATGTTAGGATGTTAAGGGAAGCAATCGGAACTTGAAAATCTTGATAAATCGCCGGCCAAGCAGTACCTAATAGGGAGTCGGGTATGCCTAGTCCAATAAAAGCAATATAAATGAAAAATAAGAGTAATGTAGCCATAGTTACCTCGTAAGTTTTTTTAGTTGTTGGTTAGCTAGTCTTGAAATAAAGAAGAAAAATTTTGTTGTTGAATGCCTTTTAAAAAAGCAGTGACAAAATTTTCTTCGGCTTTTGAGAGCGTCTTATCCATACGATGAGCAATGAAATAGCTCAGGGATAATTCGGTAACCGGAAACAAATTATAGTTTCCGGGTTTAAGAGAATAAATTACACTTTCCGGAGCAATGGCTAACCCAAGACCGTTTTTAGCAAGTTCCACCACTGTATAGATATTATCGCTTTCTAGGGAAATTGCGGGTTCAATTTTATATTTTTGAAAGAGCTGATCCATTTGACGACGAATCGCTGATCCACTGGAAGTCAGCACAAATTTTTCTTGCAGCAAGTCCTTTATTGCAATCGATTTTAGGTCTAATAAGCGAATACCTGCTTGGTAAAAACGAGAAGAGTCGGGAATGATACCATAGTAATTTTCTTTTGAACACTCGTAAACCTTTAGATTTGGGGAAACGGTCTCGGGATTTTGACCGATGTAAAAATTCGTTTCGCCTTTCAACACCTTACTTTCATTGGTTTTTGGCAACTTCTCATCCAACAACAATTTTACTGTTGGATTATTTTGCTGGTATTCCGGCAGAAAAAGCGGCAGGAGAAAAATCCCTAAGCTAGACAAGATGCCGACTCGAATTTTTGTTTGATCGGGATCAGTATATAGCTCCAATTTCTTTTGAAGTTGAGAGGCCTCCATTTCGAGGGTTTCTAAATATTGATAGTAAACCTTGCCAGCCTCTGTCAATTGCAGGTGACCGGTATGACGATTAATAATCTCTGTTCCTAATTCTTGTTCTACTTTTTGAATCGCTTGGGTTAAATAAGGCTGCGAAATAAATAAATCTTTGGCTGCTTTGGTGTAATTTCCGTGCTTTAGAAGAATATCTAAATAATGCAGCATCACCGGTGAGTCTTTTAGAGCCATGAGTATCCCTCCAGTTTCTTTTCATTATAACAAAATACTTATAGCATGATAGTTAAATAAATATTTCACAAACAGTTGTGTAAGGATTAGACTGACCTTAAGTAAATGGAAACGATATTTACTACAAAACAGAAGAAAAATAAAAAAGTTATTTGCGCATTTTTTGAGCAACATAAATTTTTTTCTTCAATATTGTTAAATATATCACATTTAATTTTGAAAGGAAGTTTTTAAATGAAACTTATCGGAATCGTTGGAACAAACTCGGATCGTTCCACCAATCGAAAATTATTACAGTTTATCCAAAGACATTTTTCTGATCAAGCAACCATCGAACTTTGTGAGATCAAAGATATCCCAGCTTTTGATGAGCCGGAAGATAAAACACCACCAGTAGCAGTCCAAGAACTATCAAATAAGATTACCAAAGCTGATGGTGTGATTATCAGTACACCAGAATATGATCACACAATTCCTGCTGCTTTAAAAAGTGTTTTGGAATGGCTATCTTATACGACACAACCATTAATTGATAAACCTGTGATGGTAACGGGGGCTTCATTGGGTTCGTTGGGGTCTTCTCGGGCTCAAGCACATTTGCGTCAAATTTTAGATGCGCCAGAATTGAAAGCCCGTCTTATGCCAAGTGCCGAATTTTTATTAGGTCATTCGGAACAAGCCTTTGATGAAGAAGGAAACCTGAAGGATCAAGAGAAGGTTGCGGAACTGGAAGAAGATTTTAATGAGTTTTTGCATTTTGTGACCTTGACCAACCAATTGTTAAAGGATCGCAGTAAAAAACAAACCAAACCATTTTCATGGGAAGTCTAGTGAGGAGGAAGTAAAATGAAATATGCAGCACTTATCGGAACAAATGCCAATCATTCGTATAATCGAACACTTGTGCAATTCATGAAAAAACATTTCGCAGATTCTGCTGAAATTGAAATTTTAGAAATCAAAAATGTACCAATGTTTAATGAAACAGACGATCAAACAGAAAGCCCAGTCATCCAAACCCTCAACCAAAAAATCAGCGAAGCCGATGGAGTCATCATTGCGACACCTGAACACAATCATTCCGTTCCTTCTGCATTAAAGAGCGTTTTAGAATGGTTGTCCTTCAATATCCATCCTTTCGATGGTAAACCAGTTATGATTGTTGGAGCTTCTTATGATGTTCAAGGATCATCCCGCGCACAATTGCATTTACGGCAAATTTTGGACGCACCGGGAGTAAATGCTTCGGTTATGCCAGGGAGCGAATTTTTACTAGGTCGTGCGCAACAAGCCTTTGATGAAGATGGTAATTTGAAGGATGTTAGAACGATTGAATTTCTAGAAAGCTGTTTCCGAAAATTCATCCGTTTTACAGAAATTGCCAATTTATTGAATGTTCCAGAAAATATCACCTTTGAACCAGGAAAATATGAAGTGACGGCGGTGGGACATAACGGAAATCTACCAATGACTGTCACTTTAAGCGATGATCGAATCGAAGCAATCGATATCGATACATCAGGTGAATCAGAAGGAATTGCAGATATTGTCTTTACTCGAATTCCCCAAGAAATCATTGATGGGCAAACCCTGAATGTCGATGCCGTTTCTGGGGCATCAGTCACCAGTCACGGGGTAGTTGATGGCGTGGCAAAGGCGGTACAACTTGCCGGAGCAAATCCGGATGCTTTAAGAAAGCGCCCCAAAACCGGCTTCATTCCTCAAACAAAAGCGGTAGAATACACAACAGATGTTGTTGTTGTCGGTGGTGGTGGCGCAGGTTTAAGTGCGGCAGCCAGTGTTTTACAGGCTGGAAAAAAAGTAATCCTCGTCGAAAAATTCCCTGCACTTGGCGGAAATACAGTTCGAGCTGGAGGACCAATGAATGCAGCGGATCCTGCTTGGCAAAATAGCTTTGATGCTTTGCCGGGTGAAAGTGCAACATTGGAAGAAATGCTGCATCTAGATGAAAGTACGATCGATCCAGAATATTTAGCCGATTTTAAAACATTGAAACAACAAATCAATGCTTATTTGAAGGAAACTACGGACACGAAAGAATATCTTTTTGACTCCTCAATTTGGCATCGAATCCAAACGTATCTTGGCGGAAAACGGACAGACTTAAAAGGAAATGTCATTTATGGTCAATACGATCTTGTAAAAATCTTAACGGATCATGCATTGGAATCAGTCGAATGGTTGGAAGAAGTTGGCGTAGCGTTCGATAAAAATCACGTGGATATGCCTGTTGGTGCAAAATGGCGTCGGGGACACAAACCTCTTAAAAGTGAAGGCTTTGCCTTTATCTCTGCATTGAAAGAGTTCGTTGAGAAAAATGGCGGCACAATTCTGACCGATACACCAGTCAAAGAATTACTGATTGAAGATGGCAAGGTAGTAGGTCTTATTGGTCGAGGCATTAATAATCAAAAAGTCACGATTCATGCAAAAGCAGTGGTTTTGGCTTCAGGTGGTTTTGGTGCCAACACGAAAATGTTGAAACAATACAATACTTACTGGACACAAATTGATGACGACATTAAAACATCGAATTCACCTGCGATTACCGGTGACGGAATCAAACTAGGTGAAAGTGCGGGAGCGGATTTAGTAGGTATGGGCTTTTCACAAATGATGCCTGTTTCTGATCCGAATACCGGAGCACTATTCAGCGGGTTACAGGTACCGCCAGCAAACTTTGTTATGGTTAATCAAAAAGGCAAACGGTTCGTTAATGAGTATGAAAGTCGGGATGTTCTGACTCAAGCGGCCATTGATAACGGCAGTCTGTTTTACTTGATTGCCGATGATGAAATTAAAAAAACAGCTTACAATACAAATCAAGAAAAATTAGACAAACAAGTTGCTGCAGGAACCTTATTCCGATCAGAAACGATTGAAGGGTTAGCAGAGCAACTTGGAATGGACCCAGCAACTCTGAAAGACACGATTGAAAAATATAACTCTTATGTAGATGCAGGAAATGATCCTGAGTTTGGCAAAGATGTTTTCGATCTAAAAGTTACGAAAGCACCATTCTATGCAACACCAAGAAAACCAGCTGTTCACCACACTATGGGTGGATTGAAGATTGATACGCAGACACATGTTTTAGACAAAAATGGAAAACAAATTTCTGGATTATATGCTGCCGGGGAAGTTGCCGGTGGAATTCACGCAGGAAATCGTTTGGGAGGAAATTCCTTAACGGATATCTTTACCTTTGGACGAATCGCTGGGAAAACGGCAATCAAAGATTTTTTTGAATAAATGATTCATCCATAGTGTAGGAAAAAATTTGCTAAATCAGTGAGTAGAAAAATGCTCATTGATTTAGTAAATGGATTGTTCGTTTAGCGGTTTTAAAAATCCATGTGAATTTTGTAACAATAATAGCAATGGAGGAAGAAAATGGAAAATAAATCATTGAATCGCTGGCCAGTTCTAATTGCTTCAACAGCAGTCTTGCTGTGTACTGGTGCAGTGTATGCGTTTAGCGTTTTTGCAGGTCCACTAAGTCAATTAAAGGGTTGGAGCATGTCAGAAATTATGTTGGCGTTTACTATTAATGCCGCTGTTGGACCAATCACTATGATTCTTGGTGGGTTTCTAACAGATAGAGGGTTAGCCAAATGGACGATTTTCTTTGGTGGGATTCTTTTCGGCGTAGGATTTTTCTTGACTGGACTAGTAAATTCGCCAGGGATGCTTTATCTTACTTATGGTATTTTAGCTGGTTTGGGGCAAGGATTTGCTTATTCTGCTTGCCTAAGCAACACCTTACGCTTGTTTCCAGACAAACGTGGCTTAGCATCCGGACTAATCACAGCAGGAATGGGGGGGGCTGCAATTATTGCTGCACCAATTGCCAATAGTCTGATTGAATCACAGGATGCGTTGTACGCATTTCGGATGTTAGGAATCGCCTATATACTTGTCGTTGTCGTTGCCAATTTCTTTATTAAAAATGCACCGACTGACTTCAAGCCAAAGGGATGGACAGCGCCGGTTGTAAAAAGTGGCAATAGTTCAATTAATAAAAATTGGAAAAAGATGTTGCAAACACCAGAATTTTATTTAATTATTTTTATGCTGGGCGTCGGTGCATTCTCCGGATTGATGATTGCATCAAATGCTGCAGTCATTGGACAAGAAATGTTTGGTTTAACTGCGGCAGCTGCTGCGTTTTACGTAAGTCTTTATTCTCTAAGCAATTGCTTGGGTCGCGTTCTTTGGGGAACCGTCTCTGATCGTCTTGGGCGGACAAAAACGTTGCTGATTATCTATACTGTGGTGGCTTGTTCACTATTAGTATTAGCTTTGCTTTCGGGAACGGCAGCTTTTGCTATCGGTATTATCGGCTTAGGTCTATGTTTTGGTGGCGTGATGGGAGTTTTTCCATCAATGGTTATGGAAAACTACGGTCCTGTCAATCAAGGTGTCAACTACGGTATCGTTTTTATCGGGTATTCGACGGCAGCCTTTTTTGGACCAAAAGTTGCAACCGGGATGGCAGCGAACCACAATGGTGACTTTACCCAAGCCTTCTACACAGCAATTGTACTAGCTGTTGTGGGACTATTGTTGGATCTCGTTTATATCCAACGAAAGAAAAACCAACAAGCAGAACCATTGGTTAAAGGCAGATAATCAAAAATAGACAACTTGGGTCGTTTTTCCTTTTTTTAGGAGAAGCGGCTTTTAATTTCGGCATAGTAAACAAGATAAAATCTTTCTGTGACTGATAGATATTAACTAATTTTAAAATACACCTTACTTAGGTGAAATCTCTTCCAAAAACAACATTCTTTTAAAAAGTGAGGAAAGAATGTTATAACTAGAGTAATGAAAAATAAAAGGATGGATAAGAATGACAAAAATAGACGGAACGTTTACGTTTCCAAGAGGATTGTCAGTAAAAAATCGGATCGTTATGGCACCAATGACTACAAAAATGTCTTTTTATGATGGGGTAGTAACGCAAGATGAACGGGAATATTATGGCTTGCGCTCTGGTGAAGCTGGCATAGTAATTACTGGTGCAGCAAACGTTCAAGAAGATGGAAAAGGCTGGGAAGGGGAGTTAGGCGTGTATGATGACCGTTTTATTCCCGGGTTAGCAAAATTGGCTTCAACCATCAAAGAAAATGGTACGAAAGCCATTCTGCAAATTTTTCATGGAGGACGAATGACAAACTCAGCGATTTTGCGGGGAACCCAAACTATCGCACCCAGCGCGGTTGCCGCTGAACGTCCAAAGGCAGAAACACCTCGTGAAATGACTTCAGAAGAAATTTACACCTTGATTGATAATTTTGCAAAGGCTACTGAAAGAGCCATTAAAGCAGGGTTTGACGGGGTTGAGCTGCATGGAGCCAACACTTATTTAATTCAGCAATTCTTTTCTCCTCATTCCAACCGTAGGGAAGACGAATGGGGCGGTACGTTAGATAAAAGATTTCATTTTATTGATTTATTGGTAGATAAGGTCTTGGAAACAGTGGATAAAAGCGACGCGGAAGACTTTATTGTGGGGTATCGTTTTTCTCCAGAAGAATATGAAACGCCAGGGATTCGATTTGATGATACTTTGTTCCTTATCGATCAATTAGCAAATAAAAAACTGGATTACCTACATCTTTCTCTTAACGATTTTGCGAAAGTCTCTGTTAGTGAAAACTACCAAGACAAAGCAATGATGGATTATGTGGCAGAGAAAATTGATCATCGGCTACCTTTGATTGGTGTAGGGAATGTCCGAACCAAAAAGGATGCAGAAAATGTCTTAAAACAAGCAGATTTTGTTGCGATTGGACGGGCAATCTTGATTGATCCTCATTGGCCAAGTAAGGTCTTGAATAATCAAGAAGAACTATTACGCACCCGTCTTAGCCAGTATGACCGTGAGGAACTGCTTTTACATGATGGTGTCTGGGAATTTTTAATCAATATGATGCCAGAACGATTAATTGATTAACCTAAAAAGTGTATCCGGATTTTCAAGTCCAGATACACTTTTTTTGATTATTGTTTTACCACTGGAATCCAAATTTCACCCGTTACCTGATTTTCTTTTTGTTCATTCACAACGACAGTATTAGGACCACCTACATAGGCATAGTCAGAAAGATTCATCAGAACGTCTCCAAAAGCACTGCCTGTCAATTGCATAGCCAAAGATTCAATATCAGAAGAAGTTCCAGAGATAATAAGATATTCGCTTGCAGGAAATTCAATGTTCCGAGTGACTTCCGGCAATGTTTCATCCGTCTGTACTCCGAAGTAATACATCATTTTATCGTCATAAGCTTCATTTACTAGAAATAATTCTGGTGTTTTTGCTACTGATTTCAATTTATCAAAAGTTCCGTTTGTTTGAATTTTTTTATAAAAATCTGCTTTTTCTTGATTGATCCCCATAAAATCTGTGTAATGGCTTTTTAATTCTACGCCTGTTCCGGCAACGTTGAAACTTGCTTTTGATTGTAATTTATAGTCTGTCATTTTAATTCCACCTTTGTTTTTATTGCCATTCTTGCTGACAAGGTTATAATAAACCTTAATCATATCAAAAAGTGATACTGTTTAAGGAGTCGGGATGAAAAAAGTAGAACGAATCAATACAATGATGCGCTATATCAACAATCGTGGTCATTTTACAATTTCTGAATTAATGACCGAGTTTCAAGTTTCCCGCGCGACAGCTATTCGCGATGTGCGAGAAATTGAGGCCAGTGGTATGCCCTTGGTCTCAGAAGTTGGTCGAGATGGCGGCTATTCCGTTATCCAAAATTCTCTTTTACCTGCGATTCGGTTCAAAGACGATGAGGTAAAGGCGCTTTTTCTTGCTTTTATGGCTACACGCAATCAGCAGCTTCCTTATTTAAAAAGTCGCCAGTCTTTGACCGAAAAATTATTAGGACTGCTTTCTGAAAGTCAGCAGGAGGAATTGATTATTTTGAATCAGTTGATTCAGTTTGCGAGCACTAATGCTAAAAATCCGGAGCTGCTCGAACTCAGCGATCAGCCTTCACCTATGGTAGAGAAAGTCATCCGTTTAGCTTTGAAAGATGTTTATCTGAATATAGTGGTGGAAGAGGGGAACAGACAGGAAACTTCCTTCATCTATCTTCTTCACCTTTATCAAGAAAATGGAGCATGGTTAATTGATGGCTTTGATCTCGACAAAAAAGAAGAGAAAATAATTTTTGTTAAAGATATTCTGGAGATTAATTTGGCACCCTCAAAGAACACATGGACAGAAAAAAAGATTCGTATGTTATTGACGCAACAAGCACCTGTAAACAATTTCAAGTTGCAGCTTAGTGGTACTGCCATCTCACAATTTAAAAAATACCATCCAATTCATTTACTGCTGGCTTATACTTCACCGTTTCAGTCAACAGCCATTGTAAAAGTATTTATTGATTTAAATGATTCTAAAAAAATTCAAGAGGCCATCAATTGGTTGTTGTTTCTTGGTGAGGAGTGTAAGATTCTGGAAATTCCTGATATGGTTGAAAAGAAATTACAGGAACGAATTCAGGGCTATATTGGAAAATTTAGTGGATAAAATTGGAATTTTCTGCTTTATCTCTCCTATAAATTATAGGATTTCCCTGCTGTTTTTCTAAATGACTATCCGCAAAAATTTTTTCTTAGATAGTAATTTAGAAAATTGGTTCAGGAATTATAGCTAATCAATGACGTATTCCTAAATTTATTTTGTTTCATGAATATATACGAAGCAGTTAGGGGTTAGCTATAGGTATAAAGGCTCTGTCGATTAACAATCCATCTTTCAGAAAAATACAGATTTTCAGGAAAGATGGATAGAAAGACAAATACCTCCATACAAAACGAGTGCTATTCAATGAAAATGAAGCAACTTAACCTATGATAATACTTAATCTTTTAGATACAGGTTGCTAATATGGTTAATTATTGAAAAAATTATTCTTTTCCATAGCTTTCAGCGATAAAAATTGTTTTGTTTAGGCAATAAAAGAAACGAATCAACTGTATAAAAATTATGTAAACTAGGAATTAGATTTTTAATGTATAGCGGTTGTTTTTTTCATATGAACCTTTAGCAATTGGTTTGAATTTTTTAAGTCATATAAGGAATTGAAAATTCTAAAATAATATTCTAGTTCGTGAATACTGACGATTTTCTTTAAGACAATTATTGGGAAAACTTTTTCCTAGCAAAGTAAAAACCAAAGATTTATTCATTTACTTACTTGTTCTCTTTTTTATTTATAAAATAACAATCTTTCTTAAAAAACGGTTCTTTTCCGAAAATTAGATAGACTTTGATTTACTAGAATATTTTTACAATTTCATATAGACCTATTTTTGCGTACTTGCTTATTTATCGGAAAATATCATTGCGTTATCAAAGATTATGAGTTTTTTTGTTGACTTTTTGGTATATACCAATTATAATTATTATAGGCTCTTCCCTACCCTATAATTGAAAGGAATGAAAAAGAATGGATGAAGAACGTATTTATGAATGTATTCAAGATGAATTAAAAAACATGCCCGAGTTTGTTTCTGAATTTGTAAAGATAAAAACAGTCGGACAGTACTCTCCTCTTACAATTTACGAGTATCTAAAAAATTATCGTCCCTTCTTTGAATATCTGACACAACATCATTTGGTTGCTGAAACAAAGCCGGCTGATATCTCGATTGCATCGATGCAAAAGTTGACTGTTCTGGAATTAAATGATTATAAAGCATTTTTACAAACGAGAAAACCACATCGCTCCCCCGCTGCTCAAGCAAAAGTTGCGACTAGTTCACCAAAGAAAAAAGCTAGAAAAGCTAAGTTATCAACGGTGACCGTGCAACGAGCAATCACTGCCTTAAAGGTTCTCTTTAAATTTTTGACTGAAAGTTCTGCGAATAAATGGCATAAACCCTATCTCGAGCATAATCCGATGAATGAAGTAAAAAGTGTTGCCGTCAAAATGACGCTACAAGCTCGGGCAGATAAAATTTCTGACTATCTTTTTTTAGGAGAGCAAACGCAGGAATATCTGGACTTTATTGAAACAATTTATCCGACAAAAATTTCTGCTCAGGCAAAAAAATTTTATGATCGTGACAAAGAACGAGACCTCGCCATCAATGCATTGATTCTCTACTCCGGTTTGCGACTTTCAGAAGTCGTCAATATTGATTTAGAAGACTTATCCTTTGAAAAAAATCGGGTTCGAGTTGTCCGTAAAGGTGCTAAAGATGATGCCGTTTATATTGGTGCAAAAGCAATGGAATATCTCGCAGCATATATCGAAATTAGAGCAAGTCGTTATAAACCAGATGAGGATGAACCTGCATTTTTTCTTTCTAGAAGCAGTAAACAAGCCAAAAGAATGACTGGTTCTGCCATCGAAAAAATGGTTGGTAAATATTCTGAGATGTTCAAAATTCGCATTTCTCCTCACAAAATGCGGCATACCATGGCAACTCGCCTGTATCTCAATACGTTGGATCTTATGCTCACAGCAAAACAACTGGGCCATAAGGATACCTCTACCACTACTCTTTATACAAGTATTGCCAACGATGATACCAAGGATGCACTGAATAACTTGTGAAAAATGAACTTTATATTTCAACAACAAAAAAGCAGAGAAAATCCGCCATTTTCATTTTGGCGTTTATTTCTCTGCTTTTTTGTTGAAATAACATGATACTTCCATAGAAAACATTCAATTATCGTGTATTGCCCAGTTGCTTGTCAACCAGGTTAAAATTCAACTTCCTCAGTTTTTTGAAGCGACTGAAAGAATAGTTGCGTTAATAGTAACTGGTGATACAGTATTAACAGCTGATTCACCTTCAAAGGTAATGACCACGGATGTATTGATTTTTAGTCTTTAGCAAATTCCAGATAATTTTTAGTAGTAACTGCTAATTCTACTCTTTCTATTTCAGGATTAGTTGTTGCTAGCAGGATAAGTGAACACCTGTCATCCGTTTTTTCTATGTTGAGAATGGTACCATCTAGTGCTGTTTGATTGGCATTATTTACTCTAGTAAAGAAAAGAACGGCGAAGATGGTCAGTATTGCTAACAACGACAATATAACTACTCTTTTTTTCATTTATTATTCTCCTAAAGATACTATAACATCAATAGACATTTTGCTTATGTATTCGCGACCAACTCAGATTAGTGAAATAAATAGGACTGACAATACGTCTGCCGACTATATCACCATCATGCCCCATGTCCTTCAAAAGGATTTGAAATAAGAAACGAATATTAACTCTGCTCATTGTGTAACCTAAATTGTTTCGGAGATTGACCATAATATTCGCCAAATTTTCGAATGAAATAAGAAACATTAGGTAATCCTATGTCAGCAGCAATTTCTTTTATTGTCTTAGTTGAATTCAGTAATTCTCTTTTTGCATGGTCCATCCGAATAGCCATTAATCTTTGCTGCGGCGTTTGGTTGGTTACTTTCTTAAAAACATGCCGCAAATGAGATTCTGATCCGCGAGCCAAATAAGATAACTCCTCTAATGTCAGATTCAATTGATAATTTTTCTGTAAAATTGTTTCTATCTCCTTTGCCCACAGCACATCATCGATTACTTCATCTGTTGGTCGGCATCTTTTACAGGGGCGATAGCCTTGTTTTTCTGGTTCACTCAAATCGTAATATATTTCTATATTTTCTTTATTCGGGATACGTGAATGACAAGATGGTCGGCAAAAAATCTTGGTTGTTTTTACTGCGTAACGAAACAGGTCATCATAGGTTTCATCATTTTCCACAATTGCTTGCCATTCTTTGTTAGTGACCATTTTATGCCTCCTTTAAATGCGTATATTTTCCAATTTTTTTCTTTCTACTCCTTCTAAAGCCAACAATGCAATTTTGCGATTCATTCCACCGGCATAGCCCGTCAAAGAGCCATCCGTTCCCACCACTCTATGACAGGGAATTAAGATAGTTATTGGATTGTGTCCAACAGCTCCCCCAACAGCGCGGGCAGAACTTTTTTTGCCATTTTCTCGGTTAAATATCTTATCAGCAATTTCTTTATAAGTAATTGTTTGACCATAAGGTACGCCTTCTAAAATTTCCAATACTTTTTTTCGAAATTCTGTTACTTCGGGTGCAAGGAATGATTGGTCTACTTCTGGATTTTTCCCTGCAAAATACTGTTCTAACCACTTTTTTACCCATTTGGTGACCTGATTGCTTCCGCTGTTTATGACTGATAAATCATATTGTGAACCATGATACGATTGATTTTCAAACCAAATATCTTTAACTGTTTTTTCATCACACAAAATATCTAGCTTACCTAGCGGTGATAAATAGTCACTTTTATATAGCATATTTCTGATCCTCCTGTTTAAAGCTGCTAAACGACACCAAATAATTCTAATTAGGTTCCTACGTAATCTAATAGTAACAAAAATTAGGTGCAAAAAATATCACTATGTGGCTTTTTAATTCATTGTTTGGATTTCCTTTATAAATAAAAAAGCAGAGAAAATTACCCAATTTTTTGGCAATCAGTCCCTGCTATTATATATTGTTTTTATAAGGCTAAATTTTTAGAGGCTAGTCAACTTTTGAAACTAGCTCAAACGTTTGATGGTTTCGACTGGATGATCTTATCCCTAATAAATGCGGGTATGCCTATTTAATCTCTAATAAATTTTGGTAGAGTGGTTTCGTACGCAAATCGTATACGCCCAAAGAGCCCTTTGCTAGTTCAAAGACCCGTAGCACTTCTTTACTCGTTGGTGTTGGATAAATCTGATTTAGATATGCATTTTTTTCAAAAATTTCATCTAAATATTTTGTCCCAATTTCTTCCACTTTTCCTTTGACTGTGATTGAGATTGAAGACATGGTATCTTCTCCCTTTATTCCCGTAATCGCAACGTATGGGTGAGTTAATAGTTGAGTATAAAATGGTTTAGTATTTGCGGTTAAAAAGAATAACTTATTTCCCTTTATGAGCATCACATCAATAATACGAGATTCAGGCATGCCATTTTTATCTACTGTTGAAAAGACGGTATACTGAATTTCATCTTTTAAAAATTGCAAATAGTCTGCGATGGTCATTTTGTTGTGATCCATTTGTGTCACTTCTTTCTGTTCATTTTTTCACGGAAACCACACTTGGTTATCTAACAACTACATGCGTAAGGTAACTGCTACATTCAAAACAAGTCCAAAAATCAAGAAAATCCATGTCCAATAATTATTTGGTATGAAAAACAGTGAGGATCGATCTTTTACTTGAACCCGTTCGCCTGTCTGCTCATTCACATGGGTTTGGACTTCATCTGAAATATAGCGTTTCGTCAGAAAATAATTTATTCCCGCAGTTAATAGCGTAGTAAACAAACCTTCTATAAAGAAAATTATAGGATTTGAATCACCTAATGGCAGACGATTAATAAACCAGTAACCTAGAACGCTCCCGATAATAAGTGCTAACAGCACTAATCCACCTTTTTCTCGCCAAATAATCATATTACTTCCACTCTATTCTTACTAAATTTTTCTTGAGAAATTCTGAGCACTTTTTACCTATAGAGTTTTCTAAAATTTGTACTTGTAATGCGTTCTTGTCATTAGAAAATGTTCTGTAGAATTGCGCCTCATTTGTTTTATTATATAAGAATTTAAAAACAAAAACGTGTCAATCTTTAACCTCAAGTGAACAATTTATGACAAGTTATAAAAAATATCATGAAATTTGGCGAAAAATAGAGTTGTTAGAAAAAATTTATTTTTGCGTATCAATAGTCGTTACATTTACTTATTCATTCTGTAGGATATTCCTGATAATCATTCATTTATCAAGAGATTCGGGTGTAATTGATAATTCATTTAGTTGGGAAGTTTATTTTAAGGCCAATTCAATAGTTGTATCACCAATATGGACAAATACTGAATGATAGACATCATATTCAGGGTAACTGTAAGTTGCCTGATAATATTCTTGTCCGTTTAAAATAACCCGTTTTCCATTTTTTTGCTTGTATGAATTTTTTCCATTGCTGTCATTACTTAAAATAATTTCTGCAGCTTTTTCAGTGATTTTAGCATCATCACCAATTTTCAAATTAAGGACAAGTGTTGTAGGGGTTACTTTTGCAAATATATCCGACTGAAGGTCCGTGTTCTCAGCTTCCATCCTTAAAGAAGGCATGGCTTGTTTCGTCACGTTTTGAATAGGCAATTCCCAACGTCCGGTCTCTTGAACAAAATCCTCTCTGACCTTTTCAGTATGAAAATCAGAGTCAGAATTTTTAGTACTTCCCCCCACACTCGTTGATATTTTTGTAACGATTACTTTTGCTTGCTGCAGTTCTTTTCTTAAGTCAGTATTTTCCAGCGTTTGTGTCACAGTAAAATCAATAGTATGATTATTCTTATCTATCCTACTATTCTCTGTATAGTTTCCTTTGATCTTGGGCAAATAGTCCTTTTCGGTTAGACCGCTGTTGAAATCGAATAAAACATGATCTTGCTTGTCAAGAATCGCAAAGTTAATCACATATTGATTATATTTATCCTTCAGTAGCTTTGATTTTTCTGAAAGTTCGGCAGATAAGGACAATCCGATTTCGTTTTGATCGAAATATATCTCGTTTAATCGCATGATAATTCCCTGATCCTCAACAAAATAATCTTGTGATTGGACAAAATTTGACTGAACAAGTTTTTCAGAGGTAAATTGGTCAAAATTTAAAAAATTTCTCAAAGCATTACCAATGGGAGCAGAAAATACTATTACGGAAAAAATACAAATTGCTGCAGAGAACAAGAAAAAGTAGTTTATGTGCTTACTTTTAGTTTTTTTGGTTGATTTTTTCTGTATTCCATTTTCGATTTCAGAATAAACTTCATCAAGTGATTGCCGGACAACCCTTGGCATTTCTTTAGATGTATTCATGGCTTGTCTAATTTTCTCATCAAAATTATCCAAATTATTCATCCTCCTTCAAGTCTTTCAATGTTCTTTTAAGCAGTATTTTTCCTCTAGCTAGCTTCGACTTTATCGTGCCAATCGGTTCATTCAAAATCAAACCTATTTCTTTAATGCTAAACCCGCTTTGATAATATAAAATGAGTGGAATACTATAAATCGGATTCAATGTTTTGGTGATAAATTCCATCAAAAATTCTGATTCATCGATTTTATTTTGAGAATAATATTTATCTTGGTTGATTTTTTCTATGTCAATGGTGGAAAATCGTTTATTTTTTTCAAGGAGATTCTTACATTCGTTAATCAAAATACGACAAAGCCAAGTTTGAAAATAAGCTTCATTTTTAAGCGTATTGATCTGTAGATATGCTTTTAACATTGTTTCCTGCAATACGTCGGCACAATCTTGGTCATTACCAAGAATTTTGTAGGCAATGTTGAAAAGGCGGTTTTCCTGCTTTCTAACAAGTAAGACAAAAGCTTCACCATCTCCCTGTTTTGCTCTCTTTACTAACAATTCATCAGTCAAAAGTATCTATCCTCCCAGCTTTACTATGTATGATTTTTTTCCTTACATCTATTAGACAATTAAAGAACAAAAAAGGTTGCATTGAAAGCAAAAAAAAGAATTATGATCCTCATTAATCATAATTCTTCATAGATAGGTAAAAAACTATTTATACTTTCAGTCTATTCCCCAAGGCCAGCTCAATACAGGACTCAATCAGTTGAGAAAGAGAGTTACCTGCTGCGGCCATCATTCTGGGGTATCGACTGTAAGAGGTGAACCCTGGTAAAGTATTGATTTCATTGATTACCAACTGCCCGTCTTCACGCAAAAATAAATCGATACGGGCAAGTCCTTCACAACCTAAACTTCGAAAAATTTCTTTAGCAGTATGTTGAATTTCTTTTCTTTTTTCAGCCGGTATATCAGCTGGGACGGTAAAAAAAGAATTTTCTGAACCATTTTCCGGTGTTTCTTCTTGATGAATACGAAAAATACCGTGGGATAAGGTAATTTGATCAACTTCACCAACGACAAGATTGTCGCGGTTTCCTAAGACAGCACAACCAACTTCCGCTCCGATAACCGCTTCTTCAATCAGGATTTTGGTGTCATATTTCCTAGCCGCTTCAATCGCAGCCCATAACTCTGCTTGTTTTTTCACTTTTGTCACGCCAAAGGAGGAGCCTGATCGTGCAGGTTTGACAAAAACAGGATAGGAAAAGTTCTTTTCTGCAATGTTTGTCTCTTCATTAATGACTGAAAAATTCGGAGTTAAAAATCCGGCGTTTCTGGCAACGGTGTAAGTCAATGCTTTATCCATACAGATAACGGAGCTTTCAATTCCGCACCCTACATAAGGAATACCGGATAATTCAAATAATCCTTGGATTGCTCCATCCTCTCCGGTTTTTCCGTGAAGCGCTGAAAAAGCTACATCAATAGGAATAAGCTGATATTCTTTTTCTTTTAAGACAATCAATCCGTGAATCGCTTTGTCCGGTGAAAGGATTGCTGGCTGACAACTCTCCTGCTCCCAGCCAATTTTTGGCCTACCGCATAATCGCCAGGCACCTTCTTTGGTGATTCCAATATAAATTGGTTGAAATTTTTCTGTATTGATATGCTCGGCAATTTCTCTTGCGGATTTTACAGAAACTTCATGTTCCTCTGAAGCTCCTCCAAATAAAATGACGATGTTTAACTTACTCATACTGATTTCCCCTTCTAAAATTAGTTTATTATTGCGCTAAATATTCTTCTAAACAGATTGCTTGATCGTAAATTTTTGTAGCAGCAGCAACCCCCACATATCGATAATGCCACGGCTCATTGATTACTCCAGTTATGGTTGTTTTATTTGCGGGATAACGATTGATGAACCCAAATTTATGGGCGTTTATTTTTAACCAGCCATACACCTCCTCAGAGGAAGAACGCAGCTGATCTTCATTGATATCTACGGCAATTCCTAGTTGGTGCTCACTCGTTCCAGGAAGTGCAACCCATTGTTCCGCTTTTTCTTCTGCTTGATTTTTACCGTACCCCTCAGACTGATACTCAGCAATTTTTTCATCCAGCAATTTCTGTTGCTCTTTTGTACTTCGATATCCAGACACAACTACCGGATAAACGTTCTCTGCTCTTGCTGCATCAAACATTTTTTGCAGAAAAGGATAAATTCGCTGATCAATTAATTGCCCATTCGATAGTTCTTTTAATTCTACCGAATAGTTGTTAGGTATTGTGTGCCATTTATTAACAAGAATAAGAGCCCAGTCAGATGAATCAGTAGTCGTTTTTATTGTAGACTGCGCATCTGTCGTAGCAAAACCAAGCACGGATTCCTCAAAAAAGTCATGTTTATTCTCTGGTATACCAATGAAATAAACCAGCCCTGCTACAAGTACCAAAAGGAAGCTGCCGGTGGTTCGCCACCCTTTTTTCGTTTTGAAAAATCGACTTCCAAAAGTATAGATAAAAAATCCACCTAGACCACCAACCGTATTTAAAAGTAAATCATCGACATCAGAAATATCTTGAGCCAAGATATATTGCGCTAGTTCAAGCGTCAGACTCAGAAAAAATGATCCTGCCAAAATGCGTAGCAAATGGCGATGTTTTGATGATAGGACCGTAACCATATATCCAAATGGGACAAATAAAAGAGCTTTTCCTAACAACCTACTGGCTCCAGCTAGAGAAGCTCCGCCCCTAAATGGAATGATATTGATGCTTCGTCCACCTAAATTTTCAACTTGAAAAAGAGATAGTTTGAGAACAATCAGTAGATAAACGACCAGTAATATGGTAATGATTATTTTTTCAATAGTTGCTTTTTTCATATGATTTCTCCTCTAAAAGTAATAACTTTGTTCTACGGTCATTATTATGGCAAAGCTATCTGTATCTAAACTGGATATTTCCTGTAGTTTTTCTGTAGAGACAAAAAAAACGACCAATTTCATGGTCGTTTCTACATTTATTTAGATACTTTTGGGAAAAGTAGCCTGAAACAATACGCCTTCTTCCGTGTTTTCTAATTTAAATTCGGTATTCATTTCATTCAGTAGTCTTTGCACGATGGTCAGACCTAGTCCACTGCGATGTTCTTTTCCCGTTCGTGCTTTGTCACCTCGATAAAATGGGTCAAAAATCTTTGTCAAAATTTTATTATCGATTTGCGCCTGTGCATTCAAGACGTTTAGTCGATAACTGTCAGAATACTCTTCACTCCAAATACAAATTGTCGCTTCATTCGGAGAATTTTGTAGCGCATTGGCTAGGACATTGGACAAGACTTTTCTTAACATGTTCACATCAGCAAGAATAAATGTTTCTGCTGGAATAGTTATCTTGATAACCTGTCTTGATTCTTCAAGCAACGACTGGTATGGCAGTAGAGCTTCATTGACAGACGAAAGTAAATCTACTTTTTCAGGTGATGCAATTATTTTTCCATCGTTCAGTTTAACTAATTCCAATATCTCAGAAACCAGCTCACTTTGCCTATCCATTAATTTCAAACATTCCCGCAAATATTTAGGATGATTTTTATATTCTCCGATGTTTGCCAGCATCCCCTCTAATAAAATACTCGTGGCAGCAATCGGTGTTTTCAATTCATGAGAAGCCGCTGAAAAGAAATCTCTTTGAGCTTCTTCCATCTCCCGCTCGCGGATAATCTCATTTTGTTGGTGGGCAATTGTCTCTTTTAGTTTATGATACATTGAATGAATATCTCGGGATAAATCCCCCAATTCATCTTTACGATTCGGCAAACTTTGGGTCATATCTTCAAGCTTAGACATTTTCTTTGTATCTTCTGCCAGCCTTTTTATGGGATCAGCAATTTGCTTTGTAAAAACATACGCAATCACTAAGCACAAAATCACAATAAAGATAAAAATAAGTAATCCCCGCAAGAGCATTTCCCGATGAAATTCCGTCAGAACTGGACGAGTTTGGGCAATAATGGAATACCCCAAGGAATCATCTTTATAAACGACATAATAAAAGTCCTTTTGTGCATCAGCTGTAATATCTGCTTCAGGAGTGGCGTAAATTTCCTGATTTCTACCACTAGCAATCGCAAATTCAAAAGATTGATTCTCGTTATAAAATTTTTCAGCTACCTCCGGGATGTTGTCATAATCACTGTTTTTTACTCGATTTACTAATGGCTGATAAGAAGTAAAAATTTGCTCTTTTTCCACCGACCGATACAAGGTGAAAAACTGATTATAAAATAATCCCGCCGTGACAAGAACTAAAAACAGCATGGCAAGAATCGTATAGCTGAATATTTTTAGAAAAATCCCATTTTTCCTCATGGTTTCTCCTCTAAATAATAACCCACGCCGCGTACTGTTTTAATAATATTTTCCGGCAGTTTATTTCTTAAATTTTTGATGTGGGTATGAATTGTACTTTCGTCTCCCTCAAATTCATAGCCCCAAACACGAGACAAAATAAATTCGTGGGTGAGCGTCTTCCCTTTGCTTTGAATCATCAGCATTAAAATCTCAAATTCTTTTAATGTAAGTCCTAACTCTTCTCCGTCATAAGTTCCGTTGAAACTTTCTGGAAAAAGTGTCAGTTTCCCCCGATGAAGCTCCTTTGATAAAGCACCTGTTCGGCGAAGCAGAGCTTCTACCCGTTTTAGTAATAATTGAATTTTAAATGGTTTCGTTACATAATCATCGGCCTCTTCATCAAAGGCTTTTAGCTCATTTTCATCATCAGATAGAGCTGTCATCATTAAAACAGGGGTATCGTTAAGCTTCCGTAATTCCCGTAAAAGCTCATGTCCATTCATTCCCGGCAGCATGATATCCAGAATCACCAACTGATAGATGGTTTCATACATTTTTTCATACGCATCATTTCCATCTGAACAGGCATCCACCTCATACCCAGCTTCAGTCAAAAAAGTTTTTACTGTATTGCAAATATTCTCATCATCTTCGACAAGCAAAATCCGTACAACCATATTTTCCCCTCCCATTAGAAATTTTACTAGGACAATCTGTGTTTTTTCTGTATTTAAAATTATTTACTTTTTCGAAAATAAATGCGTTACACGAGAAAAAAATTTTTAGGTCTTCATACATCAAGTTATACCGCAAAAATGCTAGAATATCGAGTATAGTCTTAATGAAAGTTACTATTTTCTTTCCTGTAGTTTGCATTAAACGATTTCTTTATTTACTACTAATTTATGACTCAAAAATAACCCATATAAAATAAATAGTTGAGTGTTCCTATTTAAAAATGATACTATGAATTGTACGTAATCTATTCAGCAATTTAAGATATCCTATGATTATTATTTCTTAAAAAATAACTAATTATCTTCTCTTGCGTCAACTGACTAACCATTTTCCAAATAAGCTATTTTCTTAAAGTCCCTATTCTTACTAAAAAGGAGCTCACCGTTATGAAAATCATCAAAGTCAGCACCGCTTCCCATGACCTTCGTCCCGCAATCAGCAAGATATTTGTTGAAGGTTTCTATGAATGGTTAAAATTTTTCTCCAAAGATAAAGAAAAATTAGCCCAAACCTTTACACATATTTTTAATCCAGAAGTTTTTTATGCCGCGGTAGAAAATGATATCGTTTTGGGTTTTGCAGCCTGTAGTGATGGCACAAATCCATCGGTTCAATTAAAACAGCAAGAATTTAGAAAACACCTTGGATTCATCAAAGGAACGATCGCCTATCGTGTTTTGAGACGCGAATTTGAGGAAAAACCGTACCCTTTTGAAATTTTGCCAGATATGGGTGCGGTGGAGTTTGTTGCTACAGATAGTCAACATCGAGGCAGAGGCGTAGCAACACAAATTATCCGCTATATTCATGAGACTACTCCCTATACTACGTATGTTTTAGAAGTAGCCGACACAAATACCAAAGCACTCAAGCTTTACGAAAAACTTGGTTATCACGTCTTTAAATCCGTTGCGGAACGTCACGCTAAGCGTAGTGGTTTTAATTTTTATCTGTACATGGAATATACAAAATCATGATAGGTACTCTAACTGCAAAGTTGCTTATTTGGCAACTTTTTTTGTAACGATAATCAAAAATTATTTTCTTTCTGCAAAAAATCTTGTTGATAATCTCTCACATATTCCTCGAAAGAAGTCGCTTTTCGCCCTAAAACTTGTTCAACTGTCGCTGTTACCTTCTTTGCATTCCCAAGTTGGGTGATGAGGTAAAGCATCACCATCACATTCACGTAGTCTTTTTTTATTCCTCTTTGCAGCATGGTCCTACGAAAGCCCAATAAGCTTGGTTTGCTGTAACTAATTGTTTTCCCTAAAATATTGGTCATAATCGCTGCAATTTCATTATACGTCCATGCTTTTTCTCCAGTTATTTCCAGTTCTTTGTTTATGTAATCGTTCGATAACAGGCATTTTGCACTGACTGCGGCAATATCTCTTGTATCAATGAAACTGGTTCTTGAGTTACCGGCTGGAATGTACAATTCATGATGATCACGAATATCTGCTACATGTGTGGTGTTTAGATTTTGCATAAAGAAGCTTGGTCGGATAAACGTATGAGGAATACCTAATTCAAGAATTTTCTTTTCAATTTTATGATGCGGGGTAACTGGATTCTTTTCAACGCCAATCAAGGAGACAAACACGACTTGTTTTATCTTTCTTGCTTTGACTTCCTCTAAAAAAGGAAACATATCTTTTTTTGGATCTGCTAGTTGTGGAGGACGAATAAAAAATACTCGATCAACATTTTCTAATGCTTTTGAAAAAGTCGCTGGGTTCAGAAAATCAAATTTAATCAGTTCTACATTGGCAAAGTTCGCAAAGCGAGTGGTTGCACTCTCAGGATGAAAAATGCCAGCAATAACTTGAACATTTTTATTTTTTGATAACTCTTTTATTAGCGGAAATCCAATATTTCCTGTTCCACCGATAACTAATATTTTTTCCATTAGACTACTTCCCCACTATCTAATTTTTGTAAAATTTGATTTAATCGTTCACTCTCATTTTGAGAAAGCTTGGCGGTAAATTCCTCTAAAATTTGATTGCTGATTTTCACAGCTTTTGTGCAAATATCCATACCCTCTTGACTTAAAAATAAATCAAAAGCCCGACTATCCGCTTTATTTTTTCGTTTGTATATGAGTTTTTTATTTTCTAACCGTTTAATAATTGCCGAGATAGTCGGTTTATCCATATCAAGAATTTTTGCCAATTCATTAGCGGTCATTAACTTAGCATGGTCATAATGACTCAACTGCTGGATCACTGCCCACTGCTGCACCGTAATATCTAAAGGATGTAGCGCATAATTTAGTTTATATCTCAATTTTTTAGACACGCTCATTAATAAATAGCCCGTGTTACCCATTCAATCATCTCCTAATATGGTTAGTTTACTAACTATATTCTGAAAAGTAAAGCTTTTATCCAGGCAAAAAACGAAATTCATTCTTATCTCCAAAAAAACAGAGAAACTTTTCCAATTTTGGAATTTGCCTCTCTGCTTTCTTGTCTCTTTTAATAAGCTTGCTTCAAAAATTATTTTTTATAAAGTGCGAAAGTGTTCCTTCTGCTCTTTGTTCAAATGCTCCATTGCATATCTCAATTGAACGCGTGGCATATCATGCGCATATTTTTCAAGAAATGCGAGTAACTGTGTCTCATCTACATCACCTGCTGCCCGTAACATCCAGCCAGAAGCTTTATGAATCAGATCTTCCTGATCTTTTATCAGTAGCTTCGCAATTTCAAACGTATCTTTTATTTCTCCTTGCTTAATAAAAAAGCCTGTGGTGACAATAGCAGTTCGTCGTTCCCAAATATTTTGTGATTTTGCTAAATCATGAAGAACATCCCGAGGTTTATCGATTAAGTATCTTCCCACCACCCATGGTGCACTACGATCAACGATATCCCAATTATTAATGCGATCATGACGGCGCAAATAAAGCTCAAATAATTGCTTACGCTGATCTTCTGTAATTTTCTTGCTTCGTGCCTGCCAATCCATAACACTCACAGCTCCAACACGTGCTTCATGGATTGGGCTTTCTAAGACCTTTTCAATTTCTGAAAGTGGAAGCTGAATGAACTTCTTGGCTAATTTGAAGACATTCCCCATCCGTACACCGATAAAATAATCTTGCACCGACTGTTTTTCTTTTTCAAATGTAAAAAAGTGCTGATATTTATCCAGCTCGTCCTCAGATTGAAGGTCCTCTAATTCATCTAAAAATTGCGTAGCAGTTAGGTTCTTAGACATAAGAAATCTCCTTTTTTTTTAAATTATAGCGTAATTTTTGTGATTCGACTAATTTATTTCACATCCTATAGCTTCCTCAATATTATAGAGAAAGTATTCAAAAATCCTTTCCATTTTCAAATTGTTCCTTAACTAAAAAGAGCAGAAAAAGGAAAACCTTCTTTCTGCCCGTTTTAGTATTTGTGTGAAATTTCCACTTATAACGCTTCAACAATCTTTTGAAGAATATTCTCCACTGTCACGCCATTTTCAGTAAGTAATTCTGCTGCGTTGTAACGATCATGAAAGGCTTTTTCTAGCCCATAGGTTTGGACTTTAATCTTGGTGTTTCCAAAATAGTCGGCAACCGTTTGTCCGTACCCGCCATCGATGATCCCATCTTCCATTGTCACAACGAGTTGATGGTCAGCACTCAAATGATTAAGTAATTCCGTATCTAACCCCGAAATAAATCTTGGATTGATCAAGGTTGCTTTGATTCCATGCTTTTCTTCCAACCCTACTGCTACTTCTTCAGCCAACTGATAAAAATTACCAAGTCCGAGAAGAGCCACTTGTTTTCCTTCTTGGATCACTTGATTCTTGAAAAGTTGAGAATAATCGGTCGTATCTGGAATACCTGTTTCTTTTAGCGGACCAACAGGTACACGAATAGCAACCGGATGATTCGTTTGGTCAATAGACCAGTCAAGCATGGCAAGGTATTCTTCCATATTAGTAGGTGCAAGATAGACGATGTTTGGAATATGACTCAAATAAGAAATATCAAAAATTCCCAAGTGACTCTCATCATTCATTCCATTGACAGAGGCACCATAAACCAAAATTGTTCCTGGTAAATCGTTTAAGGCTAAATCATGAGAAATTTGGTCATAGCTTCGTTGCATAAAAGTTGATGTGACTGCCCAAATGGGTTTAACGCCATTCTTTGCTAAGCCCGCCGTCATACTTGCTGCGTGCTGTTCTGCAATACCCACATCCACAAA
Source organism: Enterococcus songbeiensis (assembly GCF_005405265.1). Lineage (GTDB taxonomy): Bacteria > Bacillota > Bacilli > Lactobacillales > Enterococcaceae > Enterococcus_C > Enterococcus_C songbeiensis. Next base: position 64,678 of record NZ_BJDS01000015.1, read on the forward strand.
CTGTTTGCCGACTTTTCTTCGCTGTTCCTGATTAAAAACAACCATGGGTGTTCCAGCATTGATTGCCACGACTTTAGGATCACTGGCCATTTTTTTCATTAAGAAATCGGTCGTGACACTTCCATAAGAATTCCCGCTGTTTCTTCGAGTGTATTCCCCGGTTTCCAAACTAAATGGACCGCCAGCATGGAATTTTTCTCGATTTTCTTCAGCAAATCTAAACCCTTTACCTTTGATTGTATGAATATGCAGCAAAATCGGATGATCAGAATCTTTTACCTGTTCAAACAGAGCAATCAATGCGTTTAAATCATTCCCATTATCAAGATAACGATAATCAAAGCCCAACGCTTTAAAGAAATTATTTTCTGCCGCACCGTTTGTTTCTCGTAATCCGCGCAGGTTTTGATAGATACCCCCATGGTTTTCGGCAATGGATTGATCGTTATCATTCACAATCACGATTGTATTTGTTCCTTGCTCAATAATGTTATTAAGCCCCTCATAAGCTAATCCACCGGAAAGTGATCCGTCTCCGATAACAGCAACGACATTACTAGTTTCCTCTTTTAAATCCCGCGCTTTTGCGACACCATTGGCTAAAGAAAGAGACGTTGATGTGTGACCTACCGTGAAAAGATCATGTTCACTTTCTTTTGGATTTGTATAACCCGAGACATCGTCATAATGTACTGAATCAATAAATGCTTGCACACGTCCGGTCAGCATTTTATGAATATAACTTTGATGGGAGACATCAAAAATAAATTTATCTACTGGTGATTGAAAAACATAGTGCATTGCAACGGTCATTTCCACAACACCAAGATTGGGACCGTTATGTCCTCCATGATGGCTGACCTTTTCTAGCAGTGCTTGTCGTGCTTCATCAACTAATAGTTGTAACTGTGCAGAGGATAATTTTTTTACATCCTCTGGACCTTTGATTGTTTCTAAAATCATAGTATTCCTCCTTCATTCTGGGTTAGTGTACACCTTAAACTGGACTTTAAGTCAAGTTTATTTTAGGATTTTTCAAAATATTTTCATCTATTTATTGAAAATATTTTGACTTTGCAAATAGTCTATGCTAAAAATAGACTATAAATAAGGGAATGAATGTCTCCCTTGGTATAAACCAAAACCGCAAAAGAGCTGATGACTTCTACAAGTGAACTTATTTGTAGATTTCTCGGCTTTTTTTATGATTTTTAGAAAGGGAAAAAGCGATGGAACAGACAAAAAAATATTTTTTAAAACAAGAAGGCGCGCTTTATGGCTCGGTTATTTTTGTTGCTAGTATGATGGGAATTATTTCCCACTACTTATTAAGCGTTTTGCACTTTGTTTCTACGTTGCGAGAAAATAATAACTTTTTCCTTTTTTTCTTGCCATTTATCGGAGTGCTGACTGCCTACGTCTATCAAAATTATGGAAAAGGCGCACAAAAAGGCAATAATTTAATTATTGAAAGTACTCAAAAAGAAGGACTGGTTCCATTACGGATGGCAGTATTTACCTTTATCTTTACCATCTTGACCCATTTATTCGGAGGATCTGCTGGTCGTGAAGGATCTGCGGTGCAAATCGGTGGCGTTTTATCGAACAAAACTGGGACCTTCTTCAAATTAGAGAAAGAGAAAAGAAAACAATTAATTCATGCTGGCATAAGCGCAGGATTTTCTTCCATCTTTGGTACTCCTTTAGCTGGTGCATTTTTTGGAATGGAAATGGTCTTTATTGGAAAACTAGAACGAAACTCTTTGATTCCCTGCTTTCTCGCTTCATATTTAGCTAATTTTATTTCTATTCAGATGGGAACGACTCATGAACTACATCAAATCAAAGATATTCCCCAATTCAGCGTATCTATTCTTTTGATTGTTGTGCTCGCATCTGTTTTGTTTGGTATTTTCGGCTATTTATTTGCTTGGTGGGTACACACGTTAAAAAGAATCTACCAAGAAAAGATGAACAATTATCTGCTTCGTGCCTTTATTGCTTCGGTTATTTTTGTTGCATTCATTTTTATTTTTAATGGTCAAAAATATGAAGGGTTGAGCTTGGGAATTATTGATGAAGCATTTGCAGGTGGTTCTTCCTTTTTCGATCCGATATTAAAATTATTTTTTACAGGTTTGACATTAGGGGCGGGTTTTCAAGGTGGAGAAGTGACCCCATTATTTGATATTGGCTCTAGCCTGGGAAGTGCGCTGGGAGGCTTCACAGGAATTTCCCCCTCCTTCTTAGCTGCTTTAGGCCTGATTGCTGTATTTGGTTGTGCAGCCAATGCGCCATTAACGACCATTATGTTAGGCATTGACCTTTTTGGAACAGAAGCTATTCCCTACTATGTAATCGCGGCTTTCGTCAGTTATCTCGTCTCCGGTCATCAAGGAATTTACACGTCACAAACTATTGTTCATTCCAAACTGTTCTTTTTAAAACACCACGAAGGTTATCAATTAAAGGATATAAAAAATATAAAGTAAGTCAAAAAAAACTGTTGTAGATGAAATATTGGTTCTTTGTCCAATGATGTTGGTGAAGAGTAATCTTAGAATTATTGGCGACCAACGGACTTTTTCATTGATAAAGCAGTGTTTTTTCGCTACAGAGGTACTGCAACAAACGTCCGCCGACAAGCTTCTATATTTAAAACGGTGTTTCGTGAGTTCAAGGTAGGTACAGTATTTTGAAACAACGTCATTCTTACTGTGATTGGATTCTTTGGCTGTATAGAGCAATTTTCCATGATGAATATTTCAGATTTGACCTTTGTATTTTTCCTTTGTTAGACAAATTTCGTTAAATGTAGCCGATTGATCTAGAATATCCAATCTTTCTTTGATAAGCTAAGTGTAGGACATCTTGATTCCTCCTTTTGGGTTGGTTCGCCAAATTAATTCTAAAGGATTTCAGGTTGTCTTTTCTATTGTTTTTGAAAATAAAAAAGATGCCAGTGAGATTCACCAACATCAAAAAGTATAGAGCCTAAAAATCAGTCATCTGATGCGACATATTTTCCATCTTCGGATAATTTATTAACTTGTTTTTCAGTCGTAGATGTATTGGTTGATGAAGAACTAGGTTTAGAAGTGCTATTACTCTTATCTGATGTATTTGTCGAACAACCGCCCCAAAAAAGCTTGCCAACATTAAAACCATGGTTCTTTTCATTTTTCTCTTTCCCTTTTTAAATAATATTATCTCCCTATTCTACTTAGCAATGAATACGGTGTAAATTGTCTACTTAGATTTTTCTATTTTTCAAGCAACCAATCCACAATATATTTAACTTCAATTCCATCTATTTGATTAATATCTTGGTATCTACCAGTGACTAGAATCTTTCTATAATTATCAATAATATTATTTAGATTATCTGTCTCGTGAGTATTATTAGGAAGATCATAAGTAACTTGAACATAAAGAATTTCATCTAATTTTCTAGCGATGAAGTCAATTTCCTTAGTTCCTAATCGGCCAATATCTACTTGATATCCTCTTCTCTTTAATTCAATAAATACTATGTTCTCTAAACGGTTGCTGTAATTCCCATCTTTTCTCCCAACCGCATTTCTTCTTAATCCAGAATCAACAATAAAGTATTTTCCATTGGTTCGTAAGTATTCACGACCACGAATATCATACTGTTTCCCTCGGTAGAATAAATAACCAGTTTCCAAGAGATCAAGGTATTTCTTAATTGTAGGAATTGTTGTAGGAACTCCCTCACTCGTTAATGTATTAGCAAGTCTAGCAGAATTAACTAGCTGTCCTACATTATCTGAAAGAAAGCTAATGAGTGCTTTTAACGTTGCTGGGTCTTTAACGCCAGCTCTAAATGCGATATCATTGAGAACTATTGTGTCGAATATTCCTTGTAGGATTACATCTTTTATTTCTTCATCTGCCAAGACAACTGATGGAAAACCACCATATTTCTCATATTCAAGATAGGCTTGATCTACGTGTCTGGAATCTGAATTAATTTCCTTTACCTGAAGAAATTCACTAAATGATAAAGGATAAACCAAAATCTCAACGTATCTACCGCTTAACAATGTTGCCAGCTCGCCCGACAGCATATCAGCATTAGATCCCGTAATAGTAATGTCACTATCGAAGCTCGTTTTTAATCCATTAACAACTCTCTGCCAACCTTCAATCATTTGAATTTCATCAAACATAAAATATAGTTTATCCTGATTGTCAGGAAGTCGTTTATCTATTTCTGCTCTAAACTTCTTTTCACTATTTATTGAAAGAGATTCATAGCTCTCAAAATTAATATAGATTATATTTTCATCTTTGACCCCCAAATCTTCAAGATATTGTTTATATAATTTCATCAAAAAAGATTTTCCAGATCTTCGAACCCCAGTCAATATTTTTATAAAATCAGAATCTTTGAACTTGAGAATTTGATCTAGATAAAAAGGTCTATTAAACATACTTCTCACCTCGCCAATTTGTAATAAGTACCTCACTTGAAAATATAAAGTTTGTTTTATATTTATCTCTTAACGTGGATAATATAAACTTTGATTTATATATATGTCATTATACCATAATATTTAAAGACCTGTTTATATTTTTCGGCTTTTAACCAAAACAGTCACCCATTATGACTATCCATTAGGTGACTGCCGTGATTGTGTCTATTTTTTTGGAGGGAGGGGCCACCGGTTTCTTGTATTCCATCGAAATAAATAAAATAGTTTTGAGAATACAACTATGATTTTATGACTCCTGGAATAACCAATAACGATGAACATAGAACTAAAAGGAAGTGGAGTAAAGTCTGCATATTTATCTACTAAAAAATTATTAGATAAATTACGACCTATTGAAAAGGTATTTCTAGCATTATTCCTATAACTTGGAATCTCCATAGCTTTATCAAAATAATTTTCAGCTTTCTCTCCCTCAATCAACTGGATTTATTGAAGAGCATGAAGTTATTAGTGTCTTCTATAGCACTTCCTTCACCACCAACAAGTTTTATATAACCTTGAAGGCTCATCATCTGCAACAGGTTTTTCAATCAATCTGAAAAAGATTTTATTTACTGAGCCACGACCTTCGCATCAGCATTTTCTAAAGAAACGCTGATTTCTCGGGGAAGAGAAGTATCGTGCTACAAATTGGCAGTTCTTTTTAACGAATAGACATCACTTCTATCGTTTTTTTACTTGACTGATCTTTTTCTAATCATCAAAGAGTTGGATTAATGCTCAGCTTGATGATGCCCACTGGTTGTTCTGCCTGATCTGGATTGATGACAAATTGAATTTCTTGTTGGTCATCTTCCAAACCGTAGGAAACAGCAAATTGCATTGTTTCTCCGGGACCTAAAATAAAATCATAAAAATTATACAAGAGCTGATCTTCTTCTGGATGCTCCGCCAAATAATTTTCATCTAACCAAACTTCCTCCAATGCAAGCTCTTCTTTATCTGTCACTTGACTGATTGTTCCTAGTGAATAGAATGAATCTGCGCTAAAATAGTCCTCTTCACTGATATTCTCCATTTTGAAAACGATAAAGACAGCAGGATCACCTTCTTCATCAGAAACAACTTTTGCAGCATTAACAGTTAATTCAAACCCTGGGGTGTGGATTATTTTGTCTTGAATAGAAATTTGTTTATTCTTGTAAAGTGTTTCTGCTTCCTCATAACTCTCATCGTCTTCTTCAAAATCATAATCATCCTCTGACCACTCATCTGTAAAACTAAAGATACTTCCTCCAGTGATTCGTTTTAAAGGCTGAACGATGCTATCTGGAACCTCTTCATCATAATAAGTATCCCCAATATCTTGTGCAGCTTTTAGAAAACTAAAAAGTTGAATCATCTGATCATAATCCGTCGTTTTGGCATTTTTTATTGCCTGATAGAATTCTATGCCTCGTTCATTTAAGCGTAATAATTCTTTGGTCAATTCTTTTTGAGTCGCATTGTGAACCAAATCAGCAGAGAGGATTTTTAATTTATTGTCTATTTCCTGAGCTTCATTTTTCGTGATCGCATTCTTTGGGGAAGAGCCGTCTGCAAAAACTTTTTCTACTGGTTCATAAACGATCGTACTGATTTTTTCATAGTAACCGTATAATTCTTTTTTTGAATAACTTCTGGTTTCATTTCCTTGGCAGCCTGCAAGAAGCACAAGACAGCCAATCATCAGCAGAACATTGCTAAAATAAGAAATTTTCTTGTGAAATACAGGTACCATTTGCTTCCTCCTTCTTGATTTGTAAGAGATGCATACTATTTTAACAACAATTCTATTATTTCGTTGCTAAATCCATCTTAATCGTACCCACAGGTTCGTTGTCCCAGTCAGGATTTACCTCAAACTCAATCTTTTGTTTACTATCAGCCAATTTATACGCAGCGGCTGCCTGCATTGTTTCCCCTGGGGCTACAATTTCAAGGTAATAATTATCATTTAAAGTTTGATCTTTCTCATTGCTCTCAAGATATTCTTCACTTGGGTCGCTTTCATCTAATGCCACATGACCTTTATCCGTTGTTTGATAAAAAGTACCCAAATAGTAAAGCAGGTCAAGATCGAGATCATCCGAATCACTCAAATTTTTTACTTCATAGGTAATTAAAGCCGCATCACCGTCATCATAATCAGGAACGATTTTCGCACTTTTTAGTGTTAATTCAAAATCTTCAGTGGTAATGGTCATTCCTTTGATGGCGACATCCTCATTTGAATAATAGTATTCTTCATCATCTTCGTATTCTTCATCTTCTTCATAGTCATCGTCACTTTCCCCACCAAAAAGTCCTTCTAACCCACTACCAGATTCTTCACTTTCCTCAAGGCTCTCAGTAATTTCCTTAAAGGTATCTGGAATCTCGCCATCAAAATAATCATCACCAACATCTTCTAACGATTTCAGAAAATCAAGCATCTTGATAGCTACATCATACTCATCCGCTTCCAAATCATCCGTACTCTTATAAATATCTAATGCTTTATCATTTAGCTTGATTAAAGCATTGGTTATTTTTTTCTCTGAATTATTGCTTTCCAAAGATTCTTTAATATCAGTTAAATCATCTTTAGCCTCTTTAAACTCATCTTCCAAATCTGCCAAACTATCTTCATCTGTTACATCGATTTCTCCGTTGACAAGCTGTTCAATGGGTTCATAAGTCGTCTCTGCAATATCATCATAATACCGTTGTAAATCTTTCTTTGTATAATTTGGTCCTTGCTGACAACCCGCGAGAAACAATGCAGCAAAGCTGACAGTCATCAAAATTTTTTTCATTTTCTTCTCCTTTATTTCTGCTTTTTTAATAGCATTGATTTACCCAATAATGTATCTCTATTTCGTATCTACCTAATTTTGCCATATTTTCCAGTAAAAAAAATGTCAATTTTTAACCAGTTCACACGAATTTATGACATTTGTTCAATTTTTTATTGAAATATGAATAAAAATAAACGGAACCAGTTTTTTTGTTGTTTTATTAAGAAAATTTAATAATTTATTTGCTATTTTTTGCTAAAAAAATCGTCCTATTGGTGAATGAAAATCAAAAAAAGCCCAAACAATAGTCAAGACCAGAGAATCCTGTTGCTGTTTGTCGCAACTAATGATTCTTACTGTTTTTACTATTGTTTGGACTATTGATTGATTACAACTTCATTAAGGCTTTTTTTCTAAAGAATAATATTCAGGTACTTAGCTACCTGTTCTACGTCTTTGTCTCCACGTCCGGATATATTGATAATGACCAGTTCTTCTTTTGACAAAGTGGGAACTCGCTTGATTGCTTCTGCAATCGCATGTGAGCTCTCAATCGCTGGAATGATTCCCTCTGTTTTCGAAAGTGTCAAAAATCCATCTACTGCCTCTTTGTCAGTCACAGCGACATATTCTGCCCGGCCAGTTTCTTTTAAAAACGCATGTTCAGGCCCTACACCAGGATAATCTAGTCCTGCAGAAATGGAATAAACCGGTAAAATATCACCTTGTTTATCAAAAAGACCATACGTATTCATGCCATCGATAATACCAATTTCTCCTTTCGTCATCGTTGCGGCATGATAAGGAGTATCAACACCCTTTCCTGCTGCTTCCACACCAATCAATTTTACTGACGGCTCAGGAATAAACGCAGCAAATGCACCGATTGCATTTGATCCGCCTCCTACACAGGCAAAAATGTAATCTGGCAAGCGACCTTCTTTTTCTAAAATTTGTCTCTTTGCTTCCTCACTGATAATTTTTTGAAAATCTTTTACCATCGTCGGATAAGGATGAGGACCCACAGCCGAGCCGAGAACATAAAATGTATCCTCTAAATGTTCAATGAAATAGCCGAAAGTGGCATCCACCGCATCCTTTAAAGTTTGAGTTCCTTGGGTCACAGAATGAACTTTGGCGCCTAACATCTCCATTCGAAAAACATTCAGCTTTTGACGAGCCACATCTTCTGCACCCATAAATACTTCACACGCCATACCGAATTTTGCCGCAGCTGCAGCAGTGGCTACTCCGTGCTGGCCAGCTCCAGTTTCAGCAATGATTTTGGTCTTTCCCATTCGTTTTGCAAGTAGAATTTGTCCTAAAACATTATTTAGTTTATGTGCGCCAAGGTGATTCAAATCTTCACGCTTCAGATAAATTTTTGCTCCTCCCAATTTTTTCGTCAAAGATTCTGCAAAATACAATGGCGTTTCCCGCCCTGAATAATCTTTTAAATAATGCTGATATTCCGCCAAAAATTCCGGATCATCTTTATATTGTTCGTATGCTGCTGCAACTTGATCCAAAGCCACTTTTACCTCATTAGGAACAAATTGTCCGCCAAATTCACCATAAAATCCTTTTTCATTCATTGTCATAGTCACTTTCTCCTTAGGTCTATTTTAGTTTTTTGTCACCAAAGTATGCTCTAAAAAGAAAAAAGACCGAATAGCGAAAAAACGCTAGCCGGTCATCAATCTAAAGGATTATTCACCGACATAGATGCTTTTTAGAACATACTCTAAAAGTTGCATCTATGCCTTTACCTGCATACACACAACTTCATCTTTGCCAGTTTTGCCAATTTATCATGGAATGTGTAAACATGTGAATCATCCTTTCCGTTTTATTTTCCAAAATCATAGCACAGAAACAAAAAAATACAACGCTTTTTCTAAAGTTTTTTTAGAGTCTTTTAAAAGATTGGATTATTTTAACTTCAGCGATTAATCACAAAATCGAACCAACCTTTTCTTTTGACAGGAACATCATATTTTAATTGATAGCTCATTTGACCTTCAGATAACGCAGCGTAAATCTCCTGTAACTCTTTTTGTCCATCTTCCATTGACTCATACCAAGCCAATGGAACCATATTCTCTCCCCAAAAAGTAGTTGCATCAATTCCAAGCATTTGAACAGCAGGTTGTCCCTTCTTTTTACCGAAAACATTAGCAAGTTGAAATTTATAAAATGAAGAAAGCTGTCCGTTAATCTTGCTCATGATTGAAATTCGATGAGTTCCTTCATTGATTGGTTTTTTCGTAAATGATTTTTTATCTAAATTTCCTAAAAGGTAACCAAATGAGACTTCAAAATAATTTGCAATAAGCGCTAGTTTTTCAAAGTCTGGATGTGCTGTCCCATTTTCATATTTTGTAATTGATTGTCTGGAAACATTTAATAATTCTGATAATGCTTCCTGAGAAACACCTTTTTCTTTTCTTAACTCTTTCAATTTTTCACTAAACATCTATTTACAACCCTTCTCATCCATTCTTGTTCATTTGAATAAAAAAGGCAAGAACTAAAAAGTTGCATTTCGTCAACTACTCGTTGCAAGGTAATCTTATGCGGCTAGAAATATTTCATATCAACACTGACATCAAATAAATGATGCCAGTAACTATAAAAGACAAAATGACTTTATTGGTTTTCTTTTCGGGATCGATTGCGATTTTTTGCAGTGTGATAACACCTGATCCTATTAAGAAAAATAATAACAAAAATCCCACTTCGACACCCCCACAGTTAATCTCGATTCATTTGCTCTTGCTATAATTTTATTTATTTGAATAGTCCATTCTCAATTTATGCTTAATGTAAAAAAATATACTATAAGTGTAAGGAAAAAAGAATCAATCAGATTCTTTTTTCCTTACTTTTTAAACTGGAACCCATTCGCCTAACCATTTAGCCGCGGTATAATCGTATTGTCGTTTATACGCTTTTCCGTTGATATTTTTAAAACGCCAGCCAATAATATTCGCTCTTGCTGAAATTTGAGGTTCTGTCTGAGGCACTTCTTCTGCAGATGAAACGAGCGGAAAGCTACTTACCCCAATAATTCCTACAATTAATCCAACGAGTACTCTTTTTTTCACGTCATAACCTTCTTTCGATTATTTTTTTATAATTGGGATTCCCTCAATGGAAGGATCATCCAAATCTGAAATAGTTCCCATATCATTTCCTTCAATGATTAGTCGAAAAACATTACCCTTTTGTAAAATATATGTTGCTGGTTGATTGGATTCAATTTTTTGAGTGTCTTGAATATCGGCTTCTTTGTAGCGATAAGGTTCAAAGATAAAGGAGGTAACGATAAATGGCAGGATAAATGCTAAAGTCAATAGGTACCGTTTCGTTCGCTTATTTTTAAAACCTGCCAAAAGAAATTCGATTCGTCTAGAAAGGATATTTGAATCGGAAAAAGTAAAATTCGTCACCAATCTGTTCGCCAGTTTTGGGTCCGTTTTTTTCTCCTTCTTTTTTACCGACACGAGAGATTCTACATAGCTAAAATAACCCTCTTTTGTCATAGAAGAAGTTACTTGATGATCCACACGTAACTCAATAATAAAATGGACTTGATTACGGAAGAGATATAGTGGGAAGAACCACCAATAGCTGCTGACAATCAACTGCAATAAAAACTTTTTTAGAGGATCTTTATTTTTGATGTGCTGGTATTCATGAAGCAAAATATTTTGACGTTCCTCTTCAGAATAACTTTTATCTGGAATAAATATTCTTGGATGAAAAATTCCTAACATAAATGGAGTAGAAACGAATGATGACTGATAGACCAACGTTTTCTTAGAAGTGTCTTTTAAAAGACTCGAATCAATCAGTTGTTGAATATCTTGTGATTGGGCACTCTCTTCGATGACACTGGTCAATTTTTTTAGTCGCAGCCATTTAAAAAAGAACAAAATATAAGAAATAATTGCACCTATAATCCAAATGATTGCAAAGAAACGAAATAGTGAACCAGACGTTCCAGATAATGTAAGGTTCGTTTCAAAAAAACTATATATTTTTGGTAATACCGTTTTTGAAGGAACCGTCACTGTATTGGCTAATTCAACAGGGAAAACCAACCGCATTGAAACAAAAAACGCCAAAATCAACAATAAGTCTGTACGAATCAACCGATAGGCTTTTTTAGAAGTTAGCAGAAACTGAAGCAAAATTACCAATAAACAAACTGCCAACAATGAAATAAGCAATGAAGAAAAAGAAAGATTCATAAATTATTTCCCTTCGTTCAGCTCATCCTTTTTCCGTTGAATCATTTGCTCTAATTCATCAAGAACAACTTCATCGTCATTGGTCTCAATAAAATTTGATACAAGTGACTTCATTGAAAAGGAGGAAAGCTGGCTGGTAACAAATTCTTCTTGCGCAATGGTCGGTCTGAATAATCGAGTAAGCACCGTTCCACTGTAACCAATATCATCAACAGCTATTAATTGATACTTCAACAGTTTACGCAAAACAGCTTGGATAGTATTTTTATTCAATGATGGGTCGTTTCGTTCGATGTCACTCGCCGATAGGGCTTTTTCCGTATTCCACAGAACCGTCATGATCTGCATTTCTTTTTTTGTGAGTTTGATATTTTTCACTCTTTCTACCTCCTGAAAGTATTCTCTAAAATAAATTATAGCATATTATCCGATTGATAGCGTAAATATTTACGGTAATTCTCTTTTATCTGATTAACTAATCCTAGCGAAGCGTTTCTTTTTCTGGGATTCTTTCCTCCATCTTGGCTCCTCGCAAGTACAAACTTAATCCAATAACTAAAGAAAAATAGATAATTGCCAACAACCAACGAACAAATGTGGAATGGACTAGAATACCGGACAAAAGAAAGACCACTCCCATCATGAGAAACATCCGTTGCTTTTCTTTGCTCGTCATTTTCTTTTCCAAAAATGGTGTCACATATTTTTGATACGCATTCAAACCAGTCAATCGATGATAAAGTTTCGGAGAACTTCTCATCCAAAAGAAGCCCGTTAATAAATAAAAACCAGTTGTTGGCAACACGGGGAGGAAGATTCCCGCCGTGCCAATGATAAACGTCAATGAACCTAAACCAATAAACAAATATTTTTTCATGTTTCTCTACCTTTTATTTTTTCCTGTATTATATAGTATTTCCACAAAAGAAACATTAGAAACCCTCAGATTCAACTTTTATTTGCTTCTTTTCCAACAAGTCGTTATACTTTTTTTGAGGTGAATACGTTGCCAAAATATATCGAGATCGCAAATATTCTAAGAGAACGCATTGAAAACGAAATTTATGCCAAGGGAAGTTTACTTCCAAATCAGACAGATCTTGTTAGAGAATTTCATGTCAGTCGAACAACAATCAAAAAAGCAGTCAGTATTCTGATTATGGAAGGCTTGCTTTTTTCAAAACGCGGAGCAGGAACAACCGTTTTAAATCATCCTTTTTTGGGGAAAGAAACTTCTCCTATTAATGAATACGCTGGACTCAGTTATCAAATGAAACGACAAAATCGGCCGATTGAAAGTCAAGTAATCACTTTTGAAGTAAAATTTCCCGATGAAAAAATTCAGGAAAAGTTAATGATCTCGGAAAAAGATCCGGTCTATGAAATCATGCGTTTACGAATCTTAGATGAAAAGCCCTATGTCCTTGAACACTCCTTTATGCCGGTCAGTCTGGTTCCGGGATTAACATTGGAGATTTTGCATCACTCGGTGTATGACTATCTGCTGCAAACTTTGGGGCATCATTTTGCGGGTGCCTACCGAACCATTTCCGCTGCAAAAAGCGATTTCTTTGATCAAGAATATCTTCGCTGCAAAAGAGATGATCCTGTTTTAGAAGTCGAACAAGTCATTTATCTTGAAGATGGTCGACCAATCGATTACTCCACGAGTCATAACCGTTATGACACCCGCGGCTATTCCATTTTAGATGTAAAATACAGCTCTTTAGATTAATCTTTTGATTTTCAGTCTTTGATCGATTGATCAAAGGCTTTTTTTATGCTCGAAAGAAATGTTTGGATTTATTTTTAAAAAGACTAGTCATTTATCTTTTTTGGTGCTACTATAAATGAGAAATCGATTTCAGTTTCAACCGTTCTAGAACATGAATACTTTTATTAAGGAGATAATCATGGATAATTTTGTTGCATTTATGGAAAAACATTTTATTCCGGTTGCTTCTAAAATTGGGGCACAACGCCATTTAGTTGCTATTCGTGATGGATTTATCGTCACGATGCCATTAATGATTTTAGGATCATTCGGGGTATTAATAAATAATTTACCTATCCCACCATATATCACATTTATGAACAACCTTTTCGGTGAAGGAAAATGGCAAGCTTTCGGAAATAATTTATCTTCAGGTACCTTTTCAATTTTGGCGTTACTGATTGCTTTCACTGTTGCCTATAATTTGGCAAAAAGCTATGGCAAAGATGCTTTAGCTGCAGGCGCAATTTCAGTTTCTAGTTTCTTCGCTCTAGGTGCATTACCAGTTGATGCCGATGGAAATTTGAGTAATGCTGGACTAGGCTCACAAGGATTATTTTTAGCATTGATCGTTGCAGTCTGCTCTACTGAGATTTTCAGAAGACTTATCGGCAATCAACGATTAGTAATCAAGATGCCTGATGGTGTGCCACCTGCAGTTTCTCGTTCATTTGCTGCCCTCTTCCCCGCAATGATTACAGTAGCGATTTTTGCTTTTATTACTGCATTATTCCAAGCAGCAGGTGTAACTAGTATCGTGACAGCTTTTTATGAATTGGTTCAAGAACCATTTATGGGCTTGGCCAACTCGTATCCTGCCGCTCTTTTACTTGGTTTTATTTCTGCATTCTTATGGTTCTTTGGTTTACATGGTGCAAATATCATCGATCCATTTATGCAAACAATCAATATTCCTGCAATTGAAGCAAATGTAAAAGCACTACAATCTGGCGAAAAAATGCCTTTTATTGTTAACAAACCTTTCTTTGACTCCTTTGTTAACTTAGGTGGTACCGGTGCAACTTTGGGTCTTTTAATTGCTATTTTCTTAGTCGCTCGTAAACACAAAGCTTACATGACAGTAGCAAAATTATCCATTGCCCCAGGTATTTTCATGATTAATGAACCCGTTATGTTCGGGTTACCAGTTGTATTAAACCCAATCTTGTTCATTCCATATGTCTTCACTCCACTTGTTCTAGTGACTGTCGCATATGTTGCAACTGCAACCGGATTGGTTCCAGCCTGTTCAATCATCGCACCTTGGACGACTCCACCTATTATCGGAGGTATCCTGTCTACACAAAGTTTAGCTGGCGGTGTTCTTGCTGCAGTAAACTTAGTCATTTCTATCTTGATTTACCTGCCATTTGTAAAATTGGCACAAATCCAAGAAGTTCGTCGTATGAAAGCAGAAGCCTAAAGTGTTTCCTGTTGAATGAAATAAAGCATCACTTCTCTCTTCCAATTTTTCTGGAAAATAGAAGTGGTGCTTTTTGATTGGTGCCTAATCAGCTACGTAGAACTTTTTCCATAGATTTTCCCTTGGCTAATTCATCTACTAGTTTATCTAGGTAACGAATTTTTTGCATCAATGGTTCTTCAATCGTTTCGACACGAACGCCACAAACGACACCTTTGATTAATGTAGCATTCGGATTGATTTGGGCTTGATCAAAGTATTCTTCAAAAGTTACCTCATCATCAATTAATTTTTGCTGGGTGGCTGCATCAAATCCTGTCAGCCATTCGATGGCTTCGTCAAGCTCAGCTTTCGTACGCCCTTTTTTTTCGAGCTTCTGAATGTACATTGGGTAAACACTAGCAAACGAAACTTTATAGATTCTGCTCATTGTGATTCTCCTCAAAAAAAGTTTTTGAACTACGGATCCTGAATTATTCATACTTCTAGATTTTTAACATTAATTTTGAAAAACCATCGGTTTTTCTTTTTCTGTTATTACATTTCAAATATCGCTAGCGCTATTAGCTCAAAATATGATCTATTCAAGGAATGACGAGTCACTTTTCTTATTTTTGAGCGCAAATATCCCTTAGAATTAATAAGTTTTTAAAATTTCAGTTGGCTCCCAGTTCTACCAACAGAGTTGCTGAATTTTTTCCAATAGATAATAGAACAGATTCTGGTAAACATGAGAAGAACTCGTCTTCAGAAACAATTTTCGACCGCTGCGAATTAGCTTACCAGCCACTTTGAAAAGGCGAAGACGTAAGGTGTCTACTTGGAAAACTGCTTCTTTCGCAGGTAA